>JANYLR010000056.1 GCA_025363715.1 Holophagaceae bacterium | reverse complement strand
GCGGCCCGCGGTGTCTATCCCATGGCCCGCATCGAGGGCCTGTCGATGGAGTGGAAGCGCCTGGGCTTCCAGCGGGGTACCGGCGAGCGCGCTGAGTTCGTCCGGGTGCGGCCCGAGCTGCGCCGGCTGATCACCTTTCAGGAGTTGAACCTGCTCGATGCGGACTGGGCCTTGGAAGGTGGCCCCTTCCAGGCCATCTTCTGCCGGAACGTGATGATCTACTTCGACAAGCCCACCCAGCGGAAGCTGCTCAAACGGTTCCATGATCTGCTGGAGCCGGACGGACTCCTGTTCGTGGGCCATTCCGAAGCCCTGCTCGACCAGACCCTGGGCTTCCAGTCCCTGGGGCAGACCATCTACCGGCGCCGGGAGCCGGGATCATGAGCCCCCTGTCCGTCCCCCTGACGCAGGGCCGCGCCTCCAAGTACCTGGACCGTAACTTCAACCGCCAGGCCATGAAGATCCTACCGGGCGAGTTCTACGCCACCGCCGAGGACGAGGTGATCGTCACGGTCCTGGGCAGCTGCGTGGCAGCCTGCCTGCTGGACCCCATCGCCATGGTGGGCGGCATGAACCACTTCATGCTGCCCGTAAAGAAGGGCGAGCGCGATCCGGACGTGTTCTTCGCGGCCCGGTACGGCGCGGCGGCCATGGAATACCTCATCAACAACCTGCTGCACCTCGGGGCCCAGCGGGATCGGCTGGTGGCCAAGGCCTTCGGCGGGGGGCGGGTGATGCAGGGCATGTCCACGGACGTGGGGGGCCAGAACGTCGATTTCGTGCGGGAATTCCTGCGCAACGAGGATATCCCCATCTGGAGCGAGGACATGGGCGGCCCTTTTCCGCGCAAGGTCTACTTCTTCCCCCACACCGGCCAGGTGCTGGTCAAGCGGATGGAGCACACCCACAACAACACGGTCCTGAACCGCGAATTGACCTATATCCAGGAAGTCACGGGCAGGCCGATAGGTAGTGATGTGGAGCTGTTCACATGAACCAAGAACGCAAGCGGCGGGTCCTTGTCGTGGATGACAGCGCCCTGGTCCGCCAGGTGCTGACCAGCATCCTGTCCCGGCACCCCCTGCTGGAAGTCGTCGGCACCGCCAAGGATCCCTATGATGCCCGTGAGCGCATCAAGGATCTGGATCCGGACGTGCTGACCCTGGATGTCGAGATGCCCCGCATGGACGGGCTCACCTTCCTCGGCAAGCTGATGAAGGCCCACCCCATGCCCGTGGTGATGCTATCGAGCCTCACCGCCAAGGGCACCAGCACGGCCCTGGACGCCCTGGATCTGGGCGCGATCGATGTGATCGGCAAGCCCGCCATGGATCAGGCCCGGGGCCTGGAGGCCATGGGTGCCGAGATCGCCGAAACGGTCTACGCGGCCTCCCTGGCCCGGGTCTGCGGAACCCGGGCCCCTTCGCCCGCCACCCACGCCCTGGCGCCCCTGGCGGCCCGGGCGAAGGCAGGCCGGGCCCTCATCGCCATCGGCTCCAGCACCGGTGGCACGGAGGCGCTGCGCCGGATCTTCGAGGCCATTCCGGAAAACCTCCCGCCGATCGCCGTGGTCCAGCACATGCTTCCAGGCTTCACCGCCGCCTTCGCGGAGCGCCTGGATCGCAGCAGCAGGGCCCGGGTGAAGGTCGCCGAAGATGGCGAGTCCATGAAACCGGGCACCGTCTACATGGCCCCCAACGAAGCCCACCTCACCGTAGGCCGCCACAGCATGGGCCTCGTGGCCCTGCTCCAGACCGGCGACCGCGTGTCCCGCCACCTGCCCTCCGTGGATGTGCTGTTCGAGTCGGTCGCCGAGTGCTGCGGCCACCACGCCATGGGCGTCATCCTCACCGGCATGGGCGATGACGGCGCGCGCGGCCTGCTCCAGATGCGCCAGAAGGGCGGCCACACCCTCGGCCAGGACGAGGCCACCTGCGTGGTCTACGGCATGCCGCGGGCGGCCTGGATGCGCGGTGCTGTCGAGCAGCAGGCGCCCCTCGACAACATCGCCAGCCGCATGGTCACCTGGTGCGGACGCGAAGCCTGAGGCCTTTCACCTCCCTTTCCCAACCGGTCCCAACCCCATGGCCTTTCCCCTCCCCTCCATCCTCCTGAGGTCCAGCGTCAAGCGGACCTTCCTGGCGATGTTCGGGCTCTGGACCCTGCTCGTCGCCTGCATGCTGGGGGTGACCTGGTACTACTCCATCCAGGAGGAGCGGGCGATCGCCCTCTACCGCGCCAAGGACAGCTACCACAAGGACTTGGCCTACCGCCGCTGGGCGGCGCAGCGCGGGGGCGTCTACGTCCCCTTGGATGAGAAGACGCCCGCCAATCCCTATCTGGCCGGACTGCCCCACCGGGACCTCACCACCCAGGAGGGCGTGAAGCTCACACTGGTGAACCCCGCCTATATGACCCGGATGGTCCATGAGCTCGGCAAGGACGCCTATGGGCTGCAGGGGCACATCACCAGCCTGGATCCGATCCGGCCCGAGAACGCGCCGGATGCCTGGGAGCGGAAGGCGCTGGAAGCCTTTGGGCGCGGGGCCCGTGAGTACTCGGAAGTACTCAAGGATCAGGGGGGGCCCATCCTCCGCTACATGGGCGCCTTCGCCGTCGAGCCCAGCTGCCTGGCCTGCCACGCCCACCAGGGCTACCAACTGGGGGACATCCGGGGGGGCATCAGCGTCACGGTGCCCATGGGCTCGAGCCCATCCTCCTTCGGCTTGACCCACAAAGGCATCTCCTTCACCGCGATCCTGGTGTTCTGGGCGCTGGGCAGCACGGGCATCTCCCTCTGGGTCCGCCGGATCGCCCGCTCCACCCGGGACCAGCGCCAGATGACGGCCGCACTGAAGGAAAGCTCGTACCGGTTCCAGTACCTCTTCCAAACCTCGCCCGCCCCCATGCTCATCCACCGCAACGGTCGCGTCATCGATGCCAACCAGGCCGCCGCCCACCTCCTGGATGCCGAGAACCCCGCCCAGCTGCTGGGCCTGGAGATCATGAGGCTCGTCCATCCGGACTTCCGCGGCCTGGCTGCGGAGCGCATCCATTCGGTGCTGACCACCGGACAACCCCGGTCGCTGGTCGAAGAGGTGCTCCTTTCGCTGCGCGGGCGGGAGGTCAGCGTGGAGATCCAGACCGTCTCCCTCGACCTTCCGGGGGGTCTGGCGGTTCTCGTTTTCGCCCAGGATCTGACCGACCGACGGCGCAGCGAGGAGGACCGACGCAAGCTGGAAGCCGAGGTCCAGCACGCCCAGAAGCTGGACAGCCTGGGCAGCCTGGCCGGCGGCATCGCCCACGACATGAACAATGTGCTGGCCGCCATCCTGGGCATGGCCTCCCTCCTGCAGATCAAGCGCGAGGGCGATGAGCTGCTGGTGAAGTCCCTCCATACCATCGAGAACGCCGCGGGCCGGGGCCGGGATCTGGTGAAGGGGCTCACGGACTTTGCCCGGAAGGGCCTCCAGCAGGCCAAGCAGATGGACCTCAACGCCCTGCTTCAGAAAGAGTTGGACCTGCTGATCCGCACCAGCCGGCAGCGGTTCACTTTCCAGGTGGAGCTGGCCGAGGAGCTGCCGCGCATCATGGGGGAATCGAGTACCCTGGGCAGCGCCTTCATGAACCTTTGCGTGAACGCCTTCGATGCCATGCCCAAGGGCGGCACGCTGCGCATCCATACCTTGGCCGAAGAGCACAGCGTGTGCCTCCTGGTGGCCGATACCGGCGAAGGGATCCCGGCGGAGATCCTCCACCGAGTCACCGAGCCCTTCTTCACCACCAAGCCGCCGGGCCGCGGCACGGGGCTGGGCCTGGCCATGGTGTACGGCACCGTGAAGGCCCATGGTGGCACCCTCGATATCCAGAGCGAGGTGGGCCATGGCACGCGCATCCTGCTGCGGTTTCCGGCGATCGTGGCCAGGCCCGCCCTGGAAGACGCTGGAGAGTCGGCCGCGGCGCAGCCCGAGCGCGCCCTGCGCATCCTGCTGGTGGACGACGATGAGCTCATCCGCAGCACTCTGCCGCCCATGCTGGAGCAGCTGGGTCACCTGGTGGAGATCGCTTCAGGGGGCCTGGAGGCCATCCGCCGCCTGGACGCGGGCCTGGAAACCGATCTGGTCATCCTGGACCACAACATGCCAGGCATGACCGGCGCTGAAACCCTGCCCCGCATTCTCCTGCTGCGCCCCGATATTCGAGTGCTCATCGCCACCGGCTTCCAGGACACCGAGCTGAAGATGCTGCTGCAGGACTTCCCCGCCGTCACGACCCTGCAGAAGCCCTTCAGCCTGAACGAACTCCGCGAGGTGCTGCTGGGAATTTGAGCCGGTCCAAGCCTCAAGGGCCAGGCGGGGCCTGCTTGGCGGCTTCGAGGCTCTTCCTGGCCTTCTCCCGTTCGGCCTCGCTGGGAGTGCCCCAGACCACGCGGTTGGGTTTCTGCTTGAGGAGCTCCAGCAGTTCTTCCACGGAGGCCAGGGAGCGGCGGAGGCTCTTCAGGCTCTGGGCCAGCTCAGGGTGATCCTGGGCGGTGAAGCGGCCCAGGGCGGCCTCGGCCTGTTTCAGCGTGGCCGCCAGGCTGATGAGGATCTGATCGATTTCCGGACCCCGCTTCTCCAGGAGGGTCCGCACGGTGCCGAGGCTCTGGTCCAGGGCCGCCAGGGCCTTGTCCGCCCCGCCCATGCTGCGATCCGCATGGCTCACCAGGCCGCGGCTCTCCTGGGCCAGGGACTGGAATTCCCGCAGAGTGGCATCCAGGGAGTGCAGCGACTGGCGCACGGAGGGGTGGTCCAGCACATCCCCCAGCCCCTTCTGCTCGATGCGGCTGCGGAGGCCATCCACGCCCGCCTGTAGGCTGCCCATGAGGTGGTCTGCCCGCTCCAGCACGCCGGCGATGGATATTCCGGAATCGCCGGGAATTTCGTCCCCCGCGACGAGGGGCACGGTTCGATCCGCCAGTTCCGGAAGTTTCAGATCGAGCATGACGCTGCCCACGCCCTTGGGGGACAGACTGGCCCGGGTGCCGCGCCAGAGCTGGATATCCTCACGCAGGTTGATGCGGGCCAGGAAGTGGTAGTCCTTCCCCGCCTGGCGCATCTCCACCTTTTGCACCGAGCCCACCCGGTAGCCCTTGAGCTGCACATCCGTGCCGGGCGCCAGGCCCTCCATCTGGTCGAGGCGCACCACCAGCGGATAGGTGCGTTCCGTCACCGCGCCGGCGTTCTTGTAAGCCACCAGCCCCAGGAAGAGCCCCAAGGCGGCCAGAACCAGCAGCCCCAGACGGGCGTCCTGCTTCTCGAAGTTCATGGGGACTCCACAGACATCGGTGCGCCCGAAAGCTGATGGCGTTCAGCCTCCAGGAAGGAAAAGGCATGGGGCTCTTCGGCCGCGATCAGCAGGGTGACCGCGGCGCTTTCAGACCAGGCCTGGATCAGGTCCTGGGCGATGGCCCGGTCTCCGGCGTCCAGTCCCTCCAGGGGATCATCCAGCAGGATCAGCTCGGGCTCCAGGGCCAGCACCCGGGCCAGGTTCCCGTGCTTGCGGGCGGCGGCGCTCACGGCGTGGGGACGGAGACCCGCGACGGCCTGCAGGTCCAGGCGCTGTAGCGCCCCTTCGGTGCGGCGCTGCTGATCAGGCAAGGGCAGATCGAGGAATCTCAGGGGCAGGGCAATGTTCTCCCGGAGGCTGAGGTTGGACAGCAGGCCGCCGGAGGCGAAGGCGAACCCCAGACGGACATGCCCGGTCAGGGCAAGGACGCCACCGACGGGCCAGATCTCCCGGCCGCCCACCCGCACCTGGCCCCGGGCCGGGCGCTCCGTGCCCGCGAGCACCTTCAGCAGGCGGCTCTTGCCGCAGCCGCTGGGGCCAGTCAGCAGGAGGTTGCCGCCCCGAGGCACGGCCAGCTCCAGGCCCTCCATCAGCAACCGCCCATCCGGGGCTTGCAGGGCGAGGTCGCTGGCCTGAATCATCGGCGGGCCCCGGGTCAGAAGTAGAAGAGGGCGGCGATGAGGCCGTCCAGGGCGAAGACGGCCACCAGCGCCGATACGACGGTCTTGGTCACGGCCTGGGGGATCTCCGTCTGGCTCCGCTGGATCCGCAGGCCGAAGTGGCAGGCGTGAAAGGTGATCGCCCCCGCGAAGAGGACGATCTTCAGGAGGGTCGCGAGGAAATCCAGGTTGGACAGCGTCTGTCGCACCGACTCCATGTAGAAGCCGAAGGTGACGCCGTACTTGAACTTCGCCACCAGGAACCCGCCGGCCAGGGCCGCCGTATCGAAGAACACCACCAGCACGAACACCGAGATGAGCACCCCCAGCCAGCGGGGCAGCAGGAGGTACTGGTAGGGGTTGATGCCGTGGATGGCCAGGGCGTCCACTTCCCCGTTCAGCTGCATGGCGCCCAGCTCCGCGGCGATGGCCGTGGCGCTGCGGCCGATGATGAGCACCGCCGTGAGCAGCGGCCCCAGCTCCCGGAGGATGATGAGCACCATCAGCACGCCGATGTAGTTCTCGGCGCCCAGGCCCGAGAGCTGGCTGAAGGCCTGGATGAGGGTCACTGCGCCCAGCAGGAGAGCGGTGCCGCTCACGAGCCAGAGCGCGTCCAGGCCCGTGAATCGGATCTGCAGCTTCACCTGACCCGCCACCACGGCCAGCTGGTTCATCCGCAGCAGCAGGGCGTGGCGCAGCGTGCGCAGCACCAAGTGCGCCTGGTCGCCCAGGAATTCCAGGAAGCCGCGAACCGGCGCGCCGAGCCGGGCTAGGTAGGCCATTGCTCATCACCCCAGGGATGGCCCAGGCTAGCAGACTCAACACCTCTGCGAACCATCTCGGCGCATGAAAGCCTGAAACCGCGAAAAGGCGAAAGCGTCGGGAATAGGCCGCCCGGGCCATCGACCCCCAGCCGCCTCAGGCATTCAAGGCTGGCTGGTCACGGAAGACACGGAATTCCGCAGAGAACGCGGAAGGGGCCCTGGCCCTCACCGCACGGGCCCGCCGTAGGCGGCTTCCGGCGCGACCGGAAGTGATCCCGGGGGCGCCTCGATCGCCTCCCAAAAGCGCGGCTTATACCGTTCCGCGTTCAATCATAAAGGATCCACCACGAAGACACGGAGGGCACCGAGGGGCCCGGCCGGACGAGCTTCGCGAGGCCAGCGGTTGCGGGCGGACGGCCACGCGATCGCGCGGATCCTGCCCGCAACCGCTGGCGGGGCCGCATGCGGCCCCAGGGCGCAGCGCGCCCCGCGAAGCAGGATGGCTGGCGCACGGAGCCCTCCGTGCCACCTCCGTGGGTTCCGTGTCACCGTGGTGAATCTCTATCTTTGAACGCAACTTGGTATCAGGCCCCCCCGGGATGCAGCCCGTGCTAACAGAGCGGACGACCCCTGCCTTTTCTGTGCCTTCCTGCATATTCCGCGGCTTCCGCGACCAGCGCTTTTCACGGTTTCATTTTTTCTGGGATTGAGGTCCCTCAACGATTTGAAACGAACCCGTCGGCGTAATCGATGACGGTCACCACGCGGTACTCCCGGTGGGGCGCGTGCCCGGCCCCGGCCTGGTGGAAATCTTGGTTGAAGAGGTTGTGGCGGTGCCCCCGGCCGGGGACGCCATCATCCACCAGCAGCTGGATGACCACCTGGCGGGGATCCTCCTCCAGGGTGCCGATATTCTCGCCGATGGTGCCATGCCAGGTGCCAAGGCGGTTGAGCCGCACGGAGAGCCGGGTCCCGTCCGTGCCCAGATGCTCGATGGAACCCCGGGGACCGATGTCCTGGGCGTGGAGGCGGGCGGCCCGGGCCAGCCCTTCGTTGAAGCGGAGCGGCCCCACGGGGCGCACTGTTTCGAGGAAGGCGATGGCCTCGTCGAGGGCTGCCACGCCTTCCTCCGTGCGCAGGGGGACCCGCCCCGGCCGCTTCCAGAGGAAGCCCTGGAAGTACTCCCGCTGGTCGCGGAGGTGCTCTGCGTAGGCCCGGGGACGCACCCGGAGGTCGCTCATCTCTTGAACCACCCCCCGCTCGAAGGCCGTGGGCTTCTCCGGCGAAACGTCCTGAGCCACCAGCGAAAGGGTGACCAGCAGCAGGGCCGCAAACCTCATGAACACCTCGGACAGTGCCCAGAAGTATAGGCACTGCGGAGAACATCAAACAGGCAGGACAGGATTAACAAGATTGAAAACTTGACTAACAGGATTAGGGACATGAGCTCCCAATGACCCGCTTTCAGAATCCTGTTAATCCGTCAGTTCATCCTGTTAATCCTGTCCTGCTTTTTTAGATTACCGGCCCATCGATCTCGGCGAATAGGGGATGGGTGAGGTAACGCTCACCGGTGTCGCAGAGCACGGCCACCACGGTCTTGCCCTCGCCCAGTTCCTTGGCCACTTCCAGGGCCGCAAAAACGATGGCGCCGGTGCTGATGCCGGAGAGCAGGCCCTCTTCCCGGGCCAGGCGGCGGGCGATGGCGATGGCATCGTCGTAGCCCACGGGGCGGATGCGCTGGAAGGCTTCGCGGTTCAGGATGGCGGGCACAAAGTTGGGGCCGATGCCCTGGATCTTGTGAGGGCCGGCCTTGCCGGTGCTCAACAGCGGCGAGGTCTCGGGCTCGACGGCCACCACCAGGGTGCCGGGCTTCTTCTTCGCCAGCACTTCGCCCACGCCGGTGACCGTGCCGCCGGTGCCCACGCCCGCGATGAAGGCATCCAGTTCGGGCACCTGCTCCAGGATTTCGAGCGCAGTCGTGCGGCGATGCACCTCGGGGTTGGCGGGGTTCTCGAACTGACGCACCAGGAAGTAGTTCGGATCCGCGTCCGCCAACTCCTGGGCCTTGTCCACGGCGGCCTTCATGCCGCCGGAGCCTGGCGTCAGCAGCAGCTCGGCGCCGTAGGCCTTTAGGAGGGAACGGCGCTCCTGGGTCATGGTGTCGGGCATCACCAGGGTGATCTTGTAGCCCTTGGTGGCGGCGACGAAGGCGAGGCCAATGCCCGTGTTGCCGCTGGTGGCCTCCAGCAGGGTCTGGCCGGGCTTGAGCTGACCCTTGGCTTCCGCATCCTGGATCATGCTCAGGGCGATGCGGTCCTTCACGCTGCCGCCGGGGTTGGCGCTTTCCAGCTTGACGTAGACCTTGGCCGAGCCCTTGGGCACAATGCGGCTGAGGCGCACGACCGGCGTGTAGCCGATCAGGTCGTAGGCGAATTCGACACGGTTGGGACGCTCGGTAGGACGGCTCATGGTTCGCTCCAGGATTCGGGGGACCCGAATCCTGGAGTATGGGAACGAAACCCAAATTGTCAAGTTTGTTGATTGATTTGATTATGCATTCGGATATCTTGAATGCGGAGGTTCGGTCATGAAAGGTTCGGCCAAGGGGCGCTACGGATTGCAGTTCATGGTGGAGCTGGCCATGCAGGCGGGGCATGGCCCTGTGCTGGTGGATGCCATCGCCGAGCGCCAGGCCCTGCCCCCGAAGTTCCTCCGGGTGCTGCTGGGCAGCCTCAAGGCCGACGGCCTCATCCGGGTCCAGCGCGGCCCCAGTGGCGGCTGCGAGCTGGCCAAGCACCCCAGCCACATCTCGGCCCTGGAGGTGCTGGAGGCCCTGGAAGGCCGCCTGGGCGGGGCCGGCCTGGCACCGAAGGCCACCCACGGCGCCCGCGCCGTCCACGAGCTGTGGAACCGCAGCATCGAGGCCGCCCGGGAGGTACTCCGCGCCACCACCCTCGCCGACCTCGCCGCCCGCCAGCAGGCCCTCGAGGTGGACACCCAGGGGTACTCGATCTAGGAGCCTGACCACCTCCCATCAGCGCACGGGTTGCTTGTCTCTCCACTCTTCCGAGCCGATATTGCGGATGGACCCTGTGTCCATGAGGATCACTGGTGACTCTCCACGCGATCATCCACCAGGCAGAAGAGGGCGGCTATTGGGCCGAGGTTCCCGGTCTGCCTGGGTGCATGACCGAGGGAGAGACGCTCGACCAGGTGAAAGCGAACATTCTGGAAGCGGTCCAGGGTTGGATGAATCCTGGCCCGCATCAAGGGCAGCCACCACATCTACAAGAAGCCCGGAGCCATGGCCCTCCTGACCGTTCCGGTCCACAGCGGGATGCCACTCAAGATGGGCCTGTTCCATGCGCCGTTGACCCAGTCCGGCCTGCGCTGGCCCTGACTTCACAGGGGTTTGCACTCAGAAAGCAAAGTCGATTTAGCCGGGGATGAACGGGGATGGACGAGGATGAAAAGATGGCGAAGTTCCATCTCGATCCCATCCCCGTGAATCCCCGTTCATCCCCGTTCATCCCCGACCGAATGAATTGTAAGGATGTCGCGCGGGCCTCGAAACCCGCGGGTGGATTGTTGGCTCAGTCTGCAAACTTTCTAAAGCCCGCCCCTCAGGCCAGGCCGTACTTCCCCAGCACCCGCCGCAGCTGGGCCAGGCTGTAGGGCTTGGGCAGGAAGCCCGTAATGCCTTCGCCGAGTTCGCTGGACTCCAGAGAGAAGCCGCTGCTGAGGATGATGGGCAGGTCCGGGTCCAGCTGGTGGATCAGCCGCGCGGTGGTGCGGCCATCCACGCCAGGCATGATCTGATCCATGATCACCAGGGCGAACCCGGCGGTGCTCTCCTGGATGCGCTCCAGAGCCTCTCGGCCGTTCCGGGCCGTCACCGCCTGGAGTCCGAGCCCTTCAATGAGTTCCAAGGCATTCATGAGGATCATGGGCTCGTCATCCACCACCAGCACCTGGGCCCGGTCCGTGGCCGCACTCGGGGTCTCCGCCATCCCGTGGGTGGGGAAGTAGATGGTGATGGTGGTGCCGCCGGAGGGCCGGCTGGCCACCCGTACGCCGCCCTGGTGGGCCCGTAGGATGCCCAGGAGGGCCGACATGCCGAGTCCACGGCCCGTGGCCTTGGTGGAGAAAAAGGGTTCAAAGATCCGGGAAATGGACTCGGGCGGAATGCCGCAACCCGTGTCCCCCACTTCCAGCACCGCGTAGTCCCCGGGGACCATCGGGGGCGAGGGTGGGGCCGGCGGCAGGCTGTCCGCCGTCACCCGCTCCAGGCGGGTGGAGAGGGTGATGGTGCCCTCGCGGTCGCCGATGGCCTCGGAGGCATTGGTGATCAGGTTCATCACCACCTGATGGATCTGGGTGGCATCGGCCATGATGGGCGGCAGCCGGGGCGTCGGCTTCACCAGGAGCTGGGCCTGGGACGAGATGGAGACGCGGAGCAGCTCCGTCATTTCATGCACGGTCCGGTTCAGGTCCACGACAGCCACATGCAGTTTCCCGCGGCCGCTGTAGGCCAGCATCTGGCGGGTCAGGTCGGCCGCGCGTTCGAGGATGGATTCCAGATTGCCGAGGTGGATCTGCACGGGGCTGTCCGAAGGCAGCTTCATCTGGGCCAGGTTGAGGTTGCCGGTCATGGCCGTCAGCAGGTTGTTGAAGTCGTGGGCGATGCCGCCGGCCAACAGCCCGATCCCTTCCAGCTTCTGGCTTTCCCGCTGGGCATCCTCCTGGAGCTTGCGTTCGCTGATGTCCGTCAGGACGCCCACCATATGGATCCGGCCATCGGCCTGGGTCTCGACCTTTTCCATGTGGTCGAGCAGACAGATCCAGATGCCGTCCTTCCGCTGCCAGCGGTATTCCGCAATCGCGGACCCAACAGTGCGGCACAGATCCAGGGCCGTGTAGAAATCGGCGCGATCGTCGGGATGCAGGCGCTGATCCCAGAGATCCGGGATGCTGAGCAGTTCCTTCACGGAGTAGCCGACGATACCCCCGGCGTTGTCGCTGACCCAGGTCGCCGCGGCAGGGTGCGGCACTTCCGCGTCGTAGAGGATCACCGGCATGCTGCGGAGGATCCGCCTGAGCCGCATCTCGGCTGCGAGCTGCTCATCCTCGGCCTGCTTGCGCCCCAGGGCGAAAGCCACATGCCCGGCCAGGGTCTGGGTGAGCTGGACCGCGTCGGGATGAATGGCCCCAGGATGATCGGCGTACACCATCAACTTGCCCAGCAGCTGGCCCTTGTACAGCAGGGGAATGAAGGCCAGGCCGTGGATGCCTTCGCAGCGGAGGGCGGCCTTGAGCGCTTCGTCTAGAGGTTCCAGCTGGGGATCCGCCATGAGGATGGGTTCCGGATCGATGGCTTCCCGCTGCCAGGGCGAGTGGCCATCCGCGACCCTCCGGTACTCGTCGCTCAGGCCCCGCCAGGCCCGGAAATGCATCCGGCCATCCTCGCCCCAGGTGAGAATCGAGGCGCGGGTGATGCACAGGGCCGAGACCAATCCCTCGATGGCGGCCTCGAGGATTTCCTCGATGGTGGCCGCCCGCGTCACCGCCGTCGCCAGTCGGTGGATCGCCTTGAGCTGGAGGTAGGGCTTGTGGGCGACGAGACCCGGGTCGGTATCGCCATCCAGGCGGCCGAGACTCGGATCGAATTGGATGCGCAAGGGCTGTTCCTCTTGACGGGTGAAGGCGTGGCTCAGCCCATCCTAGCCCAGGGAGGGCGGGTTGAAACAAGATTGTGATTCCTGTACCCAGCCACCACGAAACCGACCCGCGGGGCACCTTTCTGCCGGGCTTTTATTGCCCAAACACCAGACTTAGCTTTCCCGGTTGAGGGTGACCTTTCTGCTGGACCTCGCTGCCCCGGTAGAGCGCCCAGCCGGGCAGGCCGCGGGGAATGGCTTTCGTCATGGCCCACTGCTGGACGCGGCTGTTGGCGATCACGAAGACCAGCATCCGCTTGGGATTCCAGGGACTGGGGAAGGCGGCCAGGAGGCCATCGTCGGGCCGACCGTAGGTCCGGCCCTGCCAGTTGAACCAGCCCGATCCCGCCTCCAGGGGTAGCCTGCCTTCGGCCTGGAGCCGAGCCGCCAGGCCGTTCTCCGCCGGGCCGCCGAACACCAGCAGATCGCTCGCGGCGAGCTCGGCATCGCTGATTTCGGCATCCGTCCG
The DNA here is from genome assembly GCA_025363715.1 of Holophagaceae bacterium. Lineage (GTDB taxonomy): Bacteria > Acidobacteriota > Holophagae > Holophagales > Holophagaceae > Geothrix. Next base: position 15,865 of record JANYLR010000056.1, on the reverse strand, counting down.
CAGGGGCAGCAGCACTTCCGTCAGGCCTTCCGCCAGGGTATCCCGGTAGCCGGTGGCCAGGGTGCGCTGGGCCTCCAGCTCCCGGGCGGTGCCATAGACCAGCAGGGTGGCGCTCCAGTCGTCCAGCACATTGCCGGGTACCCAGAAATCCGTACGGGGCACCGGGAGGTCATGGCCGGCGTTGAAGACCAGCCGCGTGGGCCTCGCTTCGCTGGTGAATATGAAGACGGCCTTGGCGTCCTTCATCTCAAGCCGTTCCAGCCGGGCGCCCTTGTCCGTTTCCAGTTTCACGCTGGTCACGAAGGGATAGGCGAAGCCCTGCTGCTCGACCTTCAGCCGGACCTCGAAGCCCTTGTCCACCGGCTTGACCTCGGCCTGGATGCTGGGCACTGGCAGATCGGCCCGTTCGAGCCAGGGTCTTAGGATCGGCGCCACGTCGCGGCCGGCGCCCTCCGACAGGGCCTTCAGCAGATCCGCCGTGCGGGCGGGCTTGTCGTTGAAGCGGCTGTGGGCCGTCTGCATGGCCTTGGCGAAGGCCGCGTTGCCCAGCTGCAGACGCAGCTGGTGCAGGGCGAAGGTCCCCCGGATGCGGGGGATCTGGTAGGCGCCGTAGCGGTCGTATTCCGTGCGGGTGGCCAGCGGTGCCCGCACGCCCTCCTTGGCTTCCAGATAGAGGTGGCGCGTGTTGAGATCCGCCAAGGCCGAACCCAGGCTCTCGAAGGCCTTGGTCGGTATGCCCGGCAGGTTCTTCAGCTGCTGCCAGTAGGCCGCGGAAGCGCTGACGAACCAGTTCTCCGCATCCGTGGCGGGCCGCACCGTCCCCGTCCAAAGCCCCTTGGCAGAATAGCTGTAGGCCTCCTTCACACCAGACAGATCAGGCGAAGGCGAAGCCTTCGCCATCTTTTCCTCTCTCCAGGCCGTTTTCGCGGCCTGGAGCTTCGCAGAAACCCAAATGGGACTGAACGCCGTGTACCCGTGGGTCAGGTGCGGCGTGGCCATGGGCAGGTCGGCGATGAAGCGGCCGCCCACCATTTTTTCGCGCAGGGTGGTCTTGCCCTGATGGGCAATGAACACCAGCTTTTCGGCCATCTCAGAAGTGGTGAGCTTCGCGTCGCAGGCATGAGGGCGGTTGATGGGGCTGGTGGCCATGACCCGGGTGGCCGTGTCAATGTCGAAGCCCTTCTGGCCGTAGGTCCGGAAGGCATCCTGCCAGGCGATATCCCGGTTCCAGGTATTGAAGGCCAGGTCGGCGGGGGCGTTCTCGGGATTGGCGCCGTACTCGCTGCGCACCTCGAGATCGCGGTTGTTGTTGTTGGCCCAGATGTAGTCCTTCAGGCCGCCCGGCGTATCCGCGGGCTTGCCCTTGGTGCCCGTTCGCCACAGCTTCGTCTTCTCGGTGCCCAGCAGGAAGCAGGCGCCCTCGTCGGTCTTGGTGTCGGCCATGGTCCAGTCGTTGGTGTAGAGGCCGTTGTTCTGCTTGAAGAGGATGGCGGCAGCCTCATCGATGCTGGTGGCGTACTGGGCCGCCTTGCGGATGCGGTTGCTCTGGGGCGTGCCGTCGGCGTTGAAGGGCGTCTGCCCTACGGTGGTCTCGCCCATCACCAGGCCCGTCGCGTTCAGGTACCAGTCCGTGCCGCTGTGGATGCCGCCGGGGAAGGCCTGCATCACCAGCCGGTGGCCCTTCTCCGGCACCACGTCGAGCATCACGTTGAACTCGGTGCCGGTGTAGCCGTTCCACATGAACATCTGGGTGAAGATGAAGCGGCCGCTCTTGGTGGCGCCCTTGGTGGCCACGAAGGAATTGCAGTGGTCGCCCTTTCCGCCCTGTTCCAGTTCGTCCTCGCCGGTCATGAAGGTGCGTCCGCTGAGAGGATGGGGTGCGTGAGTGAGGCCGTCCTGCAGGGAGCTCATATCAATGGCGCAGTTCAGGGTCACGATATCGAGCAGGTCCAGCGCCCGACCCTTGAAGGTCGCGCCGGCCTTGTTGGCCCCATCGGCGATGCCCTTCATCTCCTCCAGGAATTCCACGTCGAATTTCCGGAAGAACAGGGCATCCGCCATCTGGCGCTGATCCGTCCAACCCCGGACGGGATCCGCCGCGTTCTTCTGCACACCGAGCTTGGTCATGTAGCGAACGATCTCCTCGGCCATGAGCTCGCCGTGCTGGCGACCCCGCGCGTATGGCGCACCCTCGATGTGCAGGAAGGTCCAGCCGCCCATCTCGTAGCGGAAGCCCTTCCCGGCCCACCGCACGGTCTGCATGGGGATGAAGGCCGTGATGTCCTCCACCTTCTCCAGCCGCACCTCGCTGAAGACCGCGGTGCCCGTGGCCTTCCCGTTGCGGCCCAGGTGCAGCTGCACCCGGTCGCTGGGGCTGGTGGCGAGAAACAGCACGGAGACCTTCCGCTCCGAAGTCCCCGCTACGCTCTGGGAGGCGTTCGTGAAGGGGAAACTCTCCATGGAGAGGCAGGCGCCCAGGGCCGTGGGATAGCGAGCCAGCGCATCCGCCTGGACGCCCTCGGTGCGAATGGTGGCGTTGAGACGGTAGAGTTCGCCCACCTTCAGGGTCACGGGGGCTGAGGCCAGGGTGGCCTCCGATCCGGCGGGGGCGGCCACCAGGCGCAGGTCGCTGGCCTGGGCCGTGGTGCCCGGCTTCAGCGCCCAGCCCGCCACGGAGAGGTCGGCGGCCGCGGCCAGCATCGTTATAGCCATCAACAGCCCAGCGCGTAGCAATCGGATCATGGAAGCCTCCACCCACCAGCATGCCCAACCTCACGCCAGATTGCCTCGCTTTTTGAGGCAACAAGGGTCTGCTTTCAAAGTGGGGTGTGGCCGCGCAAGGGGCGCCGCCCAAGCGAGGCAAGGAAAGCGACGAAGGCGATAGCGGCACTATCGACGAGGAGCTTGACGTAGCATCGCGCCGGGCGCCGCCCCTTGCCCTCCGGGACGTCGCCCAGCCGCACCCCTGCCCGCGTTGGCGGCCTCGAACGATGTCCCGCATCGCCCTTCGGCCTCCGCCTTGCCATGCGCGCGGCTGGACGGCGTCGCGGCTCGCATCCACTTTGAAAGCAGACCCTGTGCGCCCCGGCTACCCTAGGGTCATGGCACTCAAAAAATGGACCTTCACCGTAGACCCCGAAGACGCCGAGCTGCGGCTGGATCAGCTCATCGCCAAGCGCACGGAGTTGTCGCGCCGGTCGGCCCGGGAGGCCCTGAAGCTGGGGGGCGTCCAGGTGGATCGCAAGCGGGTGAAGGTGGCGGGGAAGCTGGTGAAACCCGGCATCGAGATCCGCGTGGCCTTCGATCCCGACCTGCCGCCGGTGCCCACCACCACCATTCCTGTGGTCTTCGAGGATGCCTGGATCCTGGCCGTCGACAAGCCCGCTGGGATCGCCACCCAGGGCACCTGGGCCACGGACCGGCACGACCTGTTGGCCCTGCTGAAGGCCCAGCGCCCGGATCTGAGCCTGTTCCTGCACCACCGCCTGGATCAGGGCACCTCCGGCCTGCTGGTGCTGGCCAAGGATCCCAAGGCCAACAAGGGCCTGGCCGCCGCCTTCGCGGGGCGGGATCTGGAGAAGCTCTATCTCGCCCGCATCTCCGAGCCTTTGGAGGCCTGCACCGTGGAGGCGCCCATCGGCCGGATCCGGGGCGCCGATCCCGGCCGCTTCGGCTGCGCCAATGTTCAATCCGGCTCCGCCGGTGTTGATCTCATCGACGCCAGATCCGCCCGCACGGATTTCCGGCCCGCCACGGCGGTGGAAACCGCGGGGCTTGCGCCCGGGCACTGGATCGTGGCCCGCATCCACACGGGCCGTACCCATCAGATCCGCGTCCACCTTGTCCACCTGGGCCGCCCCATCCTGGGGGATGCCCTCTATGGTGGCGCGCCCTCGGACCGCCTCTGGCTCCACGCCTGGCGCCTGGGGCTGAAGCATCCTGTCACCGGTGAGGATCTGCGCCTGGAGGCACCGCCGATCCGGTTCCATACCGAAGGATGATCCGACTGGATGGCCGGATCATTCACCCGGTTGCCGCGGCACCTGCAGGGGCTCTACTTGTAGGCCAGCCCCTTGGGGCCCCTGATGGTGACTTGCAGGCTGTTATAGGACAGATAGCTGAAGGCGTCGAGCCACCAATGCACCTTGACGTAGGGCGAGTCGGTACCAATCCGGGCGTCTGTGATGTAGGCTCCTGCACTTCCGGTGGTATAGGGTCCGACGTGGGAATCGCTCCCGATCGCTGCCGAGTCCAGGATCCAGCCGTTCTTCAGACGGGTCTGCAGGTAGTACTCGTCATCCCCCTTCAGCCCCCATGGAGCGAAACTGGTGGAGTGGATCATGGTGCCAAACCAGAGCGCAGGCGCATGCGAGTCAAAGAGCTGGGCATCCTGGTTATAGGTACCGGAGGTTGAAGCGATGGGGAAGCCCAGGACGACCACATCGAGCGGGGGGTAGAAGGCGAAATTCCGCAGGGTCGTCTTGACGCCATCGGCCCGCTTGACATAAAGGTACCCGTTGTAAGCCGGCACGCCGTCCTTGTAGGGGACCTGAGTGAGTATCTGGGTCTCCGTCCAGGTGGTCAGGGGCGCGACGAGGTCGGTGCCATTGGCCACGATGAAGTGGACCTCACCGGGAACATCCGAGAAGCCACTGCCTGAGACCAGCACGGGGGTGCCTGGGTCGCCCTGGATGGCGCTCAGGGTACTGATCGATGGCGCGGCCTGGGTGTTCGATGGCGTGGTACCAGTGGCGCCTTTGATGATGGGAAGCGGCTTGATCGCAGCCGCGGGACCAGCTACAGCCTGGGGCGCGGCCAACACGGTCTTGCCCTGGGCGCGCAGGGTAATCTGCTGCGCCAGCGCCTGGTGGGCCTCTGCCGGAATCTTGGTCTTGATCTGCTCCAGCTGCGCGGCCTGGCGGGCCGCCACGCCCTTGTTCAGCAGCAGCTGCCGCTGGGCGGCAACGCTGGCCGAAACGGCGGCAGGCGGCGGCTTGGCAAGAGTCTGCTGGCGCAGGTTCGCCTTGAGCGCCTCGGCCTTTTGCATTTGTGTGTTGAACTCGGCATGGGCTCGCTGCATGTCCGCGGGCGGGTGCTGGATCGTCACGGTGCCTGTGGCCACGCTCCGGACCTCGATCTTCACGGGCCGGTCATGCACAGTCGTACCCGCCGCGCCGAAAGGCTTCTGGTCCTGCACGGCACGCAGTCTCAGGCTCCAGATTACGCCCTTTTTTAGGTCATCGGCCGTGGTCATGTAGTCCAGCATCACGCTGCCGCTCCCGGTCTTGTCTACCGTGCCGCCACCCGGCTTCACCAGGCTCACGACCAGTGGGACACCCTGCCATTGCACGGTCACCAGGATGCGGCCAGGCTGGCCCGCGTAGAACCCGAAGGCGTGGCGCTCGCCAGGGCCCAGTTCGAATTTCTGTGGCCACTGCAGTTCGGCTGGGGCCCCCGCAACGCCGCCCAAAACGGATTTCGGTACGACCACCTGCATCGCGGAACCGCCGGGCATCGGCTTCGCCTGGGCTGCCGCAGAGGTGGAACTTGCGGCGAGCAGCAGTGATAGAAAAAGGATTGGGCCGTTACGAAGTGTCATTTCCCCCTCCACGTGCCGATGCCCTGGTGGTTGGTAGATTCGTCTGGTTGAGGCTTTGCCGACATATTGACATCAACAATTGCTGTCGTGGCACTTTTCAGGGAAATATGTCCTGCTGTCGGCAGGGAACGGCCTTGTCCATATTGGACCGGCTTTGGCGCCACGCTTGGAGGCCAGGACTGAAGCATCCTGTCACCGGATAGGATTTGCGGCTGGAGGCGCCACCAGTCAGGTTTTTGATCGAGGATTGATTGGCGGAGATGGCTGAATGGGTGGCCCGGTGCGCTTATTGACTGGACCGGGAAGCCTGACGTCTCGGGGCAGTCTGAAGGTCATGCCCCCTATCCATCTGTTCTGGATCCGCTTCGCAGTAGTGGAAAGTCGACGTGGAAGGTGGCACCCAGCCCAGGCTGGGTGTCCACCGAGATCTGGCAACCCATGGCATCCGCCATGTGCTTCACGATGGAAAGACCGAGGCCCGTGGACGCCTCGCCGGCCGTGGGGGCGGCGCTCAGCTTCGCGAACCGGCTGAAGAGCCGTTGCTGATCCTCCAGCGTGAACCCGGGCCCCTGGTCCGCCACGGACAGCCGCAGGTGCCCCTCCCCCGCACGCAGCTGAACGAGGGCGCGGGTGCCCGGTGGCGAGAACTTGATGGCGTTGGAAACAAGGTTGTCCAGGATGGCTTTCGTGAAGGTCTCGTCCGCCTCCACATCCGGAGTCACGCCCCCGGGATCAAAGCTCAGCAGAATGTCCTTCTCCCGCGCCTGGGTCTGGTGCAACTCGAGGATCTCCCGAGCCAGCCTTGCCAGCGAAAGGGGTTCGAACTGGGGGTTCACCTGCCCCGATTCGAGCACGGCCCTGTCCAGGAACCGGCTGATGAGTTCGCTCATGTCCAGGCCCTGCTTGGCGATTTTCCTGGCGGTCGTTTTCAGCCGGGCCTGGTCCTGCTCCTCCTCCAGCAGCTGGGCTGCCAGGACGATGCCATTGAGGGGATTGCGCAGATCGTGGGCCACGATGCCAAGGAACTGGTTCTTCTGCCTGTCCATGTCCTGGAGGCGTGCATAGGCCTCCCAGGCCCTCCGTTCCGATGCGTCAAGGGCCTGGGTGCGCTCCCGCACCCGCGCCTCAAGGAGGGCATTCCTGAATTTCAGTTTCCGAACCCGCCACCGGGTGTAGGCGAAGGCCAGACCCACGAGCCCAAGCACCACCAGCGCCCGGAAGGTCCAGGACCCCCACCAGGGAGGAAGCACCCGGAAGCGGATGGGCACCGAGTGCGCCCAGGTCCCACCGCCGACCGGGCTCCGGACCTGGAAGGCGTAGTCGCCGGCCGCCAGGCCCGCATAGCGCTCCGAGCGTCCGCGGGCCGCATGCCATTCCTTCTCTAGCCCCTCGAGGCGGACCTCCAGGCGGAGGTCATCTTCGTGGAGGATGCTCAGGGCGGCGAACCGTGCCTCGAAGGTGTTGTTCCGGAAGGGAACCGCCAGCGGCCCGCTGGGCGCCCCATAGAACGGATCAGAGCCCAGGGTGTAAGCATAGGTTTCCAGTGAAGGGGGGCGGGGGACGCCTCCGTAGGCCTTGGCATCAAAGCGCGCGATGCCGCCCACGGTCCCGATCCACACGTCTCCATTGGGGTCCGCATGGAAGGCCATGTTGTTGGTGCTGTCGCTGATGAGCCCGTCGCGGTAGGTGAACAGCTCCACCGTTCCGGCGGCACTCACCCGATGCACTCCGGCCTGGGTGCCAGCCCACAGGTTCCCCCCCGCATCCTCTCCCATGAAGAAGAGGGTGCGGGTCGGATCGATCTCCCCGTCAAAGTGCCTCAGGATGCGAAGCTGACCCTGTTCATAGCGGGCCCGCGCCATCCCCAGTTCCTTGTCGTAGGCCACCAGCAAGTCACCGTTGCGAAGCGCGCGTGCGCACGCCACCGCATCCGCGCGCAAGCCGTCGGAACGGGTGAAGCGGCGCCAGCGGCCCCCTTCGCGAAGGGCCAGGCCCTGATCACCAGGGGCCCACAGTCGCCCATCGCCATCTTCATGGAGGTCCATGATGGACTCCTTGGGCGTGCCCCCCGGCAGGGGCTCGGGCACGAAGGTCCAGTGGTTGCCCTGGCCGCGTCCCCGCAGGAGGCCCCCCGAGTCCGTGGCCACCCACAGGGTGCCGGCCCGGTCGAAGCGCAGGCGGAAGATGCGGCCATCGGCCCGGACACCCTGTTCTGGCCCGAACTTCACCGACTGACCCGTCGCCGGATCCCACCGCCGGATCCAAGGAGAACCCGTGAGATAGAAGGCCCCATCGGGTCCCAGGACCCAGGACCGGACCTGGGTGTCCTCGGTTCCTCGCATCATCTGCCAGCCGCCGGGGCCCAGCCGGGCCAGCCCCCGATCCGTGCCGGCCCACAGGGTCCCCTTCGGATCCCGGGAGAGGCTCCAGACATAGGGATTCTGCAGGCCATCCTCGGGCCCATAGCTCCGCCAGAACCGGCGGCCCTTCACCTGCCTCAGGCCCTCTCCGCCGGCCCAGAGGGAGCCTTCCCGATCCAACAACATGGCGACACTGACCCGGCCAGGCCAGCCCTCGTTCATGCCCATGCGCAGGACTTTCCCCTGGTCCAGGGAAAGCAGCTCGCTGACACCGGGTACCCAGAGCCGGCCCTGCCCGTCCACATGGAGGGTCGCGGTCTGCTGCGTCCGCTTCACCGGAAAGGGCGCCGGCGCGAAGGCCCCCTGGCGGAAGCACCAGAGGGCTCCGAGAGAACGGGCCCAGAGCGTGCCCGTTCCATCCACCGCCAGGCCATCCAGGCGGGCCTGGCCGAACCCGGCCGTGCCCGCCAGCTCCTGCCAGGAGGCTCCCACCGCCCGGAAGACCCGGGCCCGGCGGCCATCCCAGGAAGCGACGCACGGCCCGCCGGTTCCGGGCAGGGTGGCGAGGGCGCTGACCGAACCCCCAGGCCAAGAGGCCATGGCTTCGAAGCGATCTCCGGACACCTGCCGGTAGGGCCCCTTGAGCGTGCCCACATGGAGGCTTCCGCCGGCACCCGTGGCCAGGGCCGTGATGGACTTGGCCAGATCGGGCAGCTCCACCCCCACGGCAATGAAGCGGTTGCCCTCCCGCCGTGCCAGGCCCCGGTAGGTGCCCACCCAGAGCCCGCCGTCGGGACCGGCCTGCAGGGCCTGGATCACGCTGCTGGGCAGCCCCTCCGGGCGCAGGAAGACCTGGAGGCTCTTTCCGTCAAAGCGGTGCAGGCCCTCATCGGTGCCGACCCAGATGAACCCGCGCTGATCCTGGCAGATGGCGAAGATGGAAGGGTTTTGAAGGCCATCGTCGTAGCCGTACTCCCGCCAACTCAGTCGACCGGCGGACTCGGGCACCTGGGCCCACAGGGACCCCAGACCCAGCACAAGGGCCAGGACGGGCCGGAGGATATGACGCAGGCGAAAACCCATGGCTTCCTTCAGGCAGCTGATCGGCCAGGGGGCGCTTCGCGGTTATTCCCGGCATGGTCGTGGAAGCGACAGCAGGGGATCCGAGGCAGGTCAGGGCACGTGATTTATTAAGTTGGAGCAGGCCCGACCTTGCCCGGTGCCATTGACAGCATCGTCCGCCAGGCCGCTATGCTCGCTGGATGAAGCTGCCCATCCTCTTCAATCCAACGTCGGGAACCTCCGCCAAGGATCCCGACGCCCTGTTGCGGCCCCTGCCCAAAGAGCTGCGAGAGCGGGTTGAGGCCATCCCCTTCGGCCCCCCCTGGGATTTCGGGCCTGCCATCGCCCAGGCGACGCAGGCCGGGGGTCCGCTATTCGTGTGGGGTGGCGACGGCACCCTCCACCATGCCGCCAAGGCCCTGATCGAAAGAGGCTGTCCCGTCCCCCTCGCAGCGATTCCCGGCGGCAGTGGCAACGGGCTGACGCGGGGCCTGCGCACGCCCCTGGAGCCCGCCGGGGCGCTGCAGCGCCTGCTCGCGGGCCGGGAGCTGCGCATGGACCTCCCGCGCCTGGATGGCGAGCCCTTCCTCAACCTCTGTGGCACGGGCTTCGAGGCCGCCGTGGCCCACCGCTTCCACCGGCTTCCGGGCCGCGGGTTCCGTACCTATGCCCAGGCCTGCTGGCAGCTCTGGCGCACCTGGCCGGACACGGCCCTGAATTGGGAGGCGGAACCCATCCCCTACAATCCCCCCCAGGGCCGCATCGAGCGCATCAAGACCGCCTTTCATCCCTCGCCGACAAGCCTGCCGGCCAGCGCCTGGAGCCTCTGCTTCGCCAACCTGCCCCAGTACGGTTCCGGCCTTTGGATCGCCCCCGGAGCTGACCCCACGGACGGGGCCCTCCAGTGGGCGGCCCTGGCCCGGCCCTCCTGGTTCGACCTGCTGGCCAAGGTGCCGCAGCTGTTTCGGGAAGGCGGCCATACGCCCCTCCGTCAGGAAGGCCGCCTCTGCCGTGCCACCCTGCGCCTGGACCGCCCCCTGCCCTGGCACCTGGACGGAGAACCCGTGGCCGAGCGGGACCGGGCTGAGCTCAGCGTGGAGACCAGGGCCTTCCGCATGCAGGTGACGGGGGCGTGTCCGTGGACCTAGGCTCTGGGCTCTGGGCTCTAGGCTCTAGGCTCTAGGCTTCAGGCTTCAGGCTTCAGGGAAACGGCGCCGTGAGGCGCCGTTTCTGCTCTTACTGAAGCCTGAGGCCTGAAGCCTGCCTCTCAATGCGGGAACACAGCGGGTCCGGTCCGGCTCGGCCCACGGAACTCGGCGCTGACGCTGGGGCTGGAACCCCAGAGCCCCGCGACCATCTTCACCTGGCTGAGGTCCGCCCTGGCAGGATCCCAGTCCCGGCGGACCACCAGGGTGTAGGGCTCCTTCGCGTCGGACCACCAGGCGGGGTCGTCCACGATGACGTAGATGGCCGTGGCCTCGTTGTTCGGGTTCTTGTAGGTCACCATCACGGGCTGGTGGGCGATGGCCGCCTGGAGCATGCCTGGGCCTGGCTTGCCCCATTTGTCCACGAGCATGAGCCGGAACCAGCCCAGCTTCGCGTGCTGGACCTCGACCTGAACCGTGCCGCCGACGGGGACGGAGATGCCGTAGGCGCGCCAGCCCGCGGGCTGCTGGGAGTAGTCGGACAGGGCCTCCACGCCATCGCCGACGGGGCTGACGGGGATGAACCCATTGCGGGACAGCCACTGAATCTCGGCCATGATGTCTCGGTGGCGCCAGTAGCCCATATCGGGCAAGGTCGTGCAGCGGACCCATCCGGGAGGAATCACGGTGCGAGTGCCGCCATACATCTGCACCGAGACCCTGACGAGCTCCCCGTTCGGGCGTCGGCTTTGGTACCCCTTGGACCGGGGTCCGGAAGTAGGGTTCGTCCGCTGCGCACTTGGAGTGGGGGCGGCGGCCCGCCCTGCCTGAGAAACCCTGGGCTGCGGCGTTGTGCCTCGTTCGGCCCCTTCCCGTGGCGGTTCGCCACAGAGGGTCGAAACCAGTGCGAAACCTGCAAGAACGGTCATGATTCGGTGTTGCGGAAACCAGGGTCGCATCGCACACCTCCTTGGATCGGATGGGAATTTCACCATGCCAGACCCGTGCCATTGATCATCATGGGACCGGCCTTGGCGGTATCCTGACGCATTCAGCATGGGGGCTTCCAGGTGTTTGGCAAGATCCAGCACATCCATTTCGTGGGCATCGGCGGCATCGGGATGTCGGGCATCGCCGAAGTACTCGCCAACCTCGGCTACCAGGTATCGGGCTCGGACCTCAAGGAGAGCGCCGTCACAGAACGCCTCCGCGGCCTCGGCATCACGGTGCATCTGGGCCACCACGGCCGGTCCATTGAAGGCGCCCAGGTGGTGGTGATCAGCTCCGCCGTGAAGGGCGACAACCCCGAAGTGGTGGCCGCCCACGCCGCCAAAGTACCCGTGATCCCCCGGGGTGAGATGCTGGCGGAGCTCATGCGCATGAAGTACGGCATCGCCGTGGCGGGCTCCCACGGCAAGACCACCACCACCAGCATGGTGGCCCAGGTGCTCAGCCAGGGCGGCATCGATCCCACCATCGTCATCGGCGGCAAGCTCGGCACCATCGGCAGCAATGCCAAGCTCGGCAAGGGCCCTTTCCTCGTGGCGGAGGCCGACGAGAGTGATGGCAGCTTCCTCATGCTGAACCCGACCCTGGCCGTCATCACCAACATCGATCGGGAACACCTGGACCACTACAAGGACCTGGACGAGATCCAGGATGCCTTTGTGACCTTCGCCAACAAGGTGCCTTTCTACGGCTCCGTGTTCCTTTGCATGGACGATCCCCACGCGGCGGCCGTGCGGCCCCGCCTCAAGCGCCAGGTCCGCACCTATGGCACCCATCCGCAGGTGGATATCCGGGCTCGCGAGATCCGCCAGGAAGGCTTCCGCACGCACTTCAAGGTGACGGCCCATGGCGTGGACCTGGGGGCCTTCAGCCTGGGCGTGCCCGGCCACCACATGGTGCTGAACGCCCTGGCGGCCATCGGCATCGCCCTGGAACTCGACGTCGAGCCGGAGGTCATCCGGGCCAGCCTCTCCAGCTTCACCGGGGCCGACCGCCGCTTCCACCTGAAGGGCGAAAAAGGCGGCGTGCTGGTGGTGGACGACTACGGGCACCACCCCACGGAAATCATGGCGACCCTGGCCGCGGCCCGGGCGGGGTTCCCCGAGCGCCGCCTGGTGGCGGCCTTTCAGCCCCACCGGTACAGCCGCACCAAGGCCCTGCTCGACGAGTTCGGCACGGCCTTCTTTGAAGCGGATTCCGTGCTCGTCACCGATATCTACGCCGCCGGCGAGCAGCCCATGCAGGGCGTGGATGGCGCCGCCGTGGCCGAGGCCCTGCGCGCCCACGGCCAGAAGGAGGTCCAACTGGTGAACCGGGTGGAGGATCTGCCGGAGGCGCTCAAGCGCCTGACTCGCAACGGCGATCTGGTCATCACCTTCGGCGCCGGTTCCATCACCCACGCCGGTCCGGCCTTCCTGGATCTGGAGTGAGCGTGGGCCACCCGATGCGCCTAGCCCTCGCCGCCTGGATTTCCGCGGCTCCACTCCTGGCGGGCCTGCCCGTGGGACTGCTGCCCGCTGCGGATCATCGGCCAGAGGTGCCCCAACCCAGCCTCGGCGCCCGCTACACCACCCACGATGCTCTGCTTTCCTATGCGCGCAGCCTGGCCGCGGCATTGCCGGATCGCGTCCGGCTCACCACGCAGCACACCACGGAGGAGGGCCGCGAGCAGCCCTTCATGGTGATTACCTCGCCCGAGAATTTGCGGCGCCTGGAGGAATGGAAGGCGCTGAACGGCAAGCTCGCGGATCCGAGAACCTGCTCTGAGGAGGAGGCCCGGCGCATCGTGGAGAAGAGCCCCGTCTTCGTGTGGCTGGGCTATTCCGTACACGGCTCGGAGGCGTCAGGTTCCGAAGCTGCCATGGCAGTGGCCTACCACTTCGCCGCGGCCCGCAGCCCTGAAGTTCTGAGTCAGCTGGACCGCGTCGTGCTGCTCCTGGACCTCACGCAGAATCCTGATGGGCGGGCCCGGCACATCCAGGGCGTGATGGAGGCCACCACCCCCTTCAATGCCAGCGATCCCATGGACGCCCAGAACACCACACGCTGGCCCGATGGCCGATTCAACCACCGGCTCTTCGACCTAAACCGGGACTGGGCCTGGCAGACGCAGGGCGAGACCCGGGCCAAGACGGCCGCCTTTCTCGAGTGGAATCCCCAGGTGGCGGTGGACTTCCACGAAATGTTCTCGGAGATGAGCTACTTCTTCCCGCCCACCATGCAGCCCATCCACGAGGCGCTGCCCAAGGCCTTCTCCGGCCGCTGGCAGGCGATCTTCGGGAAGGGCGTCGCCCAGACCTTCGACGCCCGTGGTTGGGCCTACTTCAGCCGAGACGTGTTCGACCTCTTCTACCCGGGCTACGGGGATTCCTGGCCCACCTTCCAGGGTGCGGTGGGCATGACTTTCGAGGCCGCGGGTCACACGGGCCTGGCCTACAAGCGCCGGGATGGTGACCTCCTCACCCTGGAATCCCGCCTGCTCCGGCACACCGCTGCCAGCCTGGCCACGGTGGCCACCGCCGCCGCCGAGCGCCAAGCGTTGCTGAGCGATTTCCACCGGGCCCGCCGGGATCAGGCGGCCCTCGGCGAGCGTGCCGGAGCGTTCCTCCTGGCCGAAGGCGAGGACCCGGCGCGCACCCACAACCTGGTGGCCCTGCTTCAGCGGAACGGGATCGAGGTGCTGCGCACCACCGCTGATCTCCCCACCACCGGACTGGAACCCATCGGGCCGGTCAAGGGGGCCGGCCTGCCCTCGGGCAGCTACATGGTCCCCCTGGATCAGCCCCGGGGTGCCCTGGCGCAGGCGCTGCTGGAAGGTGAGGCCCCCATGGGTCCCAAGCCCACCTACGACACCACGGCCTGGAGCCTGCCGATCGCGTTCCATGTGCCCGCGTGGCGCGCCAAGGTTCGACCAAAGATCAGCCCCGCCACCAACCGGGAAGACACCCTGGCGGCCTTGCCCGAGGCTGGCTGGGGCTACCTCATCCCCGCCGGCCACGAAGGCGCCGAACGCACCCTCGCCACGCTGCTGCGAGAGGGCTTCAAGGCCACGGCGCTCGGGGAACCGGCCATGTTCCAGGAACAGCGGCTCGGCGCGGGCACCGTCGTGCTCCCCGCCCTGGGGAATCCACCCAACCTGAGGGCTCGGCTGGAGGCGCTTGGACGTCAGAACCGGCACCCGGTGCTGGCCACCCCCACGGCCCAGATGACCTCGGGGCCAGATCTGGGATCGAGGAAATCTCTCATCCTGAAGGCCCCCCGCATCGCGGTGCTCATGGACCGGCCCGCCGATCCGACCGCCTTCGGGGCCCTGACGCACACCCTCATCGAGGCGGGCCTGCCCTTCGTACAGCTCCGGACCGACCGCCTGGGCGCCACGCCCCTGGCGCGCTTCACACACCTGGTGCTGGTGAATGACAACCTTGGCCACAACAGCGGCCAGGGCAAAGGCTGGCAGCAGATCCTGGGCGAGGGTGGCGCCGCCAAGCTGAAAGCATGGATCGCGGAGGGTGGCACCCTGCTGGCCTTCCAGGGCGGCGCGGCCTATGCCTCCCGGGCCGGGCTGACCCCTACCGGCTATCACCTGCTGGCCAAGGCCGCTGAAGAGGCTCGGCTCAAGGAGAAGGATCCCAAGCGCGAGGCACCGAGGACCGATCCCGCCGAGCTGGTGCGCCCCTGGGATCAGCGCGAAGACCGGGCCCTCGACGAGAGCATCCCCGGTACCTTCCTGAAGGTTCGGGTGGACGGCTCCCATCCCCTGGCCTGGGGTCTGCATGCGGACCAGGGCGCAGCGGTGCTGAACACCAGTGATCCGATTCTCGAGCTGAGCCAAGGCGGCGAGAACCCCCTTCACCATGCCAAGGAGGACCTCAAGATCTCCGGCCTCCTGCCCAAGGCCATGGAGGCCAAACTCCAGCAGACGGCCTGGGCCATCCGGGAGCGGGCGGGCCAAGGGGCGGTGATCCTGCTGGCGGGGGATCCGGTCTTCCGGGCCCAGTCCCCGTTCACGCGCCGCATCCTGTTCAACGCCATTTTCTTCGGCGCCTACCAGCCGGTCATGGAGTAGCAGTGACCATGAGCCTCCGCTTCACCCTCGCCATTACCGGAGCCTCCGGTTCCGCCTTCGGGGTGGCCCTGCTCCGGCGGCTCTCCGCCAATCCCGCGGTGGAGCACATCGCCCTGCTGCTGTCGTCCACGGGGAAGCGCTGCCTGTACGACGAGACCGGGTTGACGCCGAAGGACCTGGCCGCCCTGCCCAAGGTGGGCCTGCGGGACGAGCGGGACCTGGGCGCCGATATCTCCTCCGGCTCGTACCGCCACGACGGCATGGCCATCGTGCCCTGTAGCGCCGGCGCCCTGGGCCGCATCGCCTCGGGCGTAAGTGAATCTCTGGTGAGTCGCGCCGCGGATGTCTGCCTCAAGGAGCGACGGCCCCTGGTTCTCTGCCTGCGGGAAACGCCCCTCAACCGCATCCACCTGGAGAACATGCTCCGCGTCCACGATGCGGGCGCCGTGGTGATGCCGATCATGCCCGGCTTCTACAGCGGGCCGAAATCCCTGGATGACCTGTTTGACACCTTCACCACCCGGGTCCTGGACCAGCTGGGGCTAAGCGAATCGGATCCGCGGCGCTGGAAGGGCTGAGACGGGTCGGTCGCCTTACTTCAGGATGTGCATGAGCGGGTTGAAGA
>JANYLR010000039.1 GCA_025363715.1 Holophagaceae bacterium | reverse complement strand
GGCATGGCCCCTCTGGCGCCCCACCGCGCAGGCGCGGCGGGGCTGTCACCCCGCTGGGGGCACTGTCCTCCAGGTATCGCACGCGGTGCGTGCTCCCGTTCGCCAAGGCTCACGGACCTGGAGCCTCTCCCCAGACCCCCGCCACGTGGTGCCCTGGATTGGGCCGGATGATCCAGCTTTTTTGCACGGGCACCACTACCGAACGGCCGTTGCTCCAGCACGACCAATGCAACCACGCACCAATGAACGGCCCTAGCATGGAGAGATGGATCTGGTTCTGCTCCGACTCTCAGCCCTGGGTGACATCCTGCGGGTGATGCCCGCCTGGGCCAACCTGTGGGAAGCCTTTCCCGGGTCCAGGCTCCGCGCCGTGGTGGAGGATCGCCACGCCTTCCTGCTGGAACCTTTGCCCTGGCTGGAACCCGTGATCGTCCATCGCAAGCAGCTGGCCAATCCCTTCTCGGCCCTGGGCGAATTGAAGCGGGTGGCTGCCCTGGTGCGGGATGGCGAGGCCAGCCTGGATTTCCACGGCATCCTCAAGGCAGGACTCATCCCAAAACTGGCAGGTATTGCCGAGCGCTGGGGCGATGGGGTGACCAAGGAGTTCTCGGGCCACCTCCAGACCCATCCGCTGCCTTACCTCCACCAGACCCGGTACCAGCAGGCCCTTGGCCTGACAGAGGCCTTCGGTCGCAGCCGGGGTATTGAAGGCTTGGGCCGATTCCGTCCCGTGCTCGGGCAGGTCCCGCTCCAGGAGGCCGGGTCTGTCTGGCCTCAGAACCAGAAGCCCCGGGTGGTCCTGGTGCCCGGGGCATCACGTCGGGGAGCCATCAAGCGCTGGCCGCTGCACCACTGGATCAGCCTGGCGCAACGATTGAAGGAGAGGTGCGAGTTGCGCTGGTCCTTGGGCCCAGAGGAAGAGGCGCTGCGGGGTTGGTTGCCGGAGACCACGGGCGTGGCCGCCCTTCCCCCCCTTGGTTTCTGGCAGCTGGCTTCGGCCCTGCGCGAGGCGGACCAGGTGGTGGCCCCGGACACGGGCTTGCTCCACCTGGCCGTGGTGCTGGGGGTTCCCGCTCTGGGTCTCTATGGTTCCAGCGACCCCGTGGTGGCTGGGCTCCCCCCCGGCGCAGGCCGCATCCTGCGTACCGGCATCAGCTGCTCGCCCTGCCGGGAACGGGACTGCCAGCGACGGCAATGCCTGGAGGAACTGCTGCCGGAACAGGTCTCGTCCGCCGTGCTGTACCAGCCCAGACCTATAGTTTCTTGAACGCGTATTTGCCCGCGTGGCACTCCAGGCACTTGACCACGGGTGGCTGGTGCTGGCGGTGGCACTCCGTGCAGGGGATCTCCCCCAGGTGGGAATCATGGGGGTTGGGCTTGGCGTCCTTCGTCAGCGCCTTCATGGCCGGGTAGTCGCCGTGGCAGGTCATGCAGGAATCGGAGGCCACGGCCTTCTTCGTGGGTTTCTCTTCCTGGTGGCAGTCAAAGCAATGCACTCCGGATTTGGCATGAAGCGCCGGGAGGCTGAATTTCTTAACCTCCTGAGAGGTCGCATGAGAACCCGAGAGGAGTCCAAGCAGGACGAAGACAACACGGAGGTTGAATCGGATCGAGGGAAGGTTCATAGGGGCCTGTGAATCGGAAAAGGTTGAATCGTCTAACAGTCTACAGGTCGGTCGAACGCCACGCCGCCCAGTTCCAGTTTTCATGTTCTGGATTCGAGGGCATGGAAATTAAAGCGTGATCTATATCACGATTACAATTGGCTCGAAGGACCTCTGAAGTGACGGGTGTAGGATCATGACCCGCGGGGCCTTTAATTTCCAGGCCTTCCATTCCAATGTCGTTTCCAGCCCGAGTTTTGATGGTGTGAACTGTCTTGGCATTCTTGATGCTGCAGTTGTTCGAGAGGATTTTCCATGAGAATCAACCGCTCACATCTGGTCACTGGCTTGGTCTTCATGGTGGGAATGGCCTGCCATGGCGGGCTTCAGGCCCAGTCAGCCCAGACCCGGGCCAAGGTCGCCGCCACAATTCCGAGGTATCAACCTCAGGTCCAATTGAAAGGTCCCATTGACCTTATCGGAACAGATGCGCTGTCTGACCTCGGCGAGGAGTGGGCCAGCGTCTTCAGGAAGGTCCACCCGGAAGCCAACCTGATCTTTCGACCGGGTCTGACCAAGGATGCCGTGAAGGCCTTCTTTGACGGCACCAGTCTTCTCATCCTCACGGCCCGGGAGTTCACCGCTGATGAGGCGAAGGCCTTCCAGACCAAGTATGGCTACATGCCCATGCGCATCCCAATCTGCATGGACGCGAACATTGTCTTCGTGAATAAGAACAATCCGATCACTTCGATCAGCATGGAACAGCTGGATGCCATTTTCTCGTCCACAAGGCAGGGGGGTGCCAAGTCGCCGGCAGTCGTCTGGGGGGATCTTGGCGTCCGGGGTGAATGGGCCAAACTGCCCATCAATGCCTATACCAGGGCTCCGGGCACGGCTACCAACGCTTCCGTCAAGGAGAAGGTCCTGCTGAACGGTTCGTACCGACCTGGGATCCTCAGCCGCGACGATGCAGCCGCCCTGGCCGAAGCGATCATGACCGATCAGACGGGCATCGCGATCAGTACCATGGCTTCCTGGTACGTCGCCAACAAAGTGCTTCCAGTGGTGCCCTTCCGAGGAGAGGATGCACGCTTCCCGAATCAGGAGAACGTCACCACGAGCAGGTATCCCATGCCCCGCCTGTACTACGCGTACCTCAACCGCACGCCTGGCAGCCCCCTGCCTGGTCCGGTCAATGAAGTCATCCACTTCCTGCTCACCCAGGAGGGACAGAATGCAGCGGCGGACTCAGGCCTTCTGCCCGGTCCCCCCGAATTCATCCAGATCGCCCTCAAGCGGCTGAGCCGCTAGGGCGGATTCTAGAAGCGGCGCCAGCCGGTGGTGCCGTCCTTGCGGTCCTCGAGCACGATGCCGAGCGCCTTGAGCTGGTCGCGCACGCGATCGGCCTCGGCCCAGTTCTTTCCGCCTTTGGCTGCCCGGCGGGCCTCGATAAGGGCTTCCACCTCGGTGTCCAGGCTGGCGGTCTCGTGGGGCCAAGCGGCGAACACGGCATCGGTTTCATCCAGGAAGGCCAGCACAGCATCGCGCTCCTCGCGGGTGAGCGCCACGTGATCATCCTGGGCGTTGAGATCACTGATGAGGGTGAAGATGGCGGCCAGGGCCTCCGGGGTGTTCAGATCATCCGCCAGGGCCGACCCGAAGGCCAGCCGGGCCTGATCAAGGCGGGCCTTCGGATCCAAGGCCTCGGCCCAGGGGCCGCCCCCGGTCTGGCCTTCACCCTCCATGCGCTTGCGGAAGGCCCGGATGCGCTTCAATGAGTTCTCGGCCGCGCGTAAGCCCTCGAAGCTGAAATTCAGCACCTTGCGGTAGTGGTTGCTCTGGATGGCGTAGCGCAGGGCGATGGGATCGACGCCCTTGGCCACCAGATCCCGCAGGGTGAAGAAGTTCCCCAGGCTCTTGGCCATCTTCTGGCCTTCGACCATGAGGAATTCGCCGTGGACCCAATGGTTCACCCAGCGGTGGCCGAGGCAGCCTTCACTCTGGGCGATCTCGTTCTCGTGATGGGGGAAGATGAGGTCCACGCCACCGCTATGGATGTCCACGCGATCGCCCAGCAATTCCATGCCCATGGCCGAGCACTCGATGTGCCACCCTGGCCGGCCATGGCCCCAGGGGCTGTCCCACCAGGGCTCACCCGGCTTGGCCGACTTCCAGAGCACGAAGTCGGTGACAGAATCCCGTTCGTACTCATCCGCGTCCACGGAAGCCCCCGCCTGCATCCCTTCCCGGTCCAGGTGAGCCAGGCAGCCATATTGGGGTAGCCCGGCGATGCGGTAGTAGACGCTTCCTTCGCGGGCGTAGGCCAGGCCCTTCACCTCGAGATCCTGGACCAGCCGGATCATCTGGGGGATATAGTCCGTGGCCTTCGGCAGGTGGTCCGCCCGCTGGATCCGGAGGTTATCGAGATCCTCCAGGAAGATGGTTGTGAACCGGTCGGTGAGCGCCTTCATGGCCGCATGCCGTTCCTCGTTGGAAGCCCCGGCCGCAAGGGCACCCTGGGAATCCCGGATGATCTTGTCCTCCACATCCGTGATGTTCATGCAGTGCCTGACGTCATAACCGGCAGCCCGGAAGGCCCGCTTGAGCAGATCCTGGAACAAGAAGGTCCGCAGGTTTCCAATGTGCGCAAAGTTGTAAACCGTGGGCCCGCAGGTGTACAGGGAGATCTGCCCCTCGCTGATCGGAGCCACCGGTTCCACCCGACGTGTCAGGGTGTTGAATAGCGAGAGAGATTGCCGCATCTTCTTCATAGCTCTAGCAAACCATCTTTCCCCTTCCAGCCAAAGCCCCCCTGGTGCCCCCATGCAACTCTTCGGCGGCAGGATGCAGGACGAAGCGCTCGTCAGGCGCGAGGAGCAGCTCCGGAAGCTTGAGGCTGAGAGTCACACCCTCCAGGCCAGTCTGGAGGACACCCGGGAACTGGTACGCCACCTAGATCAGGACCGGGAGCTCCTGCTGGGAGCCCTGGAGCACCTTCGGCCAGGGGCGGATGTCCAACTCCAGGCCCAAGTCCTTCTCGATGTGTGCTTCAAGCCCATGGGGCTGGCCTGTTTCTATGTCGCGGTGGCGGACTGGGACCAGGACCTGCTCCGGTTCGTGCTCTACCACGAAGGGGGGCGATTCCGAAACCACCCCTCCAGGCGCCTCTCGGACCGGAGCGGCCTTTCGGAACGGGTACTTGTGGGCCGGCGCCCCGTCTACATCCGGACTTTGGAAGAGGGGCGGGCCGCAGGGAGCCTGCTCACCGCCGCCGAACAGGCCACCGGCCTCATCCCTCATTCCTGGTACGGAGTGCCTTTGGGTAAGGGACCCCGCCCAGCCGGCCTGGTGAGCTTCCAAAGCTTCCAGACCGACGCCTTCAGCGAAGGCCGCCGCCGGGTAATGGATGCCCTGACCTCCCTGCTGTCCATTTGCATGGAAGACCCGAATTCCCCTCAGGCGCGCTGAATCAAGGCCAGTAGATCCTCTGGCAGCACCCGGGCGCGGTTATCCGAGTTCGCCACCAGGTGGACACTTTCCCCTTCGGCCAGCAGAATGCCCCCCCGTTCAATGCGGTAGCCGAAGGTGATGCGGCGCCGACCCGATTCCAGGAGCGAGGTCCGGACCTGCACCAGTTCGTCATAGCGTGCCGGGTTGCGGAAGCGCACCCGGATCTCGTTCACCACGAGACGCACGCCCCGGGCCTCCCACGCCGCGTAGCTCTGCCCGAGTTGCCGAAGGAAGTCGCTTCGTCCCAGCTCCATCCAGACCGGATAGGTCGCGTGGTGGACAATTCCCATGGCATCGGTTTCGGCGTAGCGGACTCGGAGTTCGGTAACTGATTCCATCCTTCGAGCGTACACGAAGAAGCCCCGCCGGGGCGGGGCTTGAAGTTGCACGGACCGGGCTCCCGGTTACTCGACGGTGACGCGGACGTGATCGCCCTTGTCCGTGGTGATCTCCAGGAGCAGGTCGCCCGGTTTCGAGTCGGAGAGCAGCTTCTGGAGCTGGTCAGGCTTCATGCCCTTCTTGGCTTCGCCGTTGACCTTGATTTCGCCTTCACCGACCATGTCCAGTACACCTTTGGCCAGGCTGATGGGCATGCGGATGTGGACCTCGGTGGGGCCGTCCACATTCTTGTGCTTGGCGTGGTGCTGCATCATGGTCTTGGAGACGATGTCCACCTTGATGAACCGTGCGCTCTGCGCGGCCAGGGGAAGGCTAAGGCTGGCGGCCAGGGCCAGCGGGATCATGATGGCGCGCATGGGCGGCCTCCTGGGAAGGAATGGTTCGGCACTTGCCGGGTCGCATGGGATTACGGGAGAGCCACCGGGCGGATTAGCCTCGGTTATGCTGGTGCCTGGAACAAAACCCTCATCTATTCCATCCAACCTGCAGAGCGGAACACCCGCCCACCTTGGAGTCCCAGCATGAAGCTCTTCGCCGCTCTCGTTCTCGCCGCTGCCTCGCTTTCCGCCCAGGGGACCGCGAAGTGGGAACACGACTACCAGTCCGCTCTCAAGCGCGCCAAAGCCGAGAACAAGGTGATCTTCATGGACCTCTGGACCGAGTGGTGCGGACCCTGCCTGCACCTCCAGAAGAACGTGTTCCCCACCGCCGAGGCCCAGGCCGCCCTGGCCAAGGTGGTGCCCTATTCCGCACTGGTGCAGAAGCGCGACGGAACGCCGGTCGCGGAAGGCACCCGGCTCGCGGAAGAGTTCAAGCTGAACGCCTTTCCTACCATGGTGATCCTGGACGCCAAGGGCAAGGAGATCCGCAGGCAGGTGGGTGCCTTCCGCAGCGGTGCCGAGTTCGCGGCCTGGCTGAACGCGAAATAGGCGGGGCCTCCCGTCGTTCGTTCATGCGCGGCGGCCTCCGGGCCGCCGCGTTGTTTCACCGCGCCATGGCTAGTTCACGGCCGGTCAAAGGTCCTTCACCCCACCTGAGGTTTTCGGTGGCTTGGGGAGACGCTGCTTGAGGCCTTCCAGTTCGTCCTGCTGGGCACCCATGCTGGGACGCGGCGGGGGTGGTGGGGGGGGCTTCTTCGGATTGGGGGGTGGGGGTGGCGTGGCGTCCTTGACCAGAGTCTGCAGGTCGTGGACGGCCTCCGGCTGGCCTGGCTGTTCCAGCAGCAGGCGCTCCAGGAGGGCCTTGGCGTCATCAGGTCGCCGGGATTCCAGGTGAGCCCGGGCGGCCAGAAGCAGGGCTGGGGCGCGCCAGGCCGGGATGGGCCGCGGGGAGCCCTGGCCCACCAGGGGTGTGAGGACCTTCAGGGCCTCCTCGGGGAATCCGGTCCGCAGGTCGATGTGGGCCGCCAGCAACACATGGGAGGGTTTGGCGTCGCCTGGGCGCCATTTTCGTGCCCCGGTCAGGTCCCCACTCTCGATGGCCCGCTGGGCCAGCCATGCCTTCACACCACTGGGGGCCCACAGCTTGCCGGGCATTTGGGCTGTGAGGGTCGGTGCAGCCAGGCCCGCCAGGACGAGGAGGATGGGGCGCCACTTGGCGAGGGGTTTGCCGGCCGAGGCTAGCCAGAGGGCAAGGCCCACCAGGGCCAACCAGGCACCCACTTCGGGATGGGCGGGTTGCAGCGAACGGCTGGCGGGCAGGGTCAGTTTCCCGGCGGCCAAAGCCTGAAGCCCCGCCGCTGCCTCTTCGCCGTTCTTGAAGACATGCCCTCCGGTGTCTCGGGCGAGGCGGGCCAGGAGTTCTGGGTGCGCCGTGGAGGCGGCGGGTTCGGCGCCTCCACCTGGGCCTCCCTTGCGCGGGGGGACCGCGTGGGCCTGGCCATCCCCGTAGGTCATGACGCAGATGGGAATCCGGGCTTTTTTCAGGGGCGGGATGGCGTGCTGCAGGGCCTCCTCCTGGGCTTCCCAGGTCTCCTCCCCATCGCTGAGCAGAAGGATCACGGCCGGCTGGTCGCGGTCCACCTGGGCAGCCACCTGGGGCAGGCCACGCCCCAGGCTGGTACCCGGGGAGCCGACCTCGCCCGGCACCACGGCCCGCAGGGCCTCGCGCAGCAGGGTGCGGTCCTCGCCGGGGGGCTGGATGGGAATGGCATCGCCGGTGAGCAGATCCAGGCTCCACCGGAGACCGGGCTGGGGTTGGGACCAGATGCGGTCCAGGGCGGCCACCGCCGCCTCCCAGCGCGTGCGGCCGTCCGCGTCGGGGACCAGCATGGAACGGCTGGCATCCAGGACCACATGCACCGTGAGCCGGGGAAACTCGGGTAGGCCCCAGCGGGGTTCCGCCAGCCCCAGCCCCAGGCCCGCGGCGATCATGGCCAGCCCCAGCCCCTGCCAGATCGGCCTCTGCCCCACCACCTGCACCCCCAGACCCGGACGGAGCTGAGCCCGCAGGGCCAGCCCCAGCACGACAAGGACCAGGGCTCCGGCGGGGAGCAGGATCCAGGGATGGGAGAAGGGGAGGCTCATGGCTCCTCCACCCAGGCCGGCCGTCGCCTGCCACGCTTGAAGGCGAGGTCAATGGCCAGGGGAAGGGCCAGGCAGGCTGCCGCCAGCAGACACCAGAGAGCCAGGGGATGGCCTTCGGAAGGTGGATCCACGGGCAGGAGGGTCTTCTCCAGCTGATCCACTGCCGCCAGGCTGCGGGCCAGTCCACCTGGATCCTCCGCGCTGAAGGATTCGCCACCGGTGAGGTGGGCCACCTGCTGCAGGGTGGTGTGATCCACTTCCACCCGAAGCCGGGCGAACCCGCCCCCTTCCAGAGGCACGAGGCTTTCCCCGTCGGTGCCCATGGCCACGGCATGGATGCGGATGCCATTGCGCTGGGCTTCCTCGGCGGCTTCCTGGGGCGTGACCCGGCCCCGATTCTGGACGCCGTCGGTGAGCAACAGGATCACCCGGCTGCGGGCCGGGCTGTCCTCCAGGCGCCGCACGGCGGTCATCAGGGCCGAGCCGATGGCAGTGCCATCGTCGCGGCTGTCCAGATCCAGCCGCGCCAGCATCCGAAGCAGGCGCGTGTGATCGGAGGTCAGGGGGCTCAGGGTCACGGGGTGGGCACTGAAGAGGATGAGGGCGAAGCGGTCATCGGGGCGCCCCAGGACGAACTGGGCGAGGGTCCGCCGAGCCGCATGCCAGCGGTCTTCGTCGGGCCGGTCGAAGATCCGCATGCTGCTGCTGCCATCCATCACCACGGCGAAATCCACCACCGGCGCCAGCCCCCGAAGCTGGGACCGCCATTCGGGCCCGGCGGCGGCCAGCCCGAGGGCCAGGGCCAGCAATACTGGGATCCAGTGGGAGCTGTGTCGGGCCAGGGCGCTGGCGGGTCGGGAGGCGGGGATGCCCCAGCGGTAGATCACGCGCCAGGCCCAGATCACCAGCGGCACCGCCACCAGGAGCAGCCAGGGATGGCGCAGGGCGATCAAGAGCGGCCCCGTCCGCCGCTTCTCGCATCCAAGGCCGACACCAGGACCTGTGGTTCAGGGTAGGGAGGCTCACTGCGCCCGAACCGGGCGGCATCCAGGCTCCTGGCCCACTGGTCCCAGGGGCCCAGGTGATGGGCCTGGAACTCAGTCGGGCCCCAGGCGCGGGCCGCTTCGCCAAAACGGGCGGCCAGCAGGTCCCGCCCCAGGTCATGCCCGTGATCGAGCGTTGCCCGCTCCCGGTCCACCGGAGGCCAGTGGCGCCGAAAAGCGTGGATGGCATGATGCAAGTGGCGCTTGGTGGCTCCCCGCCGCCAGCGGTGGATTCCCCAGGCCACCAGGCCCATGGGCGGCAGCAGCAGCAGGCTGGCCCAGGCCCAGGGGAAGGGAATGGCCGGCAGCTGATCCTCGTTGCCGCCGCCGAAACCCACCCAGGGCCCACCGTAGGGAATGCTGCGTGGTACCCATATCCGCAACTCCGGGCTACGCTGGCCGTTGCCCAGATCCAGCGCGGGGATCACCGCCAGGCCGGGCTCCAGGGCCTGCACCTGGAAACGCCAGCCACGCCCGTCCGGCAGGGGCTCCATCGAGCGCAGGCGCAGGGGTCCCAGCCGGTCCTCCACCGTCGGCCGCGGCAGGGCCGGTTTCGAAGGATCCTCTTCGCGAAGCTCCAGCACCTGCAATTCACCGAGCTTGAACTGCTCCGGGGCTTTCCAGGTGGGTGCAGCTCCCACGAACAGACTCCCAGCCAGCATGAGGATTCCAGTCTTTCCATGACTCGGAATTCGCCCGCGAAATCCGAGCAAGGCGGAAAGCCGGATGGAACCCACCCCCATCACGCGCCCCCCGCCCGGAGCCATGCATTCAGCTTCACGACGGGATCCTCCAGCAGATCCCAGCGCTGCCTCTCGATGGCTGTCGTGAAGCCTGGATCGGGCCAGGTCATGCCGTGCCTATCGCCCGGATCCTCGGGCTGAAACCAGACCAGGCGGTGTCGGGCGGCCAGCGGCTTCAGCAGGGGGGCCAGGCCCTGCAGACCCGAACCGTTGCTGAAGAGCCAGAGCCGGTGGCCTTTCCCATGCTCACCCCAGTGACCCATGGCTTCGCGCCAGGAGGCCTCCGTGGGGATGGAAGGACCCCGCTCTGCCAGGGTTTCCAGGATGCGCAGGCCGTGGATGCGACCGCGCTTGGGAGCGATGCGCAGGGCAGGCGTGCGGCCGTCGCCAGGCACGATCAGACCCAGCCGGTCCCCGGTGGCCTGCAGGGTGGCGAAGGCCGCCCCGCAAAGCTCCATGGCCCAGCGCAGGGGCGAGACCGGATCGCCCAGGTACATGGAAGGCGAGGGGTCCACCACCAGCCAGAGCACCAGATCCCGACTGCTTTCGAAGCGCTTCATGATCGGTTCGCCCGTGCGCGCCGTCAGCGGCCAGTTGATGAAGCGAGGGTCATCGCCAGGCACGTAGGGCCGGTTCTCCACGAAGGTGAGCCCGGCCCCCTTGAACTTGGAAGGATGCAGCCCTTCCGTGCCTCCACCCAGACGCCCGCGCAGCCGCAACGGCAGGCGTCGCAGGCGGGCGAGAAAGCGGGCGGGCAGGGGCATGGGAGTTCAGTATGGCGGAATTCAGGCTTCAGGCCTCAGTCCTCGGGCTTCAGGAACGGCTTTCTGTTGCGGCGCTTGGCGCCGCGCCAATCATTTGGTTTGGCGCCGACCCACCCGATTTGAACGAACCAATGGTAAAAATTGACGCGGCCGCAGGCCGCATCAAGGATCTGTTCCTGAAGCCTGAAGCCTGAAGCCTGAAGCCCATCTACCACTTCACCCGGACCCGATACGTCAGGGTGGCACTGCCTTCGGCAGGTACGGTGACCTTGAACCTGGCCGTGCCGGAGGCCTCCTTGGCGAGGGGATGGCTGCTCTGGAGCACCTCCCAGTCGCCGGGCATGGGCTCTAGCAGGTTCACGGTGACAGCTTCCTTCTTGGCGTTTTTCAGCTCCACTTCGAAGGCGGATTCGTACACGGAGCCGAACTTCCCCTGGCGGCCCAGGCTCTTGAAGTCTGTCTGCTTGCGTTTGGCGGTGACGTCGAAGGCATCGCCCAGCTTTAGTCGCACGGTCTTGTTCTTGGGCGTGTGGTCCACATTGTCCTCGCCCACGAACTGGGCGCGGCCCTCGCTGTCGCGCTTGTAGACGCGGATGATGCCCTTGGGCAGGGGCATGCCCAGGCGGCTGGATTCCTTATTGTCGAATTCCACGAACACGCCCACCTTCTGCTTCTCGCCCAGGTCGCCATAACTGGCTGAGTAGTAGTGGTTCTGACCCTGGAGCAGGTATTCCTTGCGCACGGGCACGGCGCTGGCGCTGAGCAAGGCCACCTGCTTGGTCTGGTTCACGGCCAGGGTGGTGGGGCGGTCCAGGGTGTAGAGGTGGTACTCGAAGAGGCTTTCCTCGGCCATCTTCGGGGCCGCAGCCTTCAGCCTCATCTCCGACATGACGGCTCCGGCCACCATGTCCCGGCGCGAGTCCCGCGCCCGGTTCACATCCCCCGCCACCAGCTGCAGGGTGGCATTGGGATAGGCGGCACCGCTCTGATTGGTGAGGGTCACCCAGCCGCTAAGGTCGAGGGTCTTCTCGTCGGAGGAGAGGTTGGCCACATAATCCGCGCGCCAGGAGAGGCCGCCCGTGAGGTAGCTCAGCTCCAGTTGCTGGGCCTTCTCGGCGCCGCTGTTGAGGCTGATGACCAGGGTGGGCCGGGCGCGCAGGTTGCCGGGCACCTTGGGATAGACGATGCGGCCGGGGACGCTGGTCTCGATGCGGTCGGCGAACTGGAGCACCGTGCCGTTGTTGGTGGCCAGCACCGTGGCTTCCTCGCGGATTTCCTTCGAGCCGGCCCCCTCGGCATTGGGCACGCTGCGCACCACGGTCACCTTCTCGCCCACATATTTGTCCAGCAGCTTCTGGGGCGTGAGCAGGTCGAAGTCGAAATTCTGTTCCGCCACCCAGTAGTCCTTCGCGTGGGTGAGGTTTCGCAGCAGGGCCGTCTCGGGCCGGATCTGGGCCGAGACCTCCTGGAAGGCCAGCCGCGTCTCGCCCTTGGGCAGTCGCACTTCCCGAGTGTCTTTCACCAAGGCCAGGTTGTCATTGTAGATCGTCACCGCCAGGGCCTTCTGGTCCTTCAGCGTGGTGGGGGTCTCCTGGGCGATGAGCAGCACAGGCAGGGCGGCGAGCAGCAGGGCGGGGCGCATGGAATCTCCAGGGTGAGCGGGCCATGGGGCCTGCTACCTGGTCATGCCGCGATGGAGGGCGTCCTTTCAAAAAATATTGAATTGCGCGGAGGATTACGGAAGAGGGGAGGAAAGCGGAGAGAAACAGTCAGACAAGCATTACTTTCTCTCTCCGCTCTCCTCGGTTCCTCTGCAATCCTCCGCTTAATTCGCTTCTTTCCCTCAGATATTTCCGGAGCGCGCCAGCTCCTGGATCCGCGTCAGGGCGCTGTCCAATTGACCCTGCAGCAGCTTCTCGGCACCCATCATCTGCATCATCATGGGGATGTCGGCCTCATCCACCAGGCGCAAGGTGCAGCCCTGGCCGTTGGCCAGGATCTCGAAGCGCAGCTCGTGGTCGAACAGTTTCTTCGCCCCAGGCACCAGGCTCAGCAGCTGGCCGGGGACGCGGGTCTTGGCCACGAATTCCTGGGGCATCTTCATGCCCATGATCTCGATGATGTAGCTGTGCCGGTCCACGTCGCCCTGGAAGCTCTGGGCGGCGGGCTCGAGGAACACCCGGTGATTCGACAGATCCGCCAGGAAGGTGTACAGCGCTTCGGCTGGGAGGGGCAGCGTGACGGTGGCAGTCTGGATGGTGGTCATGGGAGTCCTTTCGGAAGGGTTAGCGGATACGCTCGCCGAAGAAGGCCGTTCCGATGCGGATCTGGTCAGAACCCGCAGCGATGGCCGCTTCCAGATCGCCACTCATGCCCATGCTGAGGCGGAGAGGCTGGCCGAGTTCCTGTTGAAGGCGGTCGCGTAGGGCTGCTAATTCAGCGAAGGCGCCGTCGTCCTCCGGGGGAGGGATCGCCATGAGGCCCTGCAGGGGCAGGCGCGCGTCGCTGCCCAGGGCATCGATCAAGGCGGGCAAATCAGTTTCGGTGCAGCCCCCCAGCTTGGTGGCCTCGTCCCAGAGGTCCACCTGGATCCAAACCGGCCGGATCAATTTCAGTTCTTCGGCGAGGTGACGCAGGCGCTCGGCGAGTTCGGGCCGGTCGAGGCTCTGGATCTCCGCGAAGCACTGGAGGGCGGGCTTGGCCTTGTTGCGTTGAAGGGGTCCGATGAGCACGAAGCCCAGGTCCGGCGCGGCGGCGGCCTTGTCGGCGCCTTCCTGGACGTAGTTCTCGCCGAACCGGGTGAACCCGAAGGCAGCGGCTTCCCGGATGAGCGCCGTGGGCTGCTTTTTCGAGACCGGCAACAACTCGATGTCCCGTGGGTCGCGCCCGGCAGCCTCGCAGGCGCGCTGGATGCGGGCCCGGAGGCCTTCGATGCGCAGTCCCAGGCTCACGGCAGGAACAGGGTCCGCAGGCAGGATTCGCAGGTAATGAGGGTCTTGCCTTCCTTCAACTGGAAGAGGATGGGACCCCGGAGCTTCACATTGCATCCCGAGCAGGCGCCGTTCTCGACCACCACGACCGCCCGGCCCTGGCGGGCCCCGGCCAGCCGGTGGAAGCGCGCCACCTCGGCCGGCGTCAGCTTCGCTTCCAGTTTGGACTGCTTGGTCGTGAGCATCTTTCGCGCCTCGACCTGATTGGCGTGTTCTGCCAGGAAGATGGCATGGAGTTCGTCGAACTGGGCCTGGGCGGCGGCGCGCTCGGTTTCCAGCGCGGCCTGGGCCGTTTCCAGGGTCTGGACCATGGTTTCCAGGGCTTTGAGCGGCTTGGAGACAGCAGCCTTGAGGCGCTCCTTCTCGTCCAGCTCGCGGATGGCGGCGGTGTACTGCACCTTCTGGCTGGTGGTCTTCACCGCGGCGCGGGCGCGATCTTCGTCCTTCTGGGCCTGGGTCAGCTCCTTGGATTTGACCAGGATCTGCGCCCGGGCCATCTCCAGGGCCTTGGTCTTTTCGGCGATTTGTTTTTCGGCTGCCTTGACCCTGATGTCCAGGCTCGCCAGGTCCGGGGGAAGTGCTGACAACTCGCGGTGAATGGTTGCCAAGTAGTCCAGGGTGGCTTGCAGGTCGCGTAGGGTGGTCAGAGTTTCCATATATCTGAGGCTACACCTCAATGATCAAAGCAGAGGGCCTTTCGAATCGCGTGATCGAAAGAAGGAAATCTTCAAAAATCTACTCAAATATGGTCCTGAAGGCGAACAATTCACCTTGACCCCACTGTGCCCGAATGGGAGACTTGGCACTCGCTGTTGGTGAGTGCTAACAGACCCGTTTGTTCCCAACCTCAATCCCTCTCAAGGAGGTCCCATGGCCATCCAGCCCCTTTCCGACCGCGTGGTGCTGAAGCGCGTCGACCCTGCCGAAACCGTCAAGGGCGGCATCATCATCCCCGATACTGCCAAGGAGAAGCCCATGGAGGCTGAAGTGGTGGCCGTCGGTGAAGGCAAGATCAACGACAACGGCACCCGCAATCCCATGTCCGTGAAGGCTGGCCAGAAGGTGCTGATCGGCAAATACAGCGGCACGGAAGTGAAGATCGACGGCGTCGATCACGTGATCGTGCGCGAGGACGAGATCCTGGCGATCATGAGCTAAAAATCCACCGCGAAGATCCATTACCACGAAGAAGATCCTTCTCGTGTGCCTTCGTGGTCTTCCTGGCTTATCCCTTTTAAATACATAGGAGACACACATGGCCAAGTCCATCATCTATGCCGAAGATGCCCGCCAGGCGATCCTGCGCGGCGTGAACAAGCTCGCCGACGCGGTGCAGGTCACCCTCGGCCCCAAGGGCCGCAACGTCCTCATCGAGAAGAAGTTCGGCTCCCCGCTCATGACCAAGGACGGCGTCACTGTCGCCAAGGAGATCGAGCTCAAGGATCGCCACGAGAACATGGGCGCCCAGCTGGTCCGCGAGGTCGCCTCCAAGACCTCCGACGTCGCGGGTGACGGCACCACCACGGCCACCGTGCTGGCCCGCGCCATCTACCGCGAGGGCATCAAGGCCGTCGTCAGCGGCGCCAACACCATGGAAATCAAGAAGGGCATTGACCTCGCGGTCGAAACCGTCGTGAAGGCCATCGACGAGATCAAGAAGCCCGTCGAAGGCAACGCCATCGCCCAGGTCGGCACCATCTCCGCCAACGGCGACGAAGAGATCGGCCGCATCATTGCCGAAGCCATGGGCAAGGTCGGCAAGGATGGCGTCATCACGGTGGAAGAGGCCAAGGGCCGCGACACCGAACTGACCGTGGTCGAGGGCATGCAGTTCGACCGTGGCTACCTCAGCCCCTACTTCGTGACCAACCCGGACCAGATGAAGGTCGAGCTGGAGAATCCCTACATTCTCGCCTACGAGAAGAAGGTCTCCAATATGCGCGATCTCCTGCCCCTCCTGGAGCAGGTCGTCAACAGCCGCCGCCCCCTGCTGATCATCGCCGAGGACGTGGACGGCGAAGCGCTGGCCACTCTGGTGGTGAACAAGATCCGCGGCACGCTGAACGTGGCTGCCGTGAAGGCCCCTGGCTTCGGCGACCGCCGCAAGGCCATGCTGGAAGATATCGCCACTCTCACCGGCGGCAAGGCTATCAGCGAGGACCTGGGCCTGAAGCTCGAGAACCTCACCCTGGCTGATCTTGGCAGCGCCAAGAAGATCGTCATCGACAAGGAGACCACCACCCTCGTCGAGGGTGCCGGCAGCACGGAGGCCATCCAGGGCCGCGTGAAGCAGATCCGCGCCCAGGTGGAGACCTCCACCAGCGACTACGACAAGGAGAAGCTGCAGGAGCGCCTGGCCAAGCTCGTGGGCGGCGTCGCCGTCATCAAGGTGGGCGCGGCTTCCGAGACCGAGATGAAGGAAAAGAAGGCCCGCGTGGAAGACGCCATGCACGCCACCAAGGCCGCTGTCGAGGATGGCATCGTGGCTGGCGGTGGTGTGGCCCTCCTCCGCGCCCTGACCAAGCTCGCTGACCTGAAGGTCACTGGGGACCAGGCCACTGGCGTGGAGATCGTCCGCAAGTCCCTCCAGGAGCCCCTCCGCCAGATTGCTACCAACGCCGGCGTGGAAGGTTCTGTGGTCGTCAATGCCGTTCGTGAGGGCAAGGGCAACTACGGCTACAACGCTGCTACCGACGCCTACGGCGACATGGTGGCCTTCGGCGTGGTCGATCCCGCCAAGGTGGTCAAGTCCGCTCTGCGGAACGCCGCCTCCGTGGCCTCCATGATGTTGACCACCGAGGCCATCATCACCGAGATCCCCGAGCCCAAGTCCGCCCCTGCGGGTGGTCCCGGTGGCATGGGCGGCATGGAAGACATGTATTAATCAGTAGCACTTGCTGTCACCAAAGGGCCCCGCAGTTGCGGGGCCCTTTTCCGCTCATCGACACGGATTGCGGGGTCAGCGAGTCGATTCAATCCCGGCGTGATTCGCTGCCAGTGGGTCCCCGCTTCGCAGGCTCCACTGGAGCCTGCTGCGCGACCCACTTGGTCGCGACATGGTGGCCTTCGGCGTGGTTGATCCCGCCAAGGTGGTCAAGTCCTCCCTGCGGAACGCCGCTTCCGTAGCTTCCATGATGTTGACCACCGAGGCCATCATCACCGAGATCCCCGAGCCCAAGTCCGCCCCTGCGGGTGGTCCCGGCGGCATGGAAGACATGTATTAAGGAACAACAGCCTTCAGCACACAGTTGACGGTTGCGAAAACGCCCCGCGGACGCGGGGCGTTTTCGTTGACGAAATCCGCTTTGCGGATGCCGCACCGACTTGCCAAGGGAGCGAAGTCAGGTAGGATTCCGCCAGGTTCCAAGGAGGACGACATGGCGAGCGGCGCAGACTGGCTTCCGGAATTCGATCAGGAGATGGCCCGTACCCGGAAAGTGCTGGAACGGGTGCCGGAGGACCGGCTGACCTGGCGGCCGCATTCCAAGTCCTGGACCCTGGCGGAACTGGCCACCCATGTGGCCGGGATCGGAGCCTGGACCGCGCCCACCCTGCAGCTGCCGGAACTGGATATGGCCTCTCCCTCGGCCCCGCCGAACCCCAAGCCCGTGGCCAGCCGGGCGGAGCTCCTGGCCCTCTTCGATGGCATGCTGAACGGGGCGAGGGCGGCCCTGGGGGGCGCCCAGGAGGCGACCTTCACCTTGCCCTGGTCCCTGCGCGCAGGGGAGCAGATCTTCTTCACCCTGCCTCGGGGCGTGGTCCTGAGGACCTTTGTGTTGAACCACCTCATTCACCACCGGGGACAGTTGGAGGTTTACCTGCGGATGAACGACGTTCCTCTGCCCGCCATCTATGGACCCAGCGCCGATGAAACCGGGATGTGAAGGTTCGGGTCTGCAGGGAAATCGTTGAGAGGGTCCGGAATAGAACCTCGGTAGCCCTACACCTTAGCGGCCCCTACCGACGGGAATCCATGCCTGCCTTCGCTTGCACTAGTAGGCAAAAAAGTGAAAGTGAGGCCCGACTCGAAGGCGAAGTGGCAAGGGCCACACGCCCGCTTTTTCCTCATGCGGGAATTTACTCTGTAGGAAATAGCCAGGCATAAAACCATTTCACACCTTAAAGTCTGGTATTTGAGCAGGCAAAAACCCCCTTGTGGTCCATGGAGAATTCCACCTCTTGGGGGTTTGTATTAATAATGACAACAATATCGGTTTTATTTGCTACCAGGCGGTTGACTATACTTATTCTTGGGCGCATGCTTCCAGCCGAACCCCTGGGAATTTCCCCTCGGGGCGATTGAGAAAGCAGGAGCACCCATGGGCATGGGCCTTCTCTTCGACGCGACGCGCTGCATCGGATGCGGCGCCTGCAGCTCCGCATGCAAGGAGCAGAACAAGCTGCCGGGAAAGGTAGAGGAGGTGCTGACGGCCTATACCTGGACCACGGTCAAGGAGAAGGAAGGCACCAACATCCGCCGCCTATGCATGCACTGCGAAGTGCCCACCTGCGCCTCAGTCTGCCCCGTGGCCGCCCTCGTCAAGACCGCCGAGGGTCCGGTGGTCTACGACGCCAAGCGCTGCATGGGCTGCCGCTACTGCATGATGGCCTGCCCCTTCGAGATCCCGAAATACCAGTGGGATAGCGCTGTGCCCATCGTCGGCAAGTGCATCCTCTGCGCCGGTCGGCTGAAGGAAGGCCTGGCCACCGCCTGTGCCACGGCCTGCCCCGTGGAGGCCACCACCTTCGGCAAGAAGGAGGACCTAATCTGGGAGGCCCGCACCCGCCTGCGTTCCAAGCCCGGTGCCTATGTGAACCAGATCTACGGGCTCACGGAGGCCGGCGGAACCTCCGTCATGATGATTTCCAATGTGCCCTTCGAAAAGCTGGGACTGAAGTCCAACCTTCCCGCGGAACCGCCCGCCATGCGCACCTGGCAGGTGCTCTCCAACATCCCGGATTTCGTCGGGGTCTGGGGCGTCTTCCTCTACGGGATCCACTGGATCACGGCCCGGCGCGAGCGTGTGGCAGATACCGCCAACCATGACAACGGACGGGAGGATCGGTCATGAGCACCGCCGCCACACTGACTTCACGCCGCTTCCGGCCCGGCTTCTGGACCATCGTCGCCGCCCTCCTCTTTCTGGCCTTCTGCACGGTGACGGTGATCCGCTTCACCAAGGGCTTGGGCGCGGTCACCAACCTCAGCGATCAGTTCCCGTGGGGCCTCTGGATCGGGTTTGACCTGCTCTGCGGCGTAGGCCTGGCGGCCGGCGCCTTCACCCTGACCGCCGTCGTACACCTCTTCAATCTCAAGAAGTTCGAACCCATCGTGCGGCCCACGATCCTTACTGGCTTCCTTGGATATGCCTTCGTGATCGTGGCGCTGCTGCTGGACCTTGGCCAGCCGTGGCGCATCTGGCACGCCATCGTTTACTGGAACCCCCACTCCGTCATGTTCGAAGTGGCCTGGTGCGTCATGCTCTACACCACCGTTCTGGCGGTGGAGTTCTCCCCGGTGGTGCTCGAATACTTCGGATTCCACGCGCCTGCCCGGCTCATCCACCGCCTCATCACGCCCTTGGTCATCCTGGGCGTGATCCTCTCGACTCTGCACCAGTCCTCGCTGGGATCCCTGTACCTGATCGTGCCCAGCAAGCTCCACCCGCTCTGGTACTCCCCCATGCTGCCCCTGCACTTCTACATCTCCGCCATCGGCGCGGGGATCGGGATGGTGATCCTGGAGTCCTACCTCAGTGGACGGGCCTTCCATCGCCATCTTGAGATGGACCTGCTGGAGCCCCTGGCCCGCGGCATGGTGGTCGCCCTGGGCATCTACGGGCTGATGCGCCTGCAGGCCATCCGGCGCAACCATGCCTTCGGGAGCATTCTGGAGTTCGGTTACGAGGGAAAGATGTTCCTCCTGGAGTTCACCTTGGGCGTCATCCTTCCGGTGGCCCTGATGTCGATCCGCAAGCTGCGCAGCAACCCGGACTGGCTGGTGGGAGGCGCTTTCATGGCAGTGCTGGGTTTCGTCATGAACCGCCTCAACATCAGCATCACCGGCATGGAAGCCGCCTCCGGGACCCGGTACCTGCCTTCGGGCATGGAGATCATCGTTTCCGTCGGCCTGGTCGCCACCGGCATGGCCGTCTTCGCCTTCGCTGTGCGTACCTTCCCCATCTTCCCGGAAGGCCAGGGGGCCCCCTCCAAGGAGTCGGAACTAGGAGCCTGAGCCATGCGCACCCGCATCGGCACACGTCTGATTCTCGGCGCCGGTCTTGCCACGGCGACGGTGATCGGCTGCATGGCCTTCGTGATCCTGAGGTCTCAAACCGCCCAGCTACTGTCCGAGCGCACCCGCAGCGCCGACCAGCTAAGCGAGACCATCAAGAGCGCCACGCATTTCGATATGCTCGAGAACCGGCGGGACAACCTCCACCGGCAGATCCGGGCCGTGGGCGGGTTGCAGGAAGAGGGCATCCGCAAGGTCCGGGTCTTCAACAAGGAGGGGCGGATCATGTTCTCCTCCGCCAGCGAGGAGATTGGCACCAGCCTCGATCCCAAGGGCGAGGCCTGCTACGCCTGCCATGCCGAGGGGCGTCCGCTTGAGAAATTGGGCATCCAGGCCCGGGCCCGCACGTTCCGCGCCGCGGATGGCACCCGTGTCCTGGGTGTCATCAACCCCATCCCGAACGAACCTTCCTGCTCCACGGCCTCCTGTCATGCCCACGGCTCCAAGCAGAGCCTCCTGGGCGTGCTGGACGTGAACGTCTCCCTGGCTGAAGTCGACCAGGAAATCGCCCACAGCCGGCGAGTGATCACGGGCTCAGCTATCCTGGCCATCCTGGGGGGCAGCTTCATGCTCTGGTGGCTCAACCGCCGCCTGGTGTCCCGTCCCGTGGCCGCGCTGGTGGAAGGCACCCGGCGCGTCAGCGCGGGGGATCTCACGGCGACCATCCCTGTCACAGACCGGCACGAGCTGGGCGAACTGGCCAAGGCCTTCAACGACATGATCAGGAATCTCGCCGACACCCAGAACCAGCTGGCCCAGGCGGACAAGCTGGCCTCGGTGGGTCGCCTGGCCGCCGGGGTGGCCCACGAGATCAACAACCCGCTGACTGGAGTCTTGAGTTATGCCTCTTTGCTGCGGAAGCGGATGGATCATGACGCCTCCGCCTGTGAAGACCTGGACGTGATCGTGCGCGAAACCGTCCGGTGCCGCGGCATCATCCGGGGCCTCCTGGACTTCGCCCGGCCTGCGGCCCCGGCGCGCAAACCCACGGACCTCAATGAAGTGGTACGCCGGGCTGTATCCGTGGTGATGACCCAGTTGTCACTGCAGAAGGTCGACCTGTCCTTGAACCTGGATCCGAACCTGGCCACTGTTCATGCGGACGGAAACCAGATCCAGCAGGTGGTGGTCAATCTGCTGCTGAACGCGGCGGACGCCATCGGGAGCGAGGGTGGCAACATCCGCATGATGACGCGTCCTGGACCCGGCGCCTCCATCGAGATCCTGGTAGAGGACAGCGGGCGCGGAATTGCCGCCGAGGACCTGCCCCGGATCTTCGAACCCTTCTTCACCACCAAGGGCAACCACGGGACCGGACTCGGGCTGGCGGTCAGCTGGGGTATTGCCGAGGCCCATGGCGGCTCGCTGGAGGTGCAAAGCGAGCTCGGGCACGGCACCGGTTTCACCCTCCGACTACCGATTGCGGCAGATACTGAATCCAGCGCATTGAATCTTCCAACACTCACCTAGGAGGTCACCATGACCGCCGTTCTGATCATCCTCATGTTCGTGGCCTTCGTTGGCATCGACTTCCTGGTACGGACGACCCTTCGCCGGATGCGCGACAGCAAGGCTCGCCAGGACCGCGAGGCCGTCCTGAATACTTCGATTCGGCTGGACTTCACCCACGAGGCCAAGAGCCTCAAGCGGGTCGAGGTGCCCAACCCCAAAGCCCGCATCCTTGCCGTGGATGATGAATCCGTGGTGTTGGATTCCTTCCGCCGGATCCTGGTGCTGGAGGGCTTCAGCGTCGACACCGTGGAACACGGCCCCGAGGCCCTGGGTCTGGTGCAGCGCCGGGACTACGATTTCGTCTTCACGGATCTCAAGATGCCCGACATGGACGGTGTCGACGTGGTGAAGGGCGTGAAGCATCTGCGACCTGATGTGGACGTGGTCGTCATCACCGGCTACGGCAGCATCGAAACCGCGGTCCAGACCCTGCAGCAGGGCGCCTGCGAGTACATCCAGAAGCCCTTCACCGCCGATGAGCTTGGTGACTTCGCGAAGAAGCTCGTCATCAAGCGAGAGGCGCGCATCCAGGCAGCACAGCGCCCCACCGTGCGAGTGGTCTCCCCGGAGATGGCGGACGTGGTGCCGGCTTCAGAGTTCTGCGTGCCCGGCGGTTCCTTCATCTCCTCCGGCCATGCCTGGGTACGGATCGAGCCCGAAGGCCAGGTCCGCATCGGCATCGATGACTTCATGCGGAAGGCCCTGGGGACCATCAAGGAAGTGGGGCTTCCCGAACGGGGCAAGTCCTTCCGCCAGGGTGAGCCGCTCTTCACCCTGAAGGGGGCCACCGGCACCGTCCAGGTGCTGGCCCCCCTCTCGGGGCGCATCGAACATGACAATGCCGGCCTCAAGAGCGACCCCGGCGAGCTCACTCGCAGTCCCTACGACCGTGGCTGGGTCTGCCTGATGACCCCCAGCGACCTGGCATCGGAACTGACTTCGATGAAGATCGGCAAGCCTGTGATCGACTGGTACCAGGAGGAGATCGCCCGCCTCCGGACTTCGAATGGTCCCGATGCCGCCGGGCCGCTGGACTGGACAGCCTTCCAGAAGGAGTTCCTGGCCACCGGCGAAACTACCAAGGTCTAGGAAACGATCACTCCGGGTTTCGGGGGCTTCGGCCCCCGAAATCATGTCCAGCGTGGTAGCTCGAGCGCACCAGGGGCGCTGATTCCACCCGCTGGAAGCCCATCTCGAGCCCTTTCCGGGCGTACATGTCGAACTCTGTGGGTTCTACGAAGCGTTGCAGCGGCAGGTGCACTTCTGAAGGTGGCAGGTACTGCCCGATGGTGGCGATGTCCACCCGGCGCCGACGCCAGTCGGCCATCAGTTCCAGCACCTGCTCCGGCGTTTCCCCCAGGCCCACCATGATGCCGCTCTTGACGCGCATCGACGGCGAGTGGGCATCACGCCAGGTCGCCGCGCTTTGCAGGAGCGCCAGGCTCTGTTCGTAGTCGGCGTCGGGCCGCACCCGCCGGTACAGGTGCGGCACGGTCTCCACATTGTGGTTGAGGACGTCGGGGCGGGCTTCCAGCACGGTATGGAGTGCCGTCGCGCTACCCCTGAAATCCGGAATCAAGACTTCGATCCCGCAATGGGGGGAGAGGGTCCTGATCCACTGGATGGTCGCCGCGAAATGAGCGGAGCCGCCATCGTCCAGATCGTCGCGGTTCACGGAGGTGACCACGGCGAACTTCAACCCCAGGCGCGCCACCGCCTCGGCCACCCGCTGGGGTTCCTGGGGGTCCAACTCCCCGGGGCGGCCCTTGCCCACATTGCAGAACCCGCAGTGCCGGGTGCAGATGTCCCCCATGAGCATGAAGGTTGCAGTCCGGTGGACGCCCCAGCATTCATGCAGGTTGGGGCAGCGGGCCTCCTCGCAGACCGTCACTAGCCGCTGTTCCCGGATGAGGCTTTCCACCTCGGCCACGACCTCCGGCGCGGGAATGCGGATCTTCAGCCAGTCGGGGCGGGGGCCGGGAAGGACAGGGGGGCGGGCCATGGCCCTCCATTGTGTCGCGGCGACGTGTCTTGGCCATAGATTGAATTGCCAGACTCTGTAGGTGATGGGCTCACGCGTGTTGGGTCGGCGGCCATCTGAGGCATCTGAGGTTCTTGCCGTGGCTATTCCAGGGTTCAAGAACACCAACCCTTCACCAAAAAGCCGATTTTGCCGGGGATAGACGGGGATGGGCGGGGATACAAATACGGAAAAATCCCATTTCGATCCCGTCCCCGTGAATCCCCGTTCATCCCCGGCTGAATGCACTTTTGCCTTTGCTCCCTGCCCATCTGCTTTCGGCTATGGTCTGAATTGCTGTTTCAGAGACGATTCATGGACCATGGCCGGGCTAGAATGGAGCCATGTCCGATACCCCTCAGGAAACTCCCGAATCCGTGGCTGAAGTCGTGCCTGTGCCCGCGGTTTCGAGGACCTTCGAGCCTCCCAAGGGCTTCGAAACGAAGTTCCGTGGCCTCGCGCTCCACCTGTCGGCCTTTGACGGGCCCCTGGACCTGCTGCTGCACCTCATCCACGAGCAGAAACTCGACATCCTGAACCTGCCCATGGCCGAGGTCACCCGCCAGTACATGGACTATCTGAAGCTCATGGAGGAGCTGAATCTGGAGATCGCCGCGGAGTTCGTGGCCATGGCGGCCCAGCTGCTGCAGATCAAGTCCCGGCTCATGCTGCCCCGCCCACCCCAGGAATGCGGCGAGGAGGATCCCCGTGAGACCCTCGTCCAGCGGCTACTGGACTACCAGCAGGTGAAGGCCGCGGCCCTGGTGCTTTCGGAGCGCGAATCCGTTTGGCAGAAGATCGCCTTTTCCCCGGGCATCGACCTGGATGATCACAAGCGAGTGGAAGAAGAGCCCATCCGTGCCACCCTCTTCGATCTGCTGGGCGCCTACCGGGAGGCCCTCAAGCGCCTGATGCCGCCCCCGCCGGTGGAAGTCCGCACCCAGCCCAAGACGCTGGAGCAGCGGGTGATGGAAGTGCTCCGCAGTCTCCAGGACGGCCTCTGGAAGCCTTTTCAGGGACTGCTTGCCCAGGTGAATAGCCGCGAGGAGCTGGTGCTGACCTTCCTGGCTCTTCTGGAACTGGTCCGCACGGGCCGCATCGCCCTGGTCCAGGGCGAAACCTTCGGCGAAATCCGCGTCAAGGCCGCCGAGGCCGCGTGAGCGGGGAGGCCGACTCTCTCCGGTCCGCTCATCGAGTGGCCTATGGGGCTGGGCTGGCCCTTTGTCTGGGCACGCCGGGGCTGGTCTCGGTGCTGCTCCTGTCGGGCGCAGTGCCTGCCGGAACCCAGCCTCTGGAAGGGATCATCCAGCAGGTGGGCTACCTGTTCACGGGCCTGGTCTTCCTCTCGGCCACCTGGGTCTGGTGGCGAAGCGCTCATGCCCTCAGGGCCTTCAAGACGGTTCCCGAGGCTCAGCGCCCTTCAATAATCCTCCGGGAGGGCCTGATATCCGCGGTGGCGCTGGAGTCCAGCAGCCTCTGCGGCCTGGTCTACTGGGTGCTGGCCGGGAGCCACTCGCCGCGCCACGTCTGGGGGTTCATCCTGATGACGCCGCTGCTCTTCCTGGCCCTGGTCCCACGCTACGCTCGTTGGGCAGGGGCCTTGGAGGCCTGAGACATCCGCTATGCTGGGGAACCCCATCCGCAAAGGAGGGTGCATGTCCGCCCCCGACCCCCGCAACCCATCCACTCCGGAGCCTTCCCCGGACGAGACTCTGCGCCTGCCCGCGGGGGTGCCGGTGGATCCCCGCAGCACGGTCCAGGTCGATATTCCGAAGCTCCTGAGCTCTCACGCGGCCATGAAACTGCCCCGGCCGGAACTCGCCAACGATCCCGACCAGACCCAACGACTCGTGCTGCACAAGGGAGATGAACCCCCCATCCGGGTGCAGAAGGTGGATCAACCCCTGGAGACGGAAGGGCAGACCCAGCAACAGGCCCACCAGCCCGTGGTGGCCAAACCCTTCGGGTGGAAACGGCCTCTTGGGCTGGTTGCCGCCCTGATGGTCGTGGGGATGGGGGCGTATTTCCTTCTTTCTGGAGCCAGGTCATTCGTCGGCGGTTCGGCTGCCAAAGTAGGGACCACGGCTGCGGCCGAGGCTGCTCCCCCCGCCACCGAGGTCTACCTCCAGCAGGCCAAGGCCGGGGATGCTCACGCCATGCGCCTGCTCGGCGTCATGTACTACTACGGACTCAACGTGCCCCAGGACCGGGAGAAGGGCCTCTACTGGTATCGGAAGGCAGCAGAGAAGGGCAGCGACGCGGCCCGCTTGGAGCTGGCCAAGATTGAGGGCGGACGCTGATCAGGGAGCCAGGTCGGCCGGGCTGTTCCGCCAGGCCAGCACCTTTCTCGTCGCAGCCGCGCCGATGGCCTGGGTGAGATCAGCTTCAGAGGTCTCCCGCACCTTGGTGACACTGCCGAAGGCCTGAAGCAGTTTCTTCGCGGTGGCCGGACCGATACCCGGAACCTGCGTCAGCTCAGTCTGCAGGGTGCGCTTGGCCCGCAGGGCCCGGTGGTAGGTGATGGCGAAGCGGTGGGCCTCATCCCGGATGCGCTGCAGCAGCTGCAGCACCGGAGAGGATGTTGGGATCTTCAGGGGTGCGCTGGAACCGGGACGGAAGACCAGCTCCTCCTTTTTGGCCAGACTGGCGAGCTCCAACTGCTCAAGGCCCAGGTCGCGCAGCGCGGCCTCCGCAGCATGCAGCTGTCCCAAACCGCCGTCGATGATCACCAGGTTGGGGAACTCCTGGCCCTCATCCCTCATGCGCCGGTACCGGCGCGTGACCGCCTCCTGCATGTTGGCGAAGTCATCGTTCTGCTCGTTGGTCATCTTGAAGCGGCGGTAGCGGGCTTTGTCGGGCACGCCATCGCTGAACACCACACTGCTGGCCACCACCTCCCGCCCCTGGCCGTGGCTGATATCGAAGCACTCCAGGCGGCGGGGCAGGTGGCTCAGACCCAGGAAGGCCTGGAGGCCCTCCAACACGGCTTCGTTCAAGCGGGCTGGCTCGAACTTGCGCTCCAGGGCCAGCCGGGCGTTTTCCTGGGCCATGGCCAGCAGGTCCACCTTTTCGCCCTTCTGGGGAACGTGGATGCGGGCTTTGGTGCCCCGCAGGCCCGACAGCCAATCTCGCAGCAGCACGCCATCGTCCGGCTCGACTTCCACAAGCAGCTTCGCGGGCACGGGGTCCGCGCTGTAGACCCGCTGAAGCACCTGGGCCAGCACGGCGCCATCAAAGACCTCGATGTCCTCCAGCACATACTCCTGGCGGCCCATCATGCGGCCTTCACGCAGCATCAGGCGGTGGACGCAGGCCCGGCCATCCAGCACGGCGCTGCCGTAGACATCCGTGTCATCCAGGTCCGCGCTGGCGGCTTTTTGGCGAGTGAACCAGGCGTCCACCTGCTGCAGCGCGTCCCGGTGCTGGGCGGCCTGTTCGAAGGCGGCGGCTTCGGCGGCCTTCCACATGGCCGCCTCCAGCCGGGCCTTCAGCTCGTCGCGCTTGCCTTCCAGGAACAGCCGCGCCTCCTTGGCCTGTTCCCGGTAGGCCTCCTG
The DNA here is from genome assembly GCA_025363715.1 of Holophagaceae bacterium. GTDB lineage: Bacteria > Acidobacteriota > Holophagae > Holophagales > Holophagaceae > Geothrix. The sequence goes on along the minus strand of JANYLR010000039.1, from coordinate 21,613 downwards.
GCCCACGGCGGCGATGCAGGGGGCCGTGCAGCGATGCAGCTGGTATTTGAGGCAGGCGCGGCCGCGCTTGCCATCGATGTCGATGTCGCAGTCGCGGATCTGGAAGAAGCGGTAGACCAGCTCGGCGGTTCGATAGGCGGTGCTGGCGGGAAAGAAAGGGCCGAAGTAAAGGCTGCCGTCCTTGCGCACCTTGCGCGTCACATAGACCTTGGGAAAGGCCTCCTTCCAGGTGAGCTTCACATAGGGGTAACTCTTGTCGTCCTTGAGCAGGATGTTGAAGGGCGGCCAGTGCTCCTTGATGAGGTTGTTCTCGAGGACGAGCGCTTCGAGTTCCGTTTCGCAGACGATGAGCTCGATATCCCAAATCCTTGCCACTAGGCGCCGGGTCTTGGCGTCCAGTCGCTTCTGCTGGAAGTAGGACTTCACCCGGTTCCGCAGCACCTTGGCCTTGCCCACATAGAGCAGGTTGCCACCCTCGTCCCGGTAGAGGTAGCAGCCAGGGCGCGTGGGCAGGTCCCCCAGCTTGCGCTTCAGGAAGGGGGACTTCTCGAGGTTGGTGCGGACGCTGGCCACGGGGTTCAGCTCAGTCTCCGGGCGTGGATGGGGGCTTGCTCCCCGGAGTCGTCGCTTGAGGTTTGTTCAGGTACCGCATGAGGAACCAGATGCCGATGGGGCCGATGACGAGCAATGCAATGACGAGGAAATCGGGCATGGGGTCCTCAGTGAGCGAGGGAGAAGCAGATGAGCAGAGCCGCGGGCAGTAGGAGGAGGCCCGTGAGCAGAGGCAGGAAGTCCCAGCTGGACAGCCGGGATGGGCAGGGTTCGCTGGTCATGGTCCCCACTCTAGGAGCCTGTCCAAGCAATTGGAATGCCCCGCGTGCCGCACAAATACTTTGACGGGCTCATGGTCCCGGATTAGCGACAATGGAAGGATGCTGAGCCTCGAAACCTTCCCCGTGGGCCCCCTGGGCTGCAACTGTTCCCTGCTGTGGGATCCCGCCACGGGCCTGGGTCTGGTGGTGGATCCCGGCGGCGACGGCGCCAAGATCCGCAAGCGCGTGGAGGCCCTGGGCTTCCAGGTCACCGCCCTGCTGCACACCCACGCCCACTTCGATCATGTGGGCGCCACCAAAGAACTGCAGGAACTCTGGCAGTGCCCGGCCCATCTGCACGAGGACGACACTTTTCTCATCGAAGCCCTGCCCCAGCAGACAGGGCGGTTCGGGATGCCCGACATCCCCCAGCCGGATATGACGGCCCTGGAGGCTGGTGACCGTCACCTGGATCTGACAACTTTGCACACGCCGGGCCACACGCCCGGCTCCTGCTGTTTCCATGGCGATTTCGCCAAGGGTCGGGTGCTGCTGGCGGGCGACACACTGTTCCGTGGGGGCGTGGGCCGCACGGACCTCTGGGGCGGTAGCTGGGAGCTGCTGGAGCAGAGCATCCGGCGGGAACTCTATGTGCTGGATGGCGCCACCCTGGTCATTCCCGGGCATGGTCCCGCCACCACCCTCGGGGAGGAAGCGGCGACCAATCCGTTTGTGAAGAAATAGAGAGCAGGTCAGCGTCCGAACCGGAACACCGCGCTCACGGCCAGCCAGGTGATGGTGTCGTAACCCAGGCCATCGATGCCGTTCTTCTCCACCGATACGCCGTTGACATGGGCCTCAAGGCTGAAGAGCCGGTTGAAGTTGTAGCCGCCGCCCACCCGAAGGCCCGGGCGGCCCGACTGGGTGATCTCGGTGTCGGCGTAGAAGGAGTATTCAGCCTTGGCGACCACCCGATTGAGGTTCAAGCCCGCCAAGAAGTATCCGCCGCGGGTGGGGGAACCGGCATTGTAGACGTAGTCCGCTCCGAACTGGGCCACGCCGAAGGTGTTCTGGCGGGTCCCATCGTAGAAACCGGCGCTGAAGAGGTTCTGCTTCTTGCTGCCAAAACCGTTCGACTGGGCGACGAGGCGCAGCTGATGGTGCGGGGTGAAATTGAAATCGAAGTGTCCGCCGAAATGAACGCCCAGCCCCTCATTGGCGCCGAGGTAGCTGCCATCGAAGTCCTTCTTGTCCGCGAAATCGCCTGTGGGCAGGCTGAGGCCTACCTGCAGCCCGCCGTTCGTTCGAACCGATTGGGCCATCAATCCAGTGGAGGCAAGCAGAGCCAGGGCAAACAAGGTCATTCGCATGGTTTCTCCCGAGGAAAGGATGAGGAAGGGCCCCCAGGCAGGATAGCTGAGAGGCTGGTTGTTTTTTATGCCCATTCCAGTGGCATGATGGGGCTTCTCAAGGAGCTCCCATGGATGCCCTGCTTCCCGCTTTCGGATTGTTCCCGTTCGTCCTGTTCGCCCTGATCTGGGTCCTCAGCTGCCTCAAGGTCATCAACGAATATGAGCGGGCCGTGGTCTTCACCCTGGGCAAGGTGAGCAACATCCCCAAGGGGCCCGGCCTGGTCTTCATCTGGCGCCCCTTCCAGAAGGCCGTGATCGTTTCCCTGCGCACCACCGTCCTGGAGGTGCCGAGCCAGGACATCATCACCCGCGATAACGTCAGCCTGAAGGTCAGCGCCGTCGTCTACTCCAAGGTCCTGGATCCCAAGCAGGCCATCATCGGCGTGGAGAACTACTACTACGCCACCAGTCAGATCGCCCAGACCACCCTGCGATCCATCCTGGGTGAAGTCAGCCTGGACGAGCTGCTGGCCGACCGGGAGAAGCTCAGCCTGCGGCTACGGGAGATCATCGACCGTTCCACCGAGCCCTGGGGCGTGGAAGTGAACAGCGTCGAGCTCAAGAGCGTGGATCTGCCCGAGCAGATCCAGCGGGCCATGGGCAAGCAGGCCGAGGCCGAGCGGGAAAAACGCGCCAAGGTCATCGCTGCCGAGGGTGAACTGCTGGCCTCCCAGCAGCTCCTCGAAGCCGCCAACAAGATCAGCCAGAACCCGGTCGCCATCCAGATGCGCTACCTGCAGACCCTCACCGAGATCGCCGTGGAGAAGAACAGCACCATCGTCTTCCCTCTGCCCATGGAACTCATGAAGGCCTTTGAGAAGTTTGCGGAGAAGTAGGCGGAAGAGGCTTCCAGTCCCGCCACACGATAGCTTCAGCCTTCGCCAGGGCGAAGGCTGAAGTGTCTTTCTGGCCGTAGGCCTGCGTGTCCACTTCATCGGCCAGGCGCTGCAAGGCCTCCAGTCGTTCTGGACGCAGATGACCCAGGCGCAGCAACCAGGCCCGCGCGGTATCACCAGGTCCGGGCGGCGCTGACTTGCGGGTATTCGCCAACAGGGGACGCAAAGCCCGGATGCGACCCGGGCCTTCGGGGACGGGCCGCCAGCGGGCGCGGTTCCGCCAAAGCAGCCAGGCCAGAACCGCCAGCCCCAGGGCCCAGCTCGCGGTTTTCGAAGGGGCCTTCCAACGCCATTCCCAACCCTGCATCTGCCCCTGGAGCCAGGTGAGACCCACCTGCTGATCTTCGTCCGAGAACCGCACCACGTAGCGATCCCACCGATAGCGGAGCGCATCCAGCCACCGCTCGTAGGCCCGCAGCCCGTGACCGTCCATGGCTGCAGTCGCGAGGCCCCGGGGCGTGGGATCGGAAGTCCACCAGCGGCCTTCATGCCAGTGCTCGACCCAGCTGTGGGCCTCGTTCTGACTCACCCGGAAATAGCCTCCCTCCGGGATCCAGGGGCCCAGCCGGTAGCCGTTCACCACCCGGGCCGGCACGCCCCGGGCTCGCAGCATGAGAGCCATGGCGGAGGCGAAGTACTCGCAATGGCCCGCCTGGGTCCGCTCCAGGAAGTCCTCCAGCGGATTGGCGGCCAGGCCCGAGGGATTGTCGAGGGAGTAACTGAACCCGCGCAGGGCCGTTTCCAGGGTCTGGGCCAGGCGGGGTGCTGGCAGAATGCCCGGGGCAAACCGGAAGCTGGCCCGTCGCGCTGCCTCGTGGCCGGGTTCCAGCCGGGTGAGGAATTCCGCCCGACCTGCGGACATCCGCGGCTCCAGAAGCTGCGGTTGGGCGGCATTCCAGGTCACGGTGACAGGGACCGTGCGGGCCCGCAGGTATCGCCAGCGATAGCTCGCCCCTGAACCTCTGATGATCATGGGATCCGCGGGTTCCAGGCGGACCAGGCCGGAGGGGAGGGCCAGGAGGCCTTGAGGATTCGGAGAGAAAAGGAACTCTGCTCGTCGGGTGATCGCGGTCCAGCCAGGCGCGACGGCATAGGATGGGGTGACCACGCCAGGCTCCCAACGCTGGCCCTGGACGGCTTCCAAAGTGATGCCCCGCAACAGCTCCAGCCCCCAGGTCCACCCGGGATCCCGGATGGGGTCGATGCCGGGGGGCGGCGCGATCCGCACCGCCACCTCGGGGTTCGGTTCGATGGGCCCGCCGCTGGAGAGATCCAGGCGATCCCCAAGGCCCGCCCTGCTCAAGGTTCTGGATACGCTGGGAAGAAGGCCGGTGCGCAGGCCCAGGCTCAGGCGCGGCAGCAGGAGGAAGAACCCTGCGCCGAACAGGAGAGCCGCCCCCACCCAGCCGGGCACCAGGGCATAGGGGGGCAGGGAGCGGGAACCGCGACGCAGGTTGGCGGAAGGCTCCCAGGTCAGCTGGAGAAGGCTCAGGGTGGCCGCGCAGGCCCAGGCCAGGGTCCAGACCAGGAAGGCGATGTCCGTGGTGCCGATGGCCGTGGTCAGGAAGAGCAGGAATCCGATGAGCAGCAGCTGGCGCCGCTGGGTGGGTTCCCGGGGCAGGATGAGGCGGAGCCCGGCCAGCAGGAACAGTGTATGGATGGCCACGGGGTAGAGGCCACGGCCCAGGGCCAGATCGCCCAGGAAGAAGAGCAGGGCTCCGATCTCCAGCCAGCGGTGGTGGCGGCCCACATCCCAGCGGAGCCCCTCCACGCCAACGGCCACCAGGAGCGGCAGGGCCATGATCGCCAGCTCCCAGGTCTCGTAGAAGCCTGTGGACACCGTGGCGCCCAGTACGATCCAGAGGGGAAGGTGGTCGATCCAGCGACCCCGCTTCACGGCCACACCCAGCTCCCCAGCACCACGGGCCGGTCGGCGCCGGTGACCTCGGGAAGGTTGCCTGGAATCCCCAGGGCGCTGGCGGCTCCCAGGAGCGCCCAGCTCACGGCCTCCCTGGCGCCAGAGGGGAACAGGGTGTCGCCCTCCAGGGGGAAGGGAAGCCGGGCGGCCAGCTCGGCGCGCAGCCGCTGGTGCCGGGCCCCGCCTCCGCTCACGAGGACTCGCAGGCCCGCGGGCCAGGGTGCGAAGCGGCCGGCTTCCTGGGCCACGGAGGCAGCGGTGAAGGCCGCCAGGGTGGCCAGCCGGTCAGGCAGGGGAAGTGACCCGAGCAGGGCAGCTTCGATCTCAAGCCAGGTTTCACCGAACGTTTCCCGACCCGTGGATTTGGGTGGCGCGGTCTGGAAATAGGGGTTGCTGAGCCACCGCGCCAGGACTGGCTCCGCCACCTCCCCATGGGCCGAGGCGCCGCCTGGGTCGAAGGGCAGGCCGAGCCAGCGCTTCGCGGCCAAGTCCAGCAGGGACATGCCGGGCCCTGTGTCCCAGGCCCGGGTCGTGGTTCCGTCCCAGGCCGCGAGGTTCGCGATGCCACCGAGGTTCAGGGCCATCCAGGGACCGGCGCCATGGAGCCAGCGCTCCGGCAGGGGCACTAGGGGCGCGCCCTGGCCACCCACCGCGAGATCCCGGCGGCGGAGGTCCCACACCACCGGGCAGCCCAGGGTTTCCGCCAGCACGTAGGGATCGGCCAGCTGGAAGCTGGCACCCTGGTCCGGGTGATGCTGCACGGTTTGGCCATGGAGGGAGGCCAGGTCGGGCCGGAGATCCAGGGTGGTGCAGAGCACTGCGGCGGCCTGGGCATGGTGGTCACCCAGGCGCCGCTGGAGGATGCACAGACCGCCAGGGTCCAAGCGGTTGGCGGCTGCGGCCAGGACCTGTTCGCGCAGTGGTCCGGGGTAGGGTTCAGCGTGGTGGCCCAGGAGACGCCGGAAGGGCTGGCCGGCCCCGAAGGCCCCCGGGTCCACTTCGATGGCGGCGACGTCCACGCCATCCGCGCTGGTGCCCGCCATCAGGCCCAGCACGCGCCAGGGCCGGTCCTCCGGGATCAGGATGCGAGGCTGCATGCTGCTGATGATGCCAGCAAGTACCGGTGACTGGCGGTTGCGGATACCCTTGAGCCGTCCCGGGAGTCCCCATGACCATGCTCATCATCCTTCTTGTCATCGGTGCCGTGCTCTATTTCGTCCTGCGGGGCCGGCAGGACCGGCCCGAACAGCTGGGCGCCTCCCGCCGCGCCCTGCCCACGGGCCCCCTGGAACCCCACACCTTCCCTTGTCCCTATCCCAAGTGTCCCGGCTGTGGGGCCTCGGGCGAAAAGATGAAGCAGGAGTGGGATGGTCTGCGTTCCGTGAAGTGGACCTGCAACTACTGCAGCGCCGTGGCTGGCGTCCAGAGCCTCAAGGACGAAGAACTGCCCCCCTCGGCCCGGCGCCAGCTGGGCATGGACGCGCCCATGCAGGGCTCCGTTCCCATGCAGCAGGGTGGGTACGGGCAACCCGGCGGCGGGATGGGTGGCCTACTCACGGGCATGATGCTCGGCAGCATGATGGGCGGCGGCAATCATCACCATCAGGACGGTTCAGGCCAGGGCGAGGGTTGGGGCAGCGGGTCCGGTTCGACCGGTTCGTCCTCGAGTGACTGGGGCGAATCCAATTCCGGTTCCGGCGATTGGGGCGACTCGGGTGGCGGGGATTCCGGTGGCGGTGACTGGGGTGGCGGCGATTCAGGCGGTGATTGAAAGCCCTGCCTAATGCGATGAATCGGTCTGCAAACCACTGATCATAAATTTGAATAATGTTGAGACTTAACTTATGAGGCGATGATTTTTTCTTATCATCACCCCGCCAAGGGCTTTTTGTGTTGATTCGTCTGGGGGCTTGCCCATGATGAACGCACTTCTTCATTCAATCCTGGCCATCCGGTGGTGGTCATTCCTCGGGAGCGGCCTCTATGAGCCGTCGGTTGCGCTATCTGTCCTTGGTCCTCGCCTCCGGGGCCATGCTGTCAGCCCAAACCACTGGCGCCCTCCAGGGGCGGGTGCTGGATTCCAACGGGAATCCGGTCGCGGGTGCCAAGGTCGTGGCTACTGGGGCCGGTGTCCAGGGCGAGCGGGCGACGAGTTCGGATGGATCTGGCTCCTACCGCATTGGGTTGCTGCCTCCCGGCCTGATCACGGTGACGGCCACGAAGGAAGGCTTCAACGCTGCCCGGGCCCAGATCCAGGTGGGCCTCGACAAGACCGCCACAGTGGAACTGAAATTGGCTCCCCTCGCCGGCGCGACCGTGGAGGTGGTGGGTGCGAGCACGGTGGTGGACACCAAGGCCACCACATCCGGTGGCAACTACACCGCCGAGGCCATCTCGAAGCTGAACGTCTCGCGGGATTTCGCCAATATCGCCCTGCTGGCCCCGGGTGTCTCGGCCGAGGGCAACATGCCCAATGGCAACCAGGGCATGAAGATCTACGGAGCCTCCGGTGCCGAGAACAACTACGTGGTGGACGGCGTGAATGCCACCAACGTGGAGTTCGGCACCCAGGGCAAGCGCATTCCCATGGAGTTCATCCAGGAATTCCAGGTGAAGACGGGGGGCTACGAGGCCGAATTCGGCAAGGCCCTGGGCGGCATCATCAACGTGATCACCAAGTCTGGCGGCAACGAATTCACCGGGGATGTGTTCGCCTATTCCGAAGGGTCCTTCCTCAAGACCGGGAACAAGCACAGGAATGAAGGCAATCTTTCGCAGCCTCTGCTGCTCGAGAACAAGACCCTGGAACTGGGCTTCGATGCCGGCGGTCCCATCATCAAGGACAAGCTCTGGTACTTCGTGGCCTTCGACCGCCGCACGAACAAGCAGACCAACCTGATCCGCTCGGCGGATCCCACCGTGAATGGCTTGCAGGCACCTACCGATTCCACCCGCGATCTCTTTGCCATGAAATTGACCTGGCATCCGACCGAGGGCCAGAGTTTCATCGCGTCCGTGGTGGGCGATCCCGAGAAAATCACGGGTGCCGTGCTCACTCCCAAGGGGACCCAAGGCACCTGGGATGGCGAACGAAAGATCGGCGGTACCGACTACAGCCTCCGCTATGAGGTCTCGGGGGACAAGTGGTTCGGGCAGCTGCAGTACAGTCAGCACGCAGAAACCAACTCGACCCTGCCGGGCCTCGGGGCCAACGACGTCAAGCTGGTGGACAACACCCTGGGCGGCTCCGAGCGCGGAGGCTTTGGCCGCTGGGATGACAAGAAGTTCACCCGCAATAACATAACGGGTTCCGTCACGGCCTTCCTGGATGCTTTCGGCTCCCATGAAATCAAAGCCGGCTTCGATATCCAGAGCGACAAGGCCGACATCCACCGTGGCTACACGGGTGGTCAGCTGGTCACTCTTCTGGACAACAACGTCGCCAACAACCCCAACCCGAGAATCTATTCCCACTACTGGTGGACCAATGGGGCGGGAACCCTCGGCTTTCCCTATGACCCCGATCCCGCCGCGGTCTTCAACGCGCCCAGCATCGTGTTCGCCTCCAAGCCCAAGCACGAAAGCCGGTCCTTCTTCCTCCAGGACAAGTGGAGCCCCACGTCACGCTTGAACATCAACCTGGGCGTCCGGGTGGACAACACGGACGTGAAGGATCAGTTCGGCGTCACGGCCTTCTCCCTCAAGAACGAGTACGCGCCCCGGCTGGGCTTCATCTATGACTTCAAGGGCAAGGGCCAGGACAAGGTCTATGGCAGCTTCTCCCGGTACTACGAGCAGGTCCCGCTCGACCTCGTGATCCGCTCCTTCAGCGTGGAGCGCAATCCGACAACCTACAACTACAGCAATGCTGCCTTCACTCCCAATGCGGCCGCGGAGGCCACCCTGACCGCCATTGCCCAGGCGGCCGATCCCACCGCCAACCCCGTCAGCTCAAGCATCGTCGGCTCCTATGTCGAGCCGGTGGACCGGAACCTCAAGGGCTCCTACTCGGATGAGATCCTCATCGGGGCCGAGACCACCTTCGACAATCTCTACGTCTTCGGTGGCAAGTTCATCCGCCGCTACCTGGGGCGGGCCATCGAGGATGGTCTGGACGTGACCTCGCCCCTGGGGGACTACTTCATCATGAACCCGGGGCAGAGTTCCCCCGCGGGTGTCACCTACCCCCAGGCTGTGCGGGACTACAAAGGTCTGGAATTCACCGCCCAGCGCCGGCTTGCGGACCACTACACCTGGCAACTCAGCTACCTCTGGAGCGAGCTCAAGGGCAACTACGAAGGCGCCTACCAGGGGATCGGCGGCGGTGATGGCACCGGACAGCTGGATCCCAACATCAATGCCGCCTTCGACCTGCCCGAGTTCATCGTGAACAGCTACGGCCTGCTCAGCGGGGACCGCAAGCACCAGTTCAAGGCCAACGGATCCTACGAGTGGGATTTCGGCCTCAGCCTGGGGGCGAACTTCGTTTACCAGAGCGGCACGCCCATTAGCCGGCTGGGCTACCACAGCGGCTATGGCCGGTATGAACTCTTCCTCCTGCCCCGAGGCACCGAGGGGCGCACGCCCGATACGACCCGCCTGGACGTGAGCCTGGCCTATGCCATGAAGCTGGCCAAGAAGCAGAACCTCCGCTTTGTACTGGATGTCACCAACCTGCTGGATGCCCAGACGACCACCGTGGTCGACCAGCGGTATGACTTCACCCAGGGCGGGCCAGCCAACCCGAACTACAAGGGCGGGTTCTACTTCCAGGCCCCTCGTTCCATCCGGTTCGGCATCCGCTACAGTTTCTGAGCCAGGCCCAACCAAGACAGCACGGCCCCTTCGAGAGCCGCGCTGCCGTTGTGGGTCACAGCACCTTCGGCACCACGAAGCAGCCTCGATCCCGTTCGGGCGCGTTGGCCAGGGCTTCGGCCTGGGTGAAGGTATCGCGGGGCACATCCTCCCGGCGGGGCAGGGGGCGGCCCAGGCCCGCGAGCATGGGCTCCACCTGATCCAGGGGCAGCTCGTCGAGGCTGGCCGCGTGGGTGAGCATCCGGGTCATGGCCACCCGCATGGGCTCGATCTCATCCTCCCGAAGGCTCAGGTAAGCCAGGGCCGCGCAGCGCAAGACATCTTCACGAGTTACTTCCATATCAGGCTCCCAGCTTCAGATCCGCATCAGCGTTCTGACTCCACGGATCGGCCTCGGGCGAGAGCAGCGCGCCCGCGGCGGCGATCATGGCCCCGTTGTCGGTGCAGAGCCGCGGCTCGGGGATGGCCAGCAGCAGCCCAGTCCGCGTGGCGAGGACCGCGGCTTCCGAGCGCAGCCGCGAATTGCAGGCCACGCCGCCGCTGATCACCAGGCTTTGGGCTCCGGTCTCTTCGGCCCAGCCGGGGAGGGGCTTCAGCAGCCAGGTGGTGATGGCCTCCTGGAGGCTGCGGCAGAGGCCCTGGACTTCGGCATCGGCCGCTCCGGCCACCGCCAGGCGGGGATTCCGCTCCACCCTCAGCTTCACGCCGGTCTTCAGGCCGGAGAAGCTCCAGGAGGCCTTGCCATCGCGGAATTTCGGCGGCGTGAAGGGATCGGCGGCCCGCAGAGCGGTCTGGGCACAGGCATCCACCAGGGGACCGCCGGGATAGCCCAGGTCGAGCATCCGAGCGGCCTTGTCGAAGGCCTCGCCGGCGGCGTCGTCGCGGGTCTTCTGAAGCAGCTGGAGCGAGGTCCAATCCTTCGCCAGATAGAGGTGTGTGTGGCCCCCGGAGACCAGCAGCACCAGGGCGGGGAAGGGCAGGTTCGGCGAGGCGAACCGGGCAGCGTTCAGGTGGCCCAGCAGGTGGTGGACGCCCACCCAGGGGAGGCCCTGATGCCACGCCACGGCCTTGCTGGCGCTGAATGTGGCCAGCAGGCTACCCACCAGTCCGGGGCCCCGGGTGACGGCGATGCGGTCGAGGTCCCCCAGTCCAATTCCCGCCTGGGCCAGCGCCCCGGCCATGACGGCACGCACCTGCAGCAGGTGCTCCCGCGCCGCGAGCTCAGGCACCACACCCCCAAAGGGTCCGTGGATGGTGTCCTGGCTTTCCCGCACCAGGGAGCGCAGTACGGGACCGGCGGCTGTCTCCTCCACCACGGCGGCAGAGCAGTCGTCGCAGGAGGATTCCAGGCCCAGGATGAACATTCGCCAAGTGTATCCTGGGCACCCATGGAATTTGTCCCCACGCGCGTCCAGCTGAACCGCCCCCTGCCGCCCCTGACCTACCTGGCGCCGGAGGGTCTGCCCGCGGGCGTGCGGGTGCGGGTGAAAGTGCGGAACAGCCTGGCCCTTGGGTTGGCCATGGGGCCCGATCCAGCGCCTCCGGCGGCGAAGCTTCGGCCCATCGAGGCGGTGCTGGATCCCTTTCCCCTGCTGCCGGCCAAGCTGCGCGAACTGCAAACCTTCGCCGCCCGCTACTACGGCTGCCTCGAAGCGCACCTGCTGCCCCTGAGCCTGCCTCCCTCCATGCTGCCCCACTGGGAGGCTGACGAGGATGGTCAGCGTCTGTCTTTCCATCGGGATCGCGGGGCCTGGGCGGTGCTGGCGGATCTAGGCGAAGCCTGGCACCGCGATCCCGCCATCCTGCCCACGCTGTTGCACCGGCCCGCTCTGCGCGGCGCCGGCTTCACCGAGGTCCGCCTCACCGGTGCACCCCATCCGCCGCGGGTCACTCCCTCCCAGGCCAAGGTCCTGCTGATCCTGGAGGACGCAGGCGGCGCCTTGATGGAGCCCGAACTCTTGGAATCCGCAGGAGTAGGCGCCTCCGTGCTGGGCACCCTGGAAAAGCGGGGCCTCATCGCGCGCATGAAGCGGGTGGACCTGCTCTCCCAGCGACGGGAGGCCGGGGCTGACCGCACGGTGGTGCTGAGTGCCGAGCAACAAGCGGCCACCAAGGCCGTAACCCTTGGAACCTTCGGCGTCCACTTGCTCCAGGGCGTCACTGGATCGGGCAAGACCGAGGTGTATCTCGCCCTGGCGGAGCAAGTGCTGGCCGCCGGGCGAAGGGTGCTCTGGCTGGTGCCGGAGATCGGCCTCACGGCCCGCCTGCTGGATCGCCTGGACGCCCGCTTCCCGGGCCGCATCGCCGTGGGCCACGCGGGTCTGAACGCGGGCGAAAAGCATGGCGACGTGGTACGCCTGCTCTTCGACGGCGCCGATCTCTTCGTGGGGGTTCGCAATGCCGTGCTGGCGCCCCTCCGCAATATCGGCCTCATCGTCGTGGACGAAGAGCACGAAGGCTCGTACAAGTCGGAGGAGCACCCCCGCATCCATGCCCGGGACCTGGCCATCAAGCGGGCCCAGCTCGAAGGCTGCCCCATCGTGCTGGGCAGCGCCACGCCCAGCCTGGAGAGCTGGCAGGCGGCGCAAAGCGGCCGGTACCAGCTGCTACGCCTACGGGAACGGCCGCTCGGCGTCTCCCTGCCGAAGGTGGAGATCGTGGATCTGCGGGACGCCTACCGGCAGGTGCGGCGGAAGGTGATCCTCGCGCCACCGTTGATGAAAGCTCTCACCGAAACCCTGGCCAGGGGCGAGCAGTCGCTGCTATTGCTGAACCGCCGGGGCTACGAAAACTTCTGGATGTGCCGGGCCTGCGGGAAGACCCTGGGCTGCCCCCACTGCGCCATCTCGCTCACCTACCACCGGGGCGACTACCGCCTGCGCTGCCACCTTTGCGGCCATGAAACCGTGCCGCCGGAAGCCTGCCCCGACTGCGGCGCCGACCACCTGCGGGGCGTGGGTGAAGGCACGGAGCAGGTGGAGGAGCACCTGAACCAGCTCTTCCCGGCCGCCCGGATCCTGCGCCTGGATCGGGACACCACCCGGCGCCGCGGTTCCTTCGAGGCGGGCCTGCTGGCGGCCGAAGCAGGCGAGGTGGACATCCTGGTGGGCACCCAGATGCTGGCCAAGGGCCACACCTTCCCGGGGCTCACCCTGGTGGGTGTGATCAATGCGGACCAGGGCCTGAAGGTGGCGGATTTTCGGGCCTCCGAGCGCACCTTCCAGCTGCTCACCCAGGTGGCCGGCCGGGCGGGCCGGGCCGACAAGCCGGGCCGGGTGATCCTCCAGACCTATTCCCCCGAGCATCCCGCCATCGTCCACGCCCTCGCCCAGGATTTCGAAGGCTTTGCCGCCTCGGAGCTGCCCTTTCGCGAAGGGCTCGGCTATCCGCCCTTCACCGCCCTGACCCTCTACCGGGCCGAGGCCGACACCGCCCGGGAGGCTCGCGAGGCGCTGGATGCCTTCCGACAGCGATTGTCCGTTCCGGGTCTGCGGGTGCTGGGCCCGCTGGAGGCCCCGGTGCCACGCATCCGCGATCAGTGGCGCCTGCACCTGCTGCTCAAGGGCGGACGTGGCGCCCTGAGTGAAGTCCTTGCCCGCCACCCCCTGGACCCCGCCGGGCCCATCACCCTGGACCGGGACCCGATCCAGTTTGGATAATGTATAAAAAGTATACATTTGCCATTATTACAATGTACAAAAGCTGATTCTAAAATTATAAATAAATGATAATAATTAAGATAGATTGTCATCACCTAAACGTTCCCAACCTTCGATCCTTTCTTTCAGATACGAGGCTGCCATGGCACCCAACGGTTTTCCCCGGCCGAACCAATCCGGGTATTCACTCATCGAGCTGCTGGTGGTGTTGGCGATCGTCGCCATCCTTGCCATCGCCGGTGTTTCGATGCTCGGAAACCGGGGCGGCAATTCAGTGAGAGTCGTCCTCGATGAACTCGAAGGCGCCATCATGGACGCCCACAAGTACGCCGCCACCTCCGGTCGGGACGTGGCGATCGTCACCTGGGGCACTTGGAATGTCACCGGTACCACCCCAACCCTGTTCATGGCCCGGGGGGTCGTCTCTGCCACCCAGACCTCCCTCGGCATCCAAAGTGCCATTACGGCCCCGCCGGCGGCGCCGACGGATGAACAGAAATCGGTGGCCGTTTTGTTCTCTCCCTCCCGAAGCCGGGAATACATGAATGCTGGAGTCGTCGTTTCTGATACAGCCTTGTGGGCCAATGCCCTGCAAGCGAATAGCGATGGGAAGAAGAACGATGACGTCTCGACCGTGGAACCCTTCAAGTCGGATGCCAGCTTCCAGGCGGCCAACACGGCCGCCAACAACCTCTTCCAGAACGCCTTGAACCAGGTGTCCATCAGCGGCTCGAACAAGCGCTTCAATAACAGCTTCGTCATCCCGGTGGTCAGCACCTCCGGCGGCTTCGCGGTGCCGGGCGGGGCCATGGGGCTCATCGTAGTCCTGAACAACGGCGCGACTGTCTACAAATTCTACAATTCCGGCGTCTCCAATGGAGATGGCCAGTGGAGGAGAATCTGATGCGAACTCTGCCAAGGAAGCCTGCAAGTCAAGCCCAGCAGGGTTTCAGCCTGGTCGAGATGCTCATGACTGCTTTCATCCTCGCCGTCGGGGTCATGGGTCTGACCCTGCTTCAGGTCATGTCCTTGAAGGGCGCCAGGGGCGGGAAGAGCCTCTCCACGGCGGTGCAGGTCGCCGAAGCCGTCATGGACCGGATCGAGCTGGAGGGACGCCTCACCTGGTTGAACATCACGGATACCCAGTACACGGCGCCGACGGCAGTGAACAACCTGATCTTCGTTAACCAGGCTCCTCTTGCTGCGCCCCTGACCTTCAACCTGAAAGGGCAAGTGCCCATTCCGGCTTCGACCGATCCGGCCGAAAGCAATCCGTTCTTCGCCGTGACCGTTGCCCAGGCCGATGTGGCGGTCGTGACCACGGGGAGGCTCACTGATTTCACCGTCAGAGTGGCCTTCGCGGATGCGACCAATCCCACTACCAATGTTCCTATCACCCGCACGGTCATCCTCACCAGGAGGGTCCTCCATGGCTAGTCCTGTCCGCATCCGTGTGTCCGGGTTCTCCCTGGTCGAGCTGCTGGTGGCGGTGCTCTTCATCGGCATCCTCATGGCTGGGATGGCCAATGTCTTCAAATCGAGCGTCACGACCCTTTCGACCTCAAGCGAAGGAATTTCCAGCGCACGTCGGAACCGCATGTCCCTCGATCTGCTCTATGACGATCTGAACTCCGCGGGGATGTTCCTCAGCGACCTCTCATCACCGCCCAAACTCAGCCAGGCCAACCAAGCCTTCTACATCATCCCGAACGTGGCCGTTCCCGGGGCCGCAGCCGATGACCCCGCGACGGCCGACCAGCTCTTCTTCTATCTGGATGACCCCATGCCTTTTGAGGCCACTCTGACGGGAACTGGCGCAGGCGGAAACGCCGCCAGGAATGCCAGCGAATTGGTGTTTGCGGGTGCCGCCCCCACGGTTGCCGACAACACCTTCACCATCGATTGCAAGGATGCGTCCTATGCCAACATGATCAAGAATGGCCGGACTCCTCCCAACAACTATTCGTATTCCGTGGTGTTCAAGGATTCCTGGGAGACCTATTTCGTCCAGGGCGTCCCTACCATGTCCGGAACAAGCCTGACCATCCAGCTCGGCTCTAGTCCGGATGCTACCATCACTGGCGTTGGCCCTGCTGGCACTCCATCCAAGGCTAAGCACATCGTTCCCAGCAGTGTCATGTTCTTCCAGCCCGCCCAGGTGGTCCGTTACAGCGTCAAGATGAAGCTCTACGACCCGCAGAAAGCCACTGGCGTCCCCTGCCTGATCCGCGACCAGGGCACATGGAGCGCCGCTGGTTTCGTGGCGGTTCCCGCTTTGGAGTCGATCGTGGCCGAGAACGTATCGGGGTTCAAAGCCTACCTGAGTGCCAATTCAGGAACGAACTGGGCCGGCTACGGGAAGACCTATACCGGGCTCGACGATGGTTGGACCAAGGGCATTCGCGCCGAGGTGGATACCCAGCTGATTACCGCAGGCCGCCAGGATTTCGTCACGACCCAGGGCAACGACAATTGGTTCCGGTCCATCCCCACTCTGGTGCGACTGGACATTACCACCCGAACCGCAACGAAGCGCGCCGAGTACTCTGCCACGCCGCTGACAACCGCAGCCTACAAGGACTTCACTCAAAGCCTTGTGATCGTGCCCAGGCACTTCGGCCTGGCCATGAACTGATGGGAGCCGCTATGACCAACCCCACTCTCCGATCCCTCCGCGACCCCCAGGCCGGGGGCATCACCATTATCGTGACCCTCATGCTGCTGGTTCTGCTTACCGTCGCTGCCATGGGCATGTCCAAGAATGCATTACGTGAACTCTCCATTTCTGGTACCAGCCGCCAGGGCTCCATGGCCCGCAACGTAGCCGATTCAGGCGTTGAATGGGCCATGTACTGGTTGACCGATACCAATGCGGGAAGCGCGGTCTCGACCGCCCTGTCCCTGAGGAATCTGAAATCAACACTGGCCGCGGACGGCACCTTGGCTGGACGCTCCTACGATCCCCTGGAACCAACGATCAGTGCCACCCAGGGCCTCTACATGCCGAGCGCTCTGCCAAACCCTCCCGCTGATCTGGTGGTGGGTGGCCTGGCGGGCACAACGCAGGGGTTCACGGTTGGATTGACGCGCATGGGCAAACTTCCCATCGCCAACATGAGCCAGGGCAACGGACCCGCGGCCTTCGCGCCGGCGCAGGGCAACGAAACCAAGCAGGCGCCGGATCTCTGGGCCCTTCGCTCGGATAGCCAAATCACCGTGGGGTCCGGCATTTTGGCCAGCCGGTTCTTCCACGCCAAAGAAGCCTGGATTTCAACGCCCGTCGGCAACTAGACCAGGAGTGCTGTCATGACCCTCTGCTCCCACTTCCTTACCCGCCTGCTCCAATGTTTCATGGGCATCTGCCTGCTGGCCCTCCCGCTCCAGGCTCAGCTCGACCCTAGGCTCCAGGTGGGCAACACCGACTTCCTGGACCTTTACCAGCAGTCCAGCAACGCCAAGGTGAAGCCCGAGATCATCACGATCTTCGACTTCTCGGGATCCATGGACGCCCTGATGTACCACCCTTTGTTCGTCAACACGGACGCTTCGGATGGCCAGGCGTCCGGAAACATTACTTTCACGCTCAATCCGGCAATTATTAATGGGAACAATACCTACACCATCCGAGTGACCTCCAACCAGAATTCGAACGTCTACGCGACGGTGGACGTGACGGTGGGCGGGGGCCTGTCGAATCCCTTCAACTCGGGGGAGAAGAGTCAACAGGTGCAGCCCGGTGGCAACAACACCCGGAAGTACCTCTATACAAGCATCACAGACATCAGTGTACAGGGGGGCAATCCAGCCACTTTCAACTCCGGGTCCTCCTACACCTTCGTGGCCACGGTCAGCCTACGGGCCACGGACAGAAACGGCAATTCTATCGCCGTGAGCAGCTATGGCACGACCACCACAGGAATCACTTGGTCCGTCAGCGGTGGTGGCACGGCATCCAGCATTTCATCCGCCGGTGTCTGGATCGCACCCGCGCTCCAGAGCACCTCAACCGTTTCCCCCGTCACGGCCAGCTTAAGGGGAAACACGGTCGGAACCCTCACCAGCACCTATTTGGTCAAGCCCGATGGTTCGGTGGTCACCACCTCCGATGCGAACGCCGCGGATACCGGGTCAGGGTTCTATGGCGCCTCCTTCGGGGCAAGTGACGTCCGGAACTGGGTTCGGGCCGCCAGCCATGCCCGTTTCCAGTACAACGATAGTGGGACCACCCGCACCATCGATGTGCCCATTCCCTGGAAGATCACCGATGTCAATTCCACCCTCAACCCCCTTCGTTCCAGGACGGTTCTCGACAGTGTCAACCGGAGCACGGGTACCGTCGGCAGCGGCCAGGCCATTGAACTGGACCTGAACTACACCCTGAGCGGCGGCTCCCAGGTGCTGAGCGGCAACAGCAGCCAGCAGACCACGACGACCCTGAACACGGTGTCCTACAAGCGTTTCTACGTGGACTGGCTTTTCCTGGGAAAGTACGGGGTTGGGAGCTACTCGACCCCCACGGCCAAGTATATTGTTTTCGACGCGGACAATGCCTCGCTCGCCGGTGGCCAAGGGAACGTCAATTGGGGCAAGGGCTACGGCAACATGTCTACCGGGGACAAGATCCAGGTGCCGGTCTTCAACCTGAATGGTACCTACGCCAACAGGGAGGAGACGAAGTCAGCCTCCATGAATGTGATCCCCCCCTTCTCTCGGTGCCAGGCCAGCAAGCGAGCGGCCATCGAAACCTGGATTCAGTACCAGGACAAGGTGATCTGGGCTTTCCGTTTCCTGGATCCCAGCAACGAAGCCAATGGTGGCGCCGCCACGACCATCGATAACAATTCCAAGACCACCTTGTCCGGTTCGGATCCGACCACCACGGTCATGAACGGCAGTGATTCCGGCTGGACCCTGCTGAACAACACTTCGGCCAGTCCCACCAACTCTGTGACAGGCATGAAGCGAATTGCGGCCCTATTTGCGAACAACAACACGCCCCTGACCTATGCCACGGCCAGGGCCCTGGCCCAGTTCACGGACCCCAACAGTGTTTTCAATGCCTTCGAGACCGGGACCAATGCACCCAATCAATGCATGAACCATTTCCTGATCCTCTTCACCGACGGCGTCGACAACAACGGCACGGGAACGAACAACACCAATGGCAGCACCCCCTATCTGGTTCCCGTCAGCGGGCTCACCACCATCAATGCCTCAGCCGGGAATGCAGCCATCATCGGGAATCCAACTTCCATTGATCGCTATGGCTCCAACTGGAACCTGTTCACCTTCAGCGGCATCGCCGCCCACATGGGTGATCCGGCCTTTGGAACGCTCGGTACCAACTACCTGGACGCCCGGACTCCCACTGCCAACGACAGTGGGACACCTCCCCACTTCCTACCCTTCGCCATCAAGAGCCGGAATACAGGGCTGAGCCAGGTCACCTTCCAGAAACCGCACCTCGTGACGACCATGACAGTGGGCGTGAGCCTTGGCGGGCAGTACAGCGATGCCAGCAGCCCGAAGCGAAGCCTTTTCCTCGCGGCGGCCATCGGTGACCCCAGCCTTTCCTCCTGGTCGGATATCAGTACCCTGACACCTTTCGTTTGGCTGACTGCCGACGAGAAGAAGCAGGATGGCTCCATCTATTTCTTCGATGCTACCAATCCCCAGAAACTGGCTGACGATCTGGACAAGGCCCTCCTCTCGGCCACGCGCACCACCAATACCAACGCTACCAGTAACCCCAACCTCCCCTTCATCGGAGCTGCCTACGGCCGTCAGGTCTACCTGGGGAAGTTCCGCCCGCCCTCCAATGGCGGGGCCATCTGGCCCGGCGATCTGATGATGTTCGGCACCCGCCAGGTCGGTGATCAGACCCTCATCGTCGACAAGAACAACAATCTTGCCACCACCATCGATGCCAGCACAGCCATCTGGTCGACCAGCAAGGCAATGACCACCAACCGGCTTTGGAATGCACGAAAGCTCTTCACTCGAATTCCAGGGACTCTGGCCGTGCCTGAGCCTGGTCTCAGTAGCTTTTCCGATAACGGGACGGCCTACACGGATGCCGGGGTGGGTCTGAAGAATTTTGTTGCGATCAATGTCGCAGCCTACGCCACGGATGCCACCAAGATGCCGGTAATCCAGTTCGCTGCGGGTGGCGATACCAGTGGCGCACTGGATGGCTCTGGACGACCCACAACGACCCGCTCCAACGTCATGGGCGATATCGTGAACTCCAGCCCAGGAGTGTTGGAATACAAGTTCAGCGATGTCCAAGGGAGCCTTTCGAGCGCTTTGGGTGCCAGTGTTTCAGCGGCGACGGGCGTCACCAATCGTTTCCGCCTACTCCTCGTGGGCACCAACCAGGGGTGGCTGCATGCCTTTGGCGAGGTTACCAACGTTACCAAGATCACTACGGCAGGGCCCAATTTCGGACAGGATCAGGTCAATGGCTCGGTGGATGAATTGTGGGCCTTCATGCCCACGGATTTCCTAGCCAATCTGCAGTACATCACCATTCCGACCAATCCCCACCAATTCATGGTGGACGGAACCCCGGCCATCTATTTCCTGGACCTTCCACCGACCTCGGGGGGGAGCGGCAACGGGGTGCTGGACATCGGCAGCGACCCCACCACCACCAAGGAGCGGGCCATCGCCATCGTCGGCTTGCGGAAAGGTGGCCGAAGCTACTACGCATTGGACATCCACAATCCTTTCAATCCCAAGCTGCAGTGGTCCTTGGTGCCCGACGAGGCCAACTATTTCCCGGCCTCTCGGATCGCCAGCGGCGCCAACGTGGATCTGACCACGGTGAGGTCCATCCTCAAGAACTGGGGTTTCTCCACCTGCACCCCTGGCCTCGGCCGCATCATGTTCGGTGGCGTGCTCAAGGATGCCGTGTTCCTTGGTGGTGGCTTCAGTCATCCCGAGATCGAGGCACATTTCCTCGACGCCGCAGGGGATCCGACACCCCTCGGGCGCTCCATCATCGCCCTGGATGTTTACACCGGTGAAGTGCTTGCGGCAGTGGACATGAGCGGCACCACCGCCGGGCCTATCACTTCGGGTCTGGTTCCCTTCGAGTTCTTCCTGAACTCCGGCATGGGTCAGCGGGCCTACTTCCTGGACTACAACGGGGGCCTCTGGTCCTGGGGAAAACAGGCCACGGCTTCGACAGGTACCTACACGAACTACCGCACGGACAGTTCAGAGATCACTGATTGGTCCGTCCGGAAAGTGGCCCAGGATGGATCCGGCAAGAATGCGCTTTACAGCACTCTACCTGCCCCCTTCCGAGTGGGCACCTTCCCCGGGCAGGGTCTGAGCGGCGCTCCCAGTCCAGCTGCTGTCGGAGTCGCCATGATCAGTGGCGACCGGAACAACCCCCTCGACTACCTCTATTCGGCTGGAACGACTCCTACCCAACACCGGCTCACCATGGTTTTTGATCGTCAGGACCACAAGGTTTGGGACAACACGGACGGAGCGATCACCGATAGCGCACTGATTTCTGCTGGCACCTGGGTGGCCCCTGCTGTTCCCAGTACCACGGCGTTTCCCTCAGCTCCAACCTCACTCCAGGCGGGCAATGCCCTCATCACGCCGGGATCTCAGACCTACTACCTGGCGCCCCATGATGCCATGGGCAATTTTACGACCCCCAAGCTTGGGTACTACGCCAACCTGCCTGTTGCGGCCAATGGTTTCATTCCCAAGGGCATCAATTCGCCCCTGGTTGTCGCAGGCGCCCTTTTCTATTCCTACTTCTCACCCCAGGAGGCAGATCCCTGCTTGGGCGGGTCTGGGTTCACCTATGCCAACCTGATCTGCGATGTGCTGAACCCGATCATGGATGACACGCGCACGACGGTGTCCTGCAAGAGCGGAACGCAGTTCGTCTGGTCGGGCGTGGCCTCCGATTTCGTCACCATTGGAACGCAAGGTGTTCTGCAGGGGGGTGTGGTCCCTGCAAACAACCCAGTTGTGGGGCAGGATCCCACGATCATCCAGCTCAAGACCATTCTGGGCAATCGCCTCGAGCGGTTCCCCAAGGTACGGACCTGGCGCACCATCCACTAACCAGGAC
>JANYLR010000023.1 GCA_025363715.1 Holophagaceae bacterium | reverse complement strand
GTTACGAGCCTGGCTGGATCCTGCGGCCTTCCGCATCGGCGCTGCCGGCGATCCGGAAGACCTGAAGGTGCTCCCTAAACCGTGATGCCAAACCGCGCAGCCAGATCCAGGTACCGCGCCCGGATGCCCGCCACGATGGATCCCGGCAAGTGCGGCGCGGGCGGCTGCTTGTCCCAGCCATCCAGCGTCTCCAGGAAGTCCCGGAGGTACTGCTTATCCAGGCTGGGCGGGTTCTTTCCCGGAGCCCAGCTGTCCGCCAGCCAGTACCGGCTGCTGTCGGGCGTCAGGGCCTCGTCGATCAGGATCACCTCACCGGCGTCGCTCAGCCCAAACTCGAACTTCGTATCCGCCAGCAGGATCCCACGCTCCGCGGCGAGCTCGGCGCCGCGGCGGTAGAGCGCCAGGCTCAGATCCCGCAGCTTCGCGGCCAGCTCCGCTCCCACAACCTCCGTCATCTGTCCGAAGGAGATGTTTTCGTCGTGGCCTTCCTCGGCCTTGGTGGCGGGGGTGAAGATGGGCTCGGGCAGGCGGTCCGCGAGCCGCAGGCTAGGCGGGAGCGACACCCCGCAGACCTGGCCGTCGGCCTGGTACTCCTTCCAGCCACTGCCAGCCAGGTACCCGCGCACCACGCATTCCACGGGCAGGGGACGGGTCTTTTCCACGATGACGGCCCGGCCAGCGAGCCCTTCGCGGAAGGACTCCAGGCTCCCGGGCCAGCCGGGATTGCCGCGGAAGTGGTTGGGCACCAGATCCTCGGTGGCGGCAAACCAGTAGGCCGCTACGGCAGTCAGGATCCGGCCCTTGTCGGGAATGCCTTCGGGCATGACGCAATCGAAGGCGCTGATGCGATCAGTCGCCACGATGAGGAGTTGCTTCCCCAGGTCGTACACGTCCCGGACCTTGCCTCGCCGGAAGATCGGGAAGGGCAGATCAGTGCTCAGCAGGACGGACATGGGACTCCCAGGTGATGCTTTCATCATCGCAGAGGAGGGTACTTCAGGCTTCAGGCTTCAGGCTTCAGGCTTCAGGCTTCAGGCTTCAGGCTTCAGGCTTCAGGCTTCAGGCTTCAGGATTCAGGATTCAGGATTCAGGATTCAGGATTCAGGATTCAGGATTCAGGCTTCAGGTAGGATCGGCGGCGGCCTGGAGGCCGCGCCATCTTTTTCCCCTTGGGCCGTGGGAATTGGAACGGCCGTTCACGACACCACGGCCCCTTACCTTCCTGAAGCCTGGAGCCCGGAGCCAATTCGCTATCCCAATTCCGGAAGCTTCCGCGGCGTGGGTGCCGACCAGTTCAGGCCACCCGGGAGCAGGGCATAGCGGTTCATGATCCCCACCCACCGGGCCAGTTCGCATTCCCGCACCGAGCCGTCGGGCCCGCCGAAGGGCAGTCCCAGGAACTGGACGTAGTCCTGCACCTCGGCCCCGGACACGCCCAGCAGAACGGGCAGGTCCTCCAGGTCGTGGTTCCGGTCCCCGGGCGGGGGCGTCAGGAGCCGGTAGTCGAAGGTTTCGCGCAAGACCGAGGCGGTGGCGGCCGGGTCCAGTTCCTGGGCCGCATCCAGGTGGGGAAAGGGGTTCCCGCCCAGCAGGCCCAGGGCCTGGGCCATGCCCAGGTGAGCCAGCAGGTGGACGGGATGGACCTTGAGCACCGCCTCGAAGGCGACTCGCGCCTCCTGGGCCCGGCCCAGTCGCACCAGGGCTTCCCCGTGGCGCAGCTTCGCTTCCACCCGCTCCGGTTCCGCCTTGATCCAGCGTTCGGCGACGGAGGCCATCTCCTCGGCCATGCCCTGGGAGCGGAAGAACCCCGCCAGGTAAGCGAGGGTGGTCACGTCCTTCGGCGCCAGGAGCAACAGGCGGTCCAGGATTTCCGCCGCCCGCAGGGACTGGCCCTCCTGGTCCAGGTGGTGCGCCCAGTCCCGGAGGATCTCCACCTGGCGGGCCACGGGGTGGTTGGGCGTAGATCGGGCAGGTTCGGCCGGGTGCAGCAGCTGGGTGCGCACCCAGAGGTAGCGCAGGGCGTTGCGTCCATCCGGGCCGGCCAGCTCTTCCTCGATGGCGTGGACGATGGTCTTGAGCCCGTGCTCCCAGAGGGGCGGCAGGGGCATCTGCACGTGGGTGCGCAGTTCCCGGGTGAGGGGCTCCAGCGGGTTCCCGGTCCGGCCCAGATGCAACCGAAGGCGAAGCAGCTCGAGGCCTGGTTCGGGCCCTGGCTGGAAGGCCACCCGCAGGGCCAGCTCCCCGGTGTCCGGGTCGAAATCGTCCAGAATCAGGAATCGCAGGTGGGCCCGCATAAACCTGAGGTTAACAAAATGAACCCGAGGTTAACAAAGTTCTAGATCTATTGGAGGTTGACCGGCCTCCTGGCAGAGACGATGATTCACTATTCAGATGAATAGGAGTTGCCATGCGAACTAGCCTGCTGCTCGTGTCCGCGTTGGCCACCTTGCCGGTCCTGGCCGGGGAGGTGGGGCTGCTGGTCGACAAACAATTCGGCAAGTCCCAGGCGGCCACGGCCTTCAGCACCCAGAAATACGATGCCGTCAGCCCCACGGGCCTCGGCATCCGGGGTGGTTTTGACATCCTGGACCTGAAGGTGGCTGCCCTGCAGCTGAACGCCACCTGGCACAACAAGACCACCGGGGACCTCAGCTATGGCGGGGCCAAGCTGGGCGAACTGGATAACCAGTACTGGGCGGCAGGCGCCATGGTGAACTGGAAGCTGCTGGTCAATGTCGGGGCTGGCGTCGAGTACCGGTCCGAAAAGCTCACTTGGCGCTCGAACACGCCCGGCTTCACCAGCGGGGACACGACCCAGGGCCGCACCTGGGCCCGTGTGAACCTAGGGTTCAGCATCCCGACTCCGGTGGTAAGTCCCTTCTTCGCGATCGAGGTGGCCGCGCCCCTCACCAAGAAGGACACCTCGTCCACTGCCAAGGATTTTGCCGAAGCCCTGGCCCCCCAGGTGCAGATCGGCGTCTACGGCGGCATCCGCTTCTGAGTGGAGCACTTCCTTGTGAAAGGGGCGCCTGATGGCGCCCCTTTTCCGTATGATGAAGGCTCATTCTCCGAGGGACGATGGAACTCCGGATCCTGGGCTGCAGTGGCGGGGAGGCCGATGGCGAGCGCCTCACCGGCCTGCTCGTCAATGGTTGCGTGGCCATCGACGCGGGGTCCATCACCGCGGCCCTCCGGGTGGAAGAGCAGGTGCAGATCCAGCATGTCTTCATCAGCCACTCGCACCTAGACCACATCTGCACCCTGCCCTTCTTCACCAAGAACATCTTCGGCCGCACCCATGATGCGGTGGAGATCCATGCCCTGCCCGAGACTCTCGACGTGCTGCGGCGTCATCTTTTCAACGACGAGCTGTGGCCTGATTTCAGCGTGATCCCCAGCCCCAACGATCCCACCATCCGCTACACGGAGATCGAGCCGGAACACACCTATGAGGTCTGCGGCCTGCGCATCACCCCCATCCGGGTGAACCACCTGGTGCCCTGTGTGGGCTACAAGGTGGAGGACGGGAAAGATGCCTTCATCTTCACCAGCGACACGGCCGAAACCGATCGCATCTGGGAAGTAGCCAACGCCACGCCGAACCTGCGCCTCGTGATCACCGAAGCCAGCTTCCCCAATGAGCAGGCCTGGCTGGCGGAGGCCTCCAAGCACCTGACCCCCGCCAAGCTGGGCGCCGAGTTGAAGAAGCTGAAGCGGGACGTACCAGTCCGGATCTACCACCTGACTCCCGGCGACAAGGCCACCATGCTGCCCCAGCTCGAGGCGATCGGGGATGCCCGGGTCAGCTTGCTTAGTCAGGATGAACGCCTGATCTGGTGAGCGGTCAGGCGGTGGGATACGCCGACTTGAGGGCCTGCAGCGCCTCTTCATAAGCTGCAGGCAGGGCCTCTGCCATCGCTGGCGCCAGTTCCAGCTGGCCCGCCAGCACGCAGGCTTCAATACGGGAGGCCAGCTCGGCGAAGCGCACCAGGCCCAGGCTGCTCAGGGCCCCCTTCAGCTGGTGGGCTTCCATCCCGGTCTGCCGCCCATCGCCGGCCGCCAACGCCGTCCGCAACAAGGCCAGGCGGGTGGGAACATCCTCCTGGAACAGGACGATCAGTTCCTGGACCAGAGCCGGTGCTGCCCCCAGGTCCAGGAGATCACGCAAGGGCTGGGGGTCCAGAACCGGCGGATGGTTCAAGGGGCGCTCCAGGAAAGGGTTCCAGCTGGTTCCAGCGGTGGTCCCGGACCCAGGACTGAATAGGGGCGTCTGAGGGAGCTGGTTGTCCTTGCTAGAAGCCGTGGCCTGCAGGATGCCCGGCGGCCTGGAGGCGAATGAGGCTGGCATCCAGCTTCGCCTGGGCAGTGGCCATATCATGCTCGGTCTGGGCTTCCTTCAGGAGCTTCAGGGCCCGCTGGCGCGAGGCCTCGGCCCGCTCCAGATCGATCATGTCCATGGTCTCGCTTTCCCGGGCCAGGATGGTGACGCGATCGGGGCCCACTTCGGCGAAACCGCCGAAGACCGTGATCCAGTGTTTCTGGCCGTCCTGGATGTAGTAGAGCAGGCCATCGCCCACCTCGGTCATCAGGGGCGTGTGGCCCGGCAGGATGCCGTAGTAGCCCCGGGCGGCCGTGGGGAACTGCACCTCGGAAACCTCGGCCGAAAAGACCGGCCGCTCCGGTGTGACCACTTCCAGTTTGATCGTTTGGGACATGACAGGCTCTTTTCAGTGCTCGGAACCCGCTTTCGCGGATTCCGAGTTGGAGAAAGACAAGGTTACACAGCGGCCAATTTTTCAGCCTTTTCGACGGCTTCTTCGATGGTGCCGACGAGGTAGAAGGCCTGCTCGGGCAGGTGGTCCCACTTGCCGTCGCAGATCTCACTGAAGCCCTTGATGCTGTCCTCGAGCTTCACGTACTTGCCCGACATCCCGGTGAACTGCTCGGCCACGAAGAAGGGCTGGCTGAGGAAGCGCTGGATCTTGCGGGCCCGGGCGACGACCAGCTTGTCGTCGTCGGAGAGCTCGTCCATGCCGAGGATGGCGATGATGTCCTGGAGTTCCTTGTACTTTTGCAGGATCGCCTTGACGCGCATGGCGGTGTTGTAGTGGTGCTCGCCCAGGATCCGGGGATCCAGCAGGCGGCTGGTAGAGGCCAGGGGATCCACGGCGGGGTAGATGCCCAGGGCAGCGATATCACGGCTCAGGTTAGTGGTGGCATCCAGGTGGGCGAAGGTGGTGGCGGGCGCGGGATCCGTGTAGTCATCCGCGGGCACATACACGGCCTGCACGGAGGTGATGGAGCCCTTCTTGGTGGAAGTGATGCGCTCCTGCAGTTCACCCATTTCCGTGGCGAGGGTGGGCTGGTAGCCCACGGCACTGGGCATGCGGCCCAGCAGCGCGGACACTTCGGAGCCGGCCTGGGTGAAGCGGAAGATGTTGTCGATGAAGAGCAGCACGTCCTTGCCTTCCACGTCGCGGAAATACTCGGCGACGGTGAGGCCGGTCAGTGCCACACGGGCGCGGGCTCCGGGGGGCTCGGTCATCTGGCCGTAGATCAGGGCCACCTTGGACTTGCTGAGGTCGTTCTTGTCGATGACGCCGCTGTCCATCATCTCGTGCCAGAGGTCGTTGCCCTCGCGGGTCCGCTCGCCCACGCCCGCGAACACGGAGTAGCCGCCGTGGCCCTTGGCGATGTTGTTGATGAGTTCCATGATCAGCACGGTCTTGCCCACGCCGGCACCGCCGAAGAGGCCCGTCTTGCCGCCCTTCGCGTAGGGTTCCA
>JANYLR010000102.1 GCA_025363715.1 Holophagaceae bacterium | reverse complement strand
ATGCTCGAGGACGCCAACGGCAACGTGCGCCTCAGCCGCGAGCGCGCCGAGAAGATGAAGATCTGGGACGAGGTCGAGAAGGCCTTCCGTTCCAACATGACCGTGCACGGCACCGTGCTCGAGAAGGTCAAGGGCGGCCTGGCCGTCGATATCGGCATCCGCGCCTTCCTGCCCGGCAGCCAGGTGGACATGAAGCCTGTCCGCAATCTGGATCCCTACCTCGGCAAGTCCTTCGACATGAAGGTCATCAAGGTCAACCGCCGCCGCGGCAACATCGTCCTGTCCCGCAAGCTGTTCCTCGAGACCATCAACGCGAGCCTGAAGGAAGAGACCCTCGCGGGCCTCGAAGAAGGCAAGCTGGTCGAGGGCGCCATCAAGAACATCACCGAGTACGGCGCCTTCGTCGACCTCGGCGGTGTGGACGGCCTGCTGCACATCACCGACATGTCCTGGGGCCGGCTCAACCACCCCAGCGAGATGTTCCAGGTGGGCGACAAGGTCGAAGTGGCCGTGCTCAAGTACGACAAGGAGACCGAGCGCGTCAGCCTCGGCTACAAGCAGAAGTTCCCCGATCCCTGGCTCTCCGTCGAGGAGCGCTACCCCATCCAGGCCACAGTCAAGGGCAAGGTCGTCTCCATCACTGACTACGGCGCATTCGTGGAACTGGAGCCCGGCATTGAGGGCCTGGTCCACGTCTCCGAGATGAGCTGGACCAAGAAGGTCAAGTCCGCCAAGGGCATGGTCAACCTGGGCGACCAGGTGGAAGCCATCATCCTGCAGGTGGATTCCGAGAATCGTCGCATCAGCCTCGGCATGAAGCAGATCACCCCTAATCCTTGGATGGCCATCGCCGAGAAGTACCAGCCCGGCATGATCGTCACGGGTATCGTGCGCAACATCACCGAGTTCGGCGCCTTCATCGAGCTGGAAGAGGGCATCGACGGCCTGATCCACGTGTCCGACTTCAGCTGGACCAAGAAGATCAAGCACCCCGGCGAGATCGTGAAGAAGGGCGACGAGGTCACCGCCAAGGTCCTCAACCTGGATCCCCTGGCCCAGCGCATGAGCCTCGGCGTGAAGCAGATGGAACCCAACGTCTGGGAGATCTTCTTCGAGAACCACAATGTCGGCACCGTCATCACCGGCAAGATCGCCCGCCTGACCGATTTCGGCGCCTTCGTCGACCTCGGCGACGGCATCGAGGGCCTGGTGCACGTCTCCGAACTGAGCCGCAAGCGGGTGGAGGACATCCAGAAGGAGTTCGCCGCCGGCCAGGACCTCACCATGAAGATCGTGAAGCTCGATCCCACCGAGCGCCGCATCGGCCTCTCCGTCAAGCAGCTGGAGCAGGATCAGGAGCGCGGCGACATGGATGCCGCCAAGGCCCGCCAGCCCGAGTTCAAGAAGGCGACCCTGGCTGACGCCTTCAACAAGGCGGAACGCGAGCAGTAGTTCTCTTTTGAACCAAAGACGAGGCCCCCGCGAGGGGGCTTCGTCATTTTCCTGCCCCCTGGCCGAAGCAGTCCCGCCCCCCCCCCTCGGGGGCCCCGGTCCCGGGGGCGAACCTGTAACCGGCTGCTGAATCGCCGGTTTTGAGCGCCCCGCCCCGAATGAGTGGGGTAAATCCTGTTGATGGTTGCACCGGGCGGGGGCTAAACTCAGAACCAATCGAATGCTGCACAAACCCGCAAAGGAAGCTCCATGAGCGAACTTACCCGGAAGGAAGTTGTTCTCATCCTCAAGTCGGGGAAGAACTTCCAGCGCACGGATCTGAGTGGCCTTGACCTCCGGGGGTTCGATTTCTCCGGCGCGAATCTTTCCGGGGCCAACCTTTCGGGAGCGGTGCTCAACGAGACCGTTCTACGGGGCGCGGACCTGGCTGGTGCGGATTTGCGTTTGGCCAACTTGAACGAGGCCGATCTGGAATCGGCGAACCTCAGCCGCGCTCGCCTGGCTGGCGCCAACCTTTCCGGCGCCAACCTCTCGAACGCCGATCTGACCTTCTTCGATATCCAGCAGTACGAGCCGGCCACCGTGCCGAATCTCACCGGAGCCAAGCTCGCGGGAGCCAAACTCAGCGGCATCACTCTGACGGGGCTCGATCTCAGCGGCAAGGATCTGAGCGGCGCGAACCTCAGCGGGGCTGACCTCAGGCAGACCGTGCTGGAGGGTGCCAACCTCCAGGGTGCCGACCTCGGTCAGGCCAACCTTGTGGGGGCCAACCTTGCCATGGCGAACCTCGCCGGGGCCAGCCTTCAGGCCGCCACCCTAGGTGGGGCGAATCTGAATCTGGCCAACCTGAGTGGGAGCAATCTCGCCGATGCCGACCTTCACTGGGCCAGCCTCACCGAAGCCAACCTGGAGGGCGCAAACCTCAGCCGGGCCAACCTCAAGGGCACGAACCTCAGCGGCGCCAATCTGGCTGGCGCGGATCTCCGCCACCTCGACATCCTGAAATACGAGAAGGATGATGTGCCCAAGCTCAAGGGCGCAAACCTCAGTGGTGCCAATCTGCACGGCACCAACCTGCGGGGCATGGACCTGGGCCGCACGAACCTCAGCCGGGCTGACCTCGCCGAGGCCGTACTCCGCCAGGCCAACCTCGAAGGCGCGGACCTCCGGGAATCCAACCTCAGCTCCGCCGACCTCAGTGGCTGCAACCTCAGTGGCGCCGTGCTCGCAGGCGCCAATCTGGGCGCGGCTCAGCTGAGTGGCGCCGTACTCGGCAACACCGACCTCCGCAGCGCCGATCTCACCGGTGCGGACCTCAGCGACATCAACCTGAGTGGGGCGAATCTCAGCAATGCGAACCTCACGGGTGCCTGCCTTACCGGTGCCCAGCTCGACGGCGCTGTGCTCGCGGGCGCCCTGCTGGTCGGCGCCAACCTCACCAAGGTCGACCTGTCCCGCAAGAACATGAAGGGTGCCGACCTCTCCGAGGCGGACCTCACCGAGACCAACCTGGATGGCGCCAACCTTGCTGGCGCGGTGTTCTCCGAGGCCAAGCTGAGCGATACCCACCTGGGCGGTGCCAACCTACGCGGGGCGAACCTCAGCGGGGATGATCTCCGCACGGCCAACCTGTGCGGCGCGGACCTGTCCGGGGCCGACCTCTCGGGGGCCGATCTGGCCGGCAGCATTCTTAGCGCGAACCTGCACGACGCCAACCTCTTCGCCGCGAACCTGCGCGGCGCCACCCTCGATCGCGCCGTGCTTACCGGGGCCAACCTCTCTGGGGTCGACCTCAGCGGCTTCTCGCTCGAAGGCATGGACCTGAACCACGCGGTACTCAACAACGCGAACCTCACCGGCGCCAAGCTGAAGGGCGCGATCTTGCGAGGCACTCAGGGGCTTGGCGCCGATTTCAGTGGCACCGACCTCGGTGGCGCCGATCTGCGCAATTCGGATTTCAGCGGCAGCAACTTCTTCGCCTGCAACTTCGAGGGCGCCAACCTGCGTGAGGCGAATCTCGCTTCCCTGCCGACCGAGTCCCGGGGCGAATACCGGACGAACCTCAGCAACGCCAACTTGAGCAAGGCGAACCTGAGCGGGGCCAACTTGTACCAGGCCAACCTGAACGAAGCCAACCTGGTGAATGCCGATCTGACGGGCGCGAGCCTGGTCTGGGCGGACCTGCGGGGGGTGGATCTCCGCCAGACCTCCCTGAAGGACACGGACCTCCGGCAGGCCAACCTGGACGGCGCGAACCTCTGCGGCGCCGATCTCCGCGACACCATCCTCCAGGACGCCTACCTGAATGGCGCGAATTTGTCCGGAGCGAATCTGTCCGGCGCCAACCTTTCCGGTGCCGATCTGCGCCACACCAACCTCATCGACGCCAGCCTCGACGGCACCGATCTCAGTGCTGCCAACCTCATCGGGGCCAATATGGTGTGGGCCAACCTGAGCGGCGCGAACCTGGGCAAGGCCAACCTGTCCGGGGCCAAACTCAGCGGCGCGAACCTGGGCGGCGCGGACCTGCGAGAAGCCAATCTGGACGAGGCCAATCTCGACTCCACCAACCTCACCGGCGCGAAACGCTAGGATCGCCCAGGTTCAATTTCCTGGCCTGGGCCCTAGAACCGGTTCCGTTCGAATTTCTGGCTGGCAGGATAGGACACCGGTGGCGCGCCGTTGGTACCCGAATTGACCGCGACCACCGGGGCGTAGCGATCCTGCACCCGTTCATCCCGGCGGGGCACGAGCGGCACCGGCTCCTGCTGTTTCGGGCGGACCGGCTGCTGGCAGGTACCCTGCAGGGTTCCACCCTCGTCGACCACCAGCGACGTCAGCTCCACTTCGCCTTCCACCCAGCCGGTTCCCATAATTTCCAGGCAGCCCGATACCTTGACGATGCCCTCCACCCGACCCATCACCGTGATGTGCTTCGCGTGGATGGTTCCCTTGATCACACCCGTGGGGCCCACGACCACTTGCCCCTCGCTGAGGATCGTGCCTTCCACCAGTCCTTCCACGCGAAGGCCGTTGGCTCCCGCGTGGATTTCACCCTGCCAATGCGTGCCTTCGCCCAGCAGTGTGAAGATCGACTCCGCCGTGGGGCGTGCTGAACCAGCTTGTGTGCCGAACTTGAACATAGGGCCCCCGAACTCGGAACCAACCTTCGGTGCGCTGTCGAGGGCACCGGGCCTGCAGGAGGCGGGCCTCCCCCCTCTTCGGCGAGTGGGGGGCGGGAACTTGAGAATGGCTTCCGGACAGCCTCCAACATGGAAGGAACCACGCGCGGGGTGCCATACTCCCAAACGATGCCCGACGGCTCCCTGCGGATACCCATGCGCTTTCTCCATACCTCCGACTGGCACCTGGGCAAGACCCTTTGCAACGCGAGCCTGCTGGATGACCAGGCCCACGTCCTAGATCAGGTGGTCGCCATGGTCCGGGACACCCGGGCCGAGGCCCTGGTGATCGCCGGAGACCTCTACGACCGGGCCGTGCCGCCCAAAGAGGCCGTGGCCCTGCTGGATGAGACCCTGGACCGGCTGGTGCGCGGCTGCGGCGTGCCGGTGCTCATCATCGCCGGCAACCACGACAGCCCTGAGCGGCTGGGTTTCGCTTCGGGTTTCCTGGGGTCCCAGGGCCTGCATATGGCGGGCTCCCTCGATCCCGACCCGGAGCCAGTGGTCATCGGAAACGTCGCCTTCCACCTGCTGCCCTATGCGGATCCAGCGATGGCCCGCTACGCCCTAGGGGAGGACGGTCTCCGCACCCATCAAGAGGTGCTGGCCGCCCAGCTGGGGCGCGCCCGCAGGCGCCATCCAGCCAGGCACCGGTTTGTGGCCGTGGCCCACGCCTTCGTCGCGGGAGGACTGGCTTCGGATTCCGAACTGGGGCTGTCCGTCGGGGGTACCGGTGAAGTCGACGCCGCCTTGTTCAAGCCCTGCGACTATGCGGCCCTCGGCCACCTCCACCGTCCCCAGGAGGCCGGTCACCCCCATGTGCGGTATGCCGGCAGCCTGCTCAAATACAGCGCTTCCGAAGCCGGGCATGTCAAGGCGCTCACCCTCGTGGAGCTTCCAGCCAAGGGACCCGCTCGCACCGAACCCCTGCCCCTCACGCCGCGGCGGGACCTGCGCCGCCTGCGGGGCCACTTTGAGGATCTGATGAAGGACCCCAACGGTCCCTCTGACGACTATCTCTTCCTCGAGCTCCTCGATGATGGCCCAGTGCTGGATGCCATGGCGCGCCTGCGGCAAATCTACCCCAACATCCTCGGCATCCAGCCCGCCGCGGCTGCGGCCGCTGCGGATGGGGACATCGAGGAGATCCGTCCGCGGGATCTGGATCCCGACCAGCTGTTCCGTTCCTTCTTCCAGGAGGTTCAGGGACGTCCCATGGATCAGGAGGAAGCCGCCCTCTTTCTGGAAGTCTCCGGGCGGATCCTCGAAGGCGAGGTCCAGCCATGAAACCCCTGCGCCTCACCCTCGACGCCTTCGGTCCCTACGCGGCCCGCCAGGAACTGGATTTCTCCGACCTGAAGGACCAGTCCTTCTTTCTCATCCATGGGCCCACGGGCGCGGGCAAGACGAGCATCCTCGATGGCATCAGCTACGCCCTCTATGGCGAAACCAGCGGCGGGCAGCGCGAGACCCGCGACCTCCGCAGCCACTTCGCGGCGGCCGACACGACGACTCGCGTGGTCTTCGATTTTGCCCTGGGCGACCGCCGCTACCGAGTGGCCCGATCCCCCGAACAGCAGGTCCCCAAGCAACGGGGCGAAGGTACCAAGCGGCAGCCCTACACCGCCCACCTCTGGGAGCTGAAGGACGGGCAGGAGGTCCCCCTCGCCACCGAGAAACCCAGCCAGGTCGATCCGAAAGTTGCCGAGCTCCTGGGCTTCAAGGCCGATCAGTTCCGCCAGGTAGTGCTGCTGCCCCAGGGCCGCTTCCAGGAGTTCATGCTGGCCGGATCCACAGAACGCCAGGCCATCCTGCAGACCCTCTTCCAGACCGCCCGCTACGCGCGGCTCGCCACGATCCTGACCGAGGAGGAGAAGGCCCTCAAGGAGGCCATGCGCGCCACCCAGTCGGAGATCAAGCACCGCCTCGCCCAAGCCGGGGTGGGCTCCGCTGAAATGTTGCCCACGATGCTGCGGCAGGCCTCGGACCAGGCGGAAAGCCTGCTGCAGGAGCAGACGCACGCCGGCCAGGACCTCGACCGGGCCTCCGCCGCCTGGATGGAGGGCACCCGGGCGGTCGAGCGGCTCACCGAATGCGTGGCGGCCCGCACGGACCTGGCCCGCATCCAGGCCCATGCACGGATCATGGAGGCCCGGCGCACCGAGCTGGACCGGGCCCGTCGGTGCGGTTCGGTGCTGCCCGCCGCCGAACAGCTGGAGACGGTCCTGGAGCGTGTTCGCCTCCAGGAGGCCGAAGAGACCGCTCTCTCGGCGGCAGCTCAGGTGGCGGACGCCGCCCTCGTCCAGGCGGAAGCCGCGGTAGCCGAGGCCGAACAGCACGAGGTGCGCCGGGAAGAGCTGCGCCGTTCCATCGCGCGGCTGCGGGAGTTGGAACCCAAGCTGGAAGCCCTCGAGGCCGCCCGCCGGGAAGCCCGCGAGGCGGCCCTGGGTCGAAGTCGCTTCGGTGACCTGGCCGAAACGCAGAAGCAGCAGCTCGAAACCGCGAAACAGGATCTGTCCAAGGCGCGAGCAGCGCTCCAGGACGCCCGGACCGAAGCCGCCCAGGAAGCCGGCCGCGAAGGCTTGCTCTACCTCGTGCGGAAGCGCCGCGCCCAGCGCGAAGAACTGGAACGCTCCCTGGAAGAACTCGCCCGGGCCCAGGCCGCCCTGGCAGCCACCCAGGAGGCCCAGGTCGCAGCGCACAAGGTCGTCCAGACGGCCCGAGAGCGTTACCGGGCCATTCAGGACCGCCGCCTCGCGGCCCACGCGGCCCGGCTGGCCCGGGACCTCAGGCCCGGCGAAGCCTGCCCCGTGTGCGGCAGCGACGCACATCCTCATCCGGCCCAGCTCTCCGTGGATCTACCCGACGAGCAGGATATCCGCCTGGCCATGGAGCAACAGGAGGACGCGGAAACCGTCCTGGCGCGGGCTCAGGACGCCACCGCCTCCCGCGGAGCGGCGCTTGAGACCGCCCACAGCCGCCGACAGGACCTCATCGAGGCCCTGGGCGAGCACGCGGAAGTAAGCCTGGAGACCCTGGTCATCATCGAAGTTCGCCATCGCGAAGAGCTGGATCGGAGCCGAGCGGCTTCGGCCAACTTGCTGTCCATCGAACGCCAGATGCTGCTGATGGAGGAAACCCGGAACCAGGCCGAGAGGAAGCTCTCCGAGACCCATCAGCGCCTGAACGAACTGCTGATCCAGGAGGCCGGCGCCAAGGCCCGCATGCAGATGCTCGAGGAGGATCTGCTGCAGGAACTCCGTGCGCCCGGCGCCCTCTCCACTCAGCGGCGCGGGGCTGAGCAGGCGCTGGAGGCTTCCGAGGCCCAGCTCGCCACGGCCAAGTCCGCCCGCGAACCCGCCCAGGCCGCCGCCCTGGGCGCCCAGGCCACCCTCAAGGCCCATCAGAAGCATCTCGAGGCTACCCGCACTGAATCCTGGGGGCTCGGCGAAGCCTTCGAAGCGGCCCTGGTGGCAGCCCATTTCCACGACCGCACGGATTTCGACCGGGCGCGCCGGACCCCCGAGGAAGTGCAGTCCCTTTCGGACAGCCTCGATCGGTACGCCGCCGACCTGACTGCGGCCACGCGGCGGTGCGCCCAGGCCGAGAAGCTGGCCGAGGGCCTTGCCGTCGCCGATCTGGCCCTGCTCCAGGCGGACCGGGACGCCGCTCAGGCGCGGTTCGCCCAGGCCGCCGAGGCCTTTGGCCGGGCCCAATCCGAACGCGCGGCCCTGGATCATCTCGAAGCGGAACTCCGGCGCCTGACCGAAGCTTCCGGCAACCAGGACCGCCGCTACCGGGCCGTGGCCAACCTTGCCCGGGTGGCCCGGGGCGACGATGGCGATCGGGTGTCCTTCGAACGCCATGTCCAGGGCGCCATCCTCGACGAAGTACTCGTGTCCGCTTCCCAGCGCCTCCTCCGCATGAGCAAGCAGCGCTACGCCCTGCGCCGGGCGTCCCTCAGCACGGACCAGCGGAAGGCCGGCGGACTGCAACTGGAGATCACCGACACCCACACGGGCCGGGCTCGGGCGGTGAGCTCGCTGTCCGGAGGCGAGGGTTTCCAGGCCAGTCTGGCGCTCGCCCTGGGGCTTTCCGATGTGGTGCAGAGGCATGCCGGTGGCATCCGCCTGGATACCGTCTTCATCGACGAAGGCTTCGGCAGCCTCGATCCCGAGGCCCTGGACCTGGCCCTGCGCACCCTGGAAGATCTCAACCAGGGTGGCCGGCTGGTGGGCCTCATCAGCCACCTCGAAGAAGTGAAAGCGCGCATCCCCGCCCGCCTCGAAGTCACCCCCGGGCCCGGCGGCAGCCATGCCCGGTTCCGGGTGTCCTGAGGTTCATCCGGCTCACCCAGGGCTCATGCATCGCATCGCGTGGTAATCTCCAACCACCCTCCGGAGCCTTTCCATGCTGCGACCCTTCGCGCCCTTCCTGAGCCTTGCGTTGCTGGGCCAGGCCACGCCCTACCAGCAGGCCCCACCGGCCATCCAGGCCGTACTGGACGCGCCGGGCACGCCGACCCTGCTCCCGAGTCCCCAGGGGGACCACTTCCTCTTGGCGGAGTACGCCCGCCAGCCTCCCATCGCGGACCTGGCCCAGCCCATGGCGCGGCTGGCGGGGCACCGCTTCAATCCCCGGACCCGGGGGCCCCATAGCTCACCGCGGCTGAAGTCCCTGGCCCTCCAGGCTCTGGCCGGCGGGCCGGGTCGCCTCATCAACCTCCCCCCGGACTGTACCTTCAGCCGGCCCCACTGGTCACCGGACGGAACCCGCTTCGTCCTCACGGGGGCCAACCTGGATGCGACGGTCCTGTGGGTGGGCGAGGTCGCCACCGGCCAGCTGCGCCGAATCGAGGGCTTCCGGCTCAATGCCATCCTGGGGAACCCCTTGGACTGGCTGGCCGATGGAAGCCTGCTCTGCAAGACGGTACCGGCCGGCCAGGGTGCTGCTCCGAAGGCCCCCGAGGTGCCCCTCGGCCCGCGCATCCAGGAGAACCAGGGCAAGAGCGCGCCCATCCCCACCCACCAGGACCTCCTGCAGAACGCCCATGACGAGGCCCTCTTCGAGCACCTGGGCCAATCCCAGCTGCTGCGGGTGGATCTGAGCACCGGCGCGCTGAGTCCCATCGGTCAGCCCGGTCTCTACGCGAGCATCCAGGCTTCGCCGGACGGCCAGTGGCTTTTGGTGGCGCGACTCCAGCGACCCTTTTCCTTCCTGGTCCCATCCTCCCTGTTTCCGGTGCGGGAGGAGGTCTGGGACCGGAGGGGCGCCCTCGCGCACCTGGCCGCCGACCTGCCCCTGGCCGAAGGCATTCCGCTGGAAGGTGTTCGCACGGGCCCCCGCCGCCTTCACTGGCGGCCCACAGAACCCGCGACCCTCGTGTGGTCAGAGGCTCTCGACGGAGGCGATCCCAAGCGCAAGGCCGACTTCCGCGACCACCTGCTGATGCAGGCCGCGCCCTTCAAGGCCGCCCCCATCGAGCTGCTACGCCTGAAGGCTCGGTTCATGGGGATCGAGTGGGGCGAGCGCGGCGACCTGGCCGTGGTGCGCGAGCATGAGCGCGATCGCCGCTGGAACCGCACCTGGCTGGTGGTTCCCAGCAAGCCCGCGGAAGCCCGGCTGGCCTTCGACCTCAGCAGCCACGATCGCTACCGCGATCCCGGCAGCTTCCAGTCGCGGCTGCTCCCCAACGGTCATTTGGCCCTGCAGCAGCTGGACGGCAAGCTCTTCCTCCATGGGGCTGGGGCAACCCCGGAGGGCGATCGGCCCTTCCTGGACCGCTTCGATCCCCTGACCCTGAAGGCGGAGCGCCACTTCAGCAGCAGCTTAGGCACCTATGAATCCACGGTGGCTCTGCTGCCGGATGGTCGCTTCATCACCCGCCGGGAAAGTCCCACTGAAGCTCCGAACTACCTGCTGCACGGTGCCACCACTCGGCCCCTGACCGCCTTCCAGGATCCCCTGCCCATGCTGCGGAAGATCCGGAAGCAGCTGGTGAAGTACACCCGTCCCGATGGCGTGGCCCTCAGCTTCACACTCTACCTGCCGCCGGACTATCAGGCCGGCGAGCGGCGCCCCGCCGTGGTCTGGGCCTATCCCATGGAGTTCACTGACGCGGGCACGGCGGGCCAGGTCAGCGGCTCGGCCAACCGCTTCACCACCCTCGGCGGCAGCTCGCATCTGTTCTTCCTGCTGGCGGGCTATGTGGTCCTGGATAACGCCACCATGCCCGTGGTGGGCGATCCCAAGACCGTGAACGACACCTTCCTGGAGCAGGTGGTCGCCAGCGCCAAGGCCGCCATCGACAAGGCCGACGAGCTGGGCGTCATCGATCCCAAGCGGGTGGGCGTGGGTGGCCACAGCTACGGCGCCTTCATGACGGCCAACCTCCTGGCCCACTCCAATCTGTTCAAGGCCGGCATCGCCCGCAGCGGCGCCTACAACCGCACGCTCACGCCCTTCGGCTTCCAGAGCGAGCGGCGCACGCTGTGGGAAGCGCCGGACATGTACCTCAAGGTGTCGCCCTTCATGGCGGCGAACAAGTTCAACGCGCCGATCCTGCTCATCCACGGCGAGGCCGATAACAACACCGGCACTTTCCCCCTCCAGAGCGAGCGCCTCTACGCCGCTCTCAAGGGCAACGGCCAGACCGTCCGCTACGTCACCCTGCCCCTGGAAAGCCACGGCTACCTCGCTCGCGAATCCGTCGAGCACACTCTGTGGGAGATGATCCACTGGTTTGACAAGCACCTGAAATAGGAAAGAGATGTAGCTGGTCGCGGAAGGCTCGGAACTCCGCGAATCCCGCGACCAGCGCTTTTTCTTTGGGCTACTCCGCCACCGCGCCGCTATCGGCCCAGCGCTTCGTATCAGCGGCACCTTCGACACGGCCACCACGCACCAGGATCACCTGGGCGCAGCCCTGCTTCTTCACTTCCTTGAGCACATGGCCCATGGCCTTCAGCGCCGCCTTCGTCGCTACGGGCAGGTCGGCCTCGGCCTGAATCCGATCGGGCAGCCACGGGTGGTGGAAGCGCGGGGAGTCCACGGCGGCCCGGGCATCCATATCGAAGTCCACGACATTCACCACGGTGTTCAGCACCGTACTGGGGATGCTACGACCGCCCGGGCTACCGCTCACCAGGAGAACGGCGCCGTCCTTCACGAGGATGACCGGGCACATGCTGGACAGGGGCCGCTTGCCCGGCTGCGCGAGGTTCGGGACAGTGCCAATAAGGCCCTGGGCATCCGTGAGGCCCGGTCCGGCGTTGAAGTCCCCCAGCTCGTTGTTCAGCAGGAAGCCCGCGCCAGGCACGATGCGCCGCAGGCCGTAGCTGTCCTCCAGGGTATAGGTCAGGCTCACGGCGTTCCCCTTCCGATCGACCACAGACAGGTGCGTGGTATTCGGGCGATCCCTTGGCCAGGTGAAGCGCTCCGGCGCCGACACCGAAGCACGGTCCGGCGAGATCGTGGCCCGCAGCTCCGCCGCGTAGGCCTTCGAAAGCAGCCGCTCCAGTGGCATGGCCGGATTGAAGGCGGGATCCCCCAGGTGCTGCGCGCGGTCCGCGAAGGCCCGGCGCAGGGCCTCCGCCGTGAGGTGGATGGCCGTCGGCGAGCCGACCCCAGTGGCCCTCAGGTCATAG
Source organism: Holophagaceae bacterium (assembly GCA_025363715.1). GTDB lineage: Bacteria > Acidobacteriota > Holophagae > Holophagales > Holophagaceae > Geothrix. Next base: position 9,197 of record JANYLR010000102.1, on the reverse strand, counting down.
CCTTCCAGGATGTTCAGTGCCTGGAGCAGCACCTGTCCGCCGGAGCTGGGGGGCGGCGCGGCCAACACCTCCACACCGCGGTACGTGCCCCGCAGCGCCGCGCGCAGCTGGGGTCGGTAGGCGCGGAGATCAGCGGCCCGGATGAGGCCTTGGTTCGCCTGCATGTCCCTCACGATGAGCCGGGCGGTCTCGCCCTGATAGAAGTCGCTCCAGTTCCGGGATAGCCGCTCCAGAGTCCGCGCCAGCATCCGCTGCACCAGCCGGTCCCCGGCCCGCAGCGGCTCGCCCTTGTGGCTGAACTGGGCCAGGGTGGGCCCATGGTGGCGGAATGCCGGCAGCTGGTCCGCCAGGCTGGCGGCCTGGTTTCCAGTCAGCACAAAGCCCTCCCGGGCCAGGTGGATGGCCGGGCGCAGCAGCCGCGCCCAGGGCAGGTGGCCCTCGCGTTTCCAGGCCTCGTGCAGACCCGCCACGGTGCCGGGCACGCCGACGCTGGCCAGGCTTTCGTGGTGCCGCTGCTCATCGTAGCGGCCGTCCTTCAGCCACATGCGGGGCTGGGCCGCAGCCGGGGCCGTCTCCCGGAAGTCGAGAAACGAAGCCTGCCCTTCGACCATCCGAGACAGCAGGAAACCGCCGCCCCCCAGGTTGCCCGCCGCGGGGTGGACGACCGCCAGTGCGAAGGCGGTGGCCACGGCCGCATCCACCGCCGTGCCGCCCTCCCGCAGCACCTCGGCCCCGACTTCCGAGGCCAGGCGCTCCTGACTCACCACCAAGCCATGGGGGGACTGGGCTGAGGCGAGCAGAGTGATCAACAGGGCCAGGAGGGAATGGAGGCGCAAGTCGGCTCCCCGGGAAGAGACCCCTAGAGTCTGTCATCCTTGGAAGATGTCCCGCACGGCTTCCATCCCGGAATTCTCCTCACAGACTCGCGGAGAGGAACTGGCCAACAGCCTCACCCACGGCCTGGGCGTTGCCCTGTCCATCGCGGGCCTGGTGCTCATGGTGGTCTTCGCGGCCCTGCGCGGCACCGCCCGGGACGTGGTGGGCGGGGCCATCTTCGGCTCCAGTCTCATCCTGCTCTACCTCATGTCCACCCTGTACCACGCCTTTCGCGGCCCCCGGGTGAAGCTGGTCTTCAAGGTCTTCGACCACTCGGCCATCTTCATGCTCATCGCCGGAACCTATACGCCCTTCTGCCTGTCGGCCTTGGGCCGCCAGCGGCCGGGCTGGGGCTGGACCCTCTTCGGCATGATCTGGGGCCTGGCAGTGCTGGGTATCGTGTTCAAGGCCGTGTTCTATGCCCGCCTGGCCAAGCAGATCTTCCGCCCCCCAGCGGTGGACCACCTCCATGCCCTGCCCTCGGACACGGACATGGATCCGGTCTTCGTGAAGCGCATGGGCTGGATTTCCACGACCATCTACCTGCTCATGGGCTGGCTCATCGTCGTGCCCATCCTGGCCGCCACCCTCGGTGGCCTGCCCTTGCACAGGATTCTCTCGCTGCATGGCGCCTATTGGCTGTTCGGCGGCGGCCTGTTCTACAGCCTGGGCGCCGCCATCTACAGCCTGGAGAAGCTGCGCTTCCATCACGCCCTTTGGCACCTCTTCGTCATCGGCGGCAGCGCGTGCCATGTCTTCGCCGTGCTCTTCCACGTGATCCCGGGGAAATAGTCGGTGACCCCCCTGGCCCTTCTTCCGGGCTTCGCCCAGTGGGGCGCCCACCTGGGTGAGCTGCTGGCGCGGCCCGAAGCCCTCTGGATTCAAGGTCCCGTCGGCTCCGGCGTCTCCACCCTGGTCGCGGAGCTCGCCCAGCGGCGCCAGGAGCCCTGGATCGAAGCGGAAGGCACCGCGGCCGAGGACTGGCTCCGAGCCCATCCCCGGGGGCTCCTCGCCGCCCGCGGCCCCGCGCCCGGCTGGCTGCCCTGCCTGGAGCTGCGTCTGCCGGGCGTGGATGAGTGCCCGGAGGCCATTCCCGGGTTGCTGGCGGCCTTCGCCGGGGAGGAGGGCATCGCGGGCCCGCTGCCGGCGATCCTAGGCACCCTGCCCTGCCCTGGCAACCTGCGGGAGCTGAAGAATCGCGTGGTGCGCTGGAAGCTGCTGGGGCAACTCCCCGAGGCCGATGCCCTGGGTTCCCCGGGCGAAGCCGAGGATCTGGCCACCAACCTCCACGCCCTGGAGCGGACCCTGCTCCACCAGGCCCTGCGGCGGGCCTATGGCAACCGGGTGGAGGCCGCCCAGCGCCTGGGGGTGAGCCGCCGCCAGCTCTACCTGCTCATCCGCCGCCACGGGGATCCGGTGCGCGGAGAGGCCGCCGCGGGTGATTTGCCCCACCGTGTGAAAAAACGCCTCCACACCCAAAACTCCAGTCCAGAGCAGGGCACCCGATAACACAAGCAGCGGCCCTGCTGGTCGCATGGATGCTCAGCTATGGCAACTCCCCTACGAGTGCTGGTGGTGGACGACGATCCCGGGATGCGGGATGGCATGGCCATGAGCCTCAAGCGCTCCGGTTTTTTCGCGGAACAGGCCCGGGGTGGCGAGGAAGCCCTGCGCATGGTGCGACCCGGCGCCTACGATGCCGTGGTCACCGACCTGCGCATGCCCGGCATGGACGGACTGCAGCTCACGGCGCGGCTCAAGGCGGTGGATCCCGCCCTGCCCGTGCTGCTGATCACTGCCTTCGGCAGCCTGGAGTCTGCCCGGGAGGCCATGCGTCTCGGCGCCTTCGACTTCCTCTCCAAGCCCTTCAGCCCCGAGGAGCTCACCACGGCCCTCAACAAGGCCCTGAAAGCCGAGGGCCACCTGAAGGCCGAGGAGCCCTCTCAGGCCCCCGTGATCCTCACCCAGGATCCCGTGCTGGGCGAGACCCTGGCCCTGGCCCGCCGCGCCGCGGACAGCCGCGCCACCATCCTCATCCAGGCCGAAAGCGGCACCGGCAAGGAGCTGCTGGCGAAGCTCATCCACGGCTCCAGCCCCCGCCGGAATGGCGCCTTCGTGGCCATCAACTGCGCCGCCATCCCCGAGAACCTCCTGGAATCCGAACTCTTCGGCTACGAGAAGGGCGCCTTCACCGGCGCCACGGCCATGAAGCAGGGCCGCTTCGAACAGGCCGACGGGGGCACCCTGGTGCTCGATGAAGTGGGCGAGCTGCCCCTGGGCCTGCAGGGCAAGCTGCTGCGGGTGCTCCAGGAACGCACCGTGGACCGCCTGGGTGGCACCCGGCCCATCGCCGTGGACGTGCGCCTCATCGCCCTCACCAACCGCGATCTGCAGACCGAGGTGAAGGCCGGCCGGTTCCGGGAAGACCTCTACTACCGCCTGAATGTCATTCCGCTGGACCTGCCGCCCCTGCGCGACCGGCCCGGCGATCTGAGCCTGCTGGCTGCCCACTTCACCGAACGCTATGCCCGGGAGAACGACCGGCACGTGCCCGAGCTGGTGCCCAGCTTCTTCGCGGCCCTGGCCCGCCACCCCTGGGCCGGCAACATCCGTGAGCTGGAGAACGTCATCCAGCGCTGCGTGGTGCTGAGCGAGGGGCGCCGCCTCAGTCAGAAGGATTTGCGCTGGCTGCTGCCCAGCGAAGCCTTCGAGGGCCTACCCGAGGATCCACCAGAAAGCCCCGTCATCGAAGCCTGGACGCCGCCCACGGTCGCCGTTCCCCACCGGGAATCCAGCGCGCCCACAGGCACCGTGATGGGCGATCCTCGCAAGCCCCTGGTGGGCGTGGCCCTGGGCACCCCCGTGGTGCTGCCCCTGGGCCTCAGCCTGCCCGAGCTTGAGCGCTTCTGGCTGCTCTCCACCCTCAGCGCCCTCAAGGGCAACCGCACCCACGCCGCCGAGCAGCTCGACATCGCCCTGCGCACGGTGCGCAACAAGATCAACGAGTACAAAGCCGACGGCTACGGCATCCCCGCCAGCGTGCGCGGGCGCGACGACGAGTGAATTCCAGACGATAGGCTCCGAGGCTGGATCCTTGGTGCGAATACGCGTGTCCCGTAGCCGGTTGGGCCCTAACATTCACGACAGCCCGAGGAGCTGACATGAGAATCAGGAGAGGCCTTGCGGGACTGCTGCTTGCCGTGACCTGCCTGGCTGCCAACCTCCCGGCAGCAGCCCAAACGAGCGTGGTGTCCATCTTCAACGCCGGTGTTCAAAAATACCGAAAGGGCGATCTGGATGGGGCCATCGCTGCGTTCACCAGCGTGATCGAGCAGAAGGCGGACCACTGGAAAGCCTACTCCAGCCGGGGCGTGGCCCGGCGGGACAAGGGTGACCTGCAGGGCGCCCTGAAGGATCACTCCCGTTCCATCGAGATCAACCCTCGGAACGCGGGCGCCTATGGCAACCGCGGCGTGGTCTACCGAGATCTCGGCGATTCAGGTCTCGCCCTGGCTGACTATTCCACGGCGCTGGCACTGGACCCCGACGATTCCTGGACCTACAACAACCGTGGCGTCATCCGGGCCGACCGGAAAGATTATGACGCCGCGATCCAGGACTTCTCCCGCGCGATCGAGATTCAGCCCACCTACGCGGAGGCCTGGTTCAATCGCTCGGTCTGCCGGAAGCACAAGGGCGACCTGGAGGGCGCCAGAACGGATCGCGCCAAGGCCATCGCGCTGGATCCAAAATTCAACCGATGAGCCTGTTCCAGAGCCCTGATCTGGACTGAGGTCACACACGGACCTGGCGCGACCCCTGGCCGATGCTGTGGATTGGTCACGTGAATGGGCGGCTCATCCAAGGGGGATCACCTGTCGATGCTCCTGTTTATGAAGAGCGGGTGCCTGGCCGATATACCGGCCAGACCTGTTAATCTCCTTCCCCAACCAGACGATATGCCTTGAATCGCCCCTCACGGATCCCCGTGCAGTTGGATGGTTCAAATGGATCGACTGCTGACCAGAACGCTTGAATGTTAAGAAACATCTCTTACCGAAGCAGGCTATTGCTGTGGATCATGCCGATCCTGGTCCTTGGCCTGTCGGTACTCAGCTTTGGCACTTATTGGTACATCCACGACATCATCGAAAATGAATTCACTCAGAACATGCTCACGGCCACTGCGAAATCAGCGGATGGGATCAATACCTGGTTGAAAACACTGATCATTGAACCAGAAACCATCGCCTCGACTCCCACCGCGAAAGCCATCAACACCGACTTCAAATCGGTCGATCTTCAGAACATCAGTCGACATAAGGTCCTGCATAAACACTACCCCGACATTTTTCAGGATATCTACGCCGCGAACAAGTCTGGCGAGTACCACACGGTACGGGAGAACAAGTCTGAGTCGTACCTCTTCACCGGAGACATCTCCAATCGGGACTATTTCAGGTCCATCATGGCGGGCGGCCCGGCCCAGATAACGCCGCCGTTGGTCTCCAGGACCACGGGCATTCCCACCATCTTCATCGTCGCTCCCATCCAGGACGAACAAGGCGTCCCCCAAGGCCTCATCGGCGCCGGAATTTCCCTGAGCTATGTCCGGGTCGTCGCGGAGAACCTCAAGGCCTATCAAACCGGATATGGCATCGTCGTGGCCAAGGACGGGACCCTGATTCACCATCCCGATTCGAACCTGATCATGCAGAAAAAGATCACTGAATTCGAGGATGCCTCTGTCAGGGAAGGCGGGAAGTTGATGACCTCCGGGGCATCCGGGGTATTCCGGTATGTCTACAAGGGGCAGAAGAAGATGGCCTTCTACCGGCCCGTACCCATCGCCGGGTGGTCCGTGGCGACGGTGGTACCCGAGGCTGAATTGTACGCGCCAGCCCTGAGGCTGCTCTGGGTCATGGTGGGCATCACGGCCCTGCTTTCCCTCATTGTGGGCCTGGTCATCCTGGTGGCCGCCTTCCATTTGACCAAGCCCATCCTCGCCCTGTCTTCGCATGCCCAGTTGATCGCGGATGGGAACATGAATCCGGGCCTCCTGAGCGTTGACCACGACGACGAGATAGGCCTGCTCGGCCGAACGTTCAATCTGATGGCCGTCAATCTTGACAAGGAGATGCAGACCATCAAAACCAACGAGGCCAAGTACCGCTCCCTGGTCGACAGCATCAACATCGGCATCTATCGAAGTGTGGTCTCGCCCTCGCATCAGTTCATTCAGATCAACCCGGCCATGGCCAGGGTCTTTGGATACGAGTCCGTGGAAGACATGCTGACCGCTTCCCCCGAAATCCTGTACAGGAACCCGGACGATTACGTGTCCTACATTCAGGAAGTCCAGCAACTCGGATCGATCAAGAGCAAGGAACTTCGGTTCCTGAAAAAGGACGGAAGCCCCATCTGGTGTTCGATCTCAGCGAGCGCTGAATATGACGAACACGGTGAAATTAAATGGATCAATGGCTTCACTGAGGAGATCACCGAACGGAAAGAGCTTACCGAACAGCTCAGGCAGTCACAGAAGATGGAGGCCATCGGGACTCTGGCCGGTGGGGTCGCCCACGATTTCAATAACCTCCTGACGGTCATCATGGGCTACGGCAACATGCTCAAAAAGAGCATCGAGGGCCAAGGCCCAGCCAGCAGACACCTGGAACACCTGCTTTCAGCGGGTGAAAAGGCCGCACAACTGACCCGGAGCCTGCTGGCCTTCAGCCGAAAACAGCTCATCGACTTGAAGCCGGCCGACTTGAACGAGATCGTCGATGGCATGGGAAAGCTCCTGGCCCGAGTCATCGGTGAGGACATCAACCTGACCTTCGAGCTGAATCCAAATCCCCTGCCCATCCTGGTGGATGTCGGGCCCATCGAGCAGGTGCTGCTGAACCTGGCGACCAATGCCCGGGATGCCATGCCCAACGGCGGTCTGCTCTGCATCAGCACTGAAGTGGTCACCCTGGGCGAGCGCCAGACGATCAAGCATCAGACCATCACTCCCGGCGACTATGCCGTGCTCTCGGTCTCCGACAATGGCATGGGCATGACCGAAGCCGTCAAACAGCAGGTTTTCGAGCCATTCTTCAGCACCAAGGCCGTTGGCAAGGGGACTGGCCTGGGACTGTCCATCCTGTTTGGCATCGTGAAGCAGCACGAAGGGGATATCAGCGTCTACAGCGAGCCCGGCATCGGCACCACCTTCAAGATCTATCTGCCGATCGTCCCGCACGGAGTCCCGCAACAGGAATGCACCAGTCCAACCCCGGCTGAGGGTGGATCGGAAACCATCCTCATCGCCGAGGACAACACCGAGGTCCGTCAGTTGGCCTACGAGGTCCTCGCCTCTGGCGGTTATCGGGTCATTCTGGCCAATGACGGTGAGGACGCCATTTCCAAGTTCCTCGAACAGGCGGATGAGATCGACCTGATCCTGCTGGATGTCGTGATGCCAAACATCAACGGGAAGGAAGTCTACGACACCATCAAGTCCATGAGGCCCGAGATCAAAGCCCTGTTCATGAGCGGCTACACCGCCGACATCATCAACCAGAAGGGGATCCTCGACGAAGGGCTCAGCTACATTTCCAAGCCGCTCACCCCCGATGGACTCCTGCGGAAGATCCGAGAGGTCCTGAACCCCGCGTGAACCTGGAATAGCCTGTGCTCTCTGGGTTGAATCAGACCTTGGGTTTTTGCGGCTCCCCGGCCTTCACCCGCAGCCAGGGCGGCACGGTGGTGCCGGCGGTCTCGTGGCGGTAGAAGGCGGCGGTGATCTCCGCGCCCAGCAGGAGGATGGCGCAGCTGTAGTAGAGGAAGGTGAGCCCCGCCACGATGCCCAGCAGGGAGCCGTACATGATGCCCCAGGTGAGGGTGTGGTTCAGGTACACGCCGAAGCCCCACTTGGCCAGCCACCACAGTGCTGTCGCAATGCCAGCCCCCAGGAAGGCGTGGCGGAACTTCACGTGCAGGCGGGGGAGGTGCTGCAGGACCAGCGTCATTACCACCAGCCCTACGAGCGGAGCCAGGTAGGGCAGCAGGTCATTCTGCTTGGCGGGGAGGACCTTGCGCAACGCGCCGCCCAGCAGCACGGCCAGGAAGCTGACCGAGGCCAGCAGCCCGCCCACCAGGAAGATCACCTGGCGCAGCAGGTGGTTCTTGCGGGTCTGGCGGTGCTTCTTGATGCGCAGCCCGAAGACGTGGGCCAGGCTGGTGTCGAGCTGGCTGATGCCCCAGTAGCTGCCGAAGAGCAGCACGCCCCAGGAAAGGCCCATGCCGCCGATCTTCTGGCTATTGATCACGGCATCCTTGATGAAGTCGCTGGGCAGGTAGGGCACGATCTCCTGGAGCATCCGGAGGGTGCCAGGGCTGTAGACCCGGGGCCCAAGGATGGCGCCCAGCAGCTTGAAGAGCAGCGTGGAAAGGGGCACCAGGCTGACGATGAGCCAGAAGCTGAGGCCCGCGGCGTAGCTCAGGCAGTCGTCCTTGTGGTACTTGCCGATGACTTCGAAGACAAAAGCGCCGGCCCGGCCCAGGGGCGGCACCGCCCGGGCGAGTTCATGCCAAAGGTCCACCACGACCTTCCAGGTCCGTTCCCAACCTGCCTTCAGAGTGGCCAGGAGGCCCAGTGCCTGCTCGACCAAGGCTCCCCCTAGAACCGGACCGGGTGCAGGGGCAGCAGGTACATCAGCCAGGCCAGGGCCAGCCCGATGCCGATGAGCCCCGCCGCATGCTTCAGGATCGAAGCCCGCGTCCGCTCTGGCCGCGTCGTCGGGTGCAGCAGGCCCAGCACCAGGGCGATGCCCAGACCCATAACCAGGAAGTGGATGACGTGGCTGGCAAGAAAGCGCATGCGACCAGGGTAGCAGGAACAAGGGTACGGCTCGGCTCAGGACGGCTGCGCCGTCTTGAGTGAATGAAGGGCGATGGACACCTGTCCGGGCGGCCTGCAGCCCACAGCCCACCCCTACTGCGTCGCCGGGTTCTCCCTAAGCGGATTCGGGAAGGCCTGCCCAGCGGCTTCCGGCCCCAGTGGCTCGGGCATGCGGGTGAGGGCCAGCTGGATGACTTCGTCCATGTGGCTGACCAGGTGGATGCTGAGCTGCTCGCGGACCTCGGCGGGCACTTCCTCCAGATGGCGGGCGTTCTCGCTGGGGATGAGTACCGCCTTGCGGCCCTGGCGGTGGGCGGCCAGCAGCTTCTCCTTCAGGCCGCCGATGGGCAGCACCCGGCCCCGCAGGGTCAATTCGCCGGTCATGGCCATGTCCGCCCGGGCGGGGATGCCCGTCAGCACTGATATCAGGGCA
>JANYLR010000050.1 GCA_025363715.1 Holophagaceae bacterium | reverse complement strand
AACCTCGCGTGCGTCCAACACCTCGGCCCCCGCTTGTCTGGGACCCAGCGTCCTCCACTCTCTGTCCAAGCCGCCTCCTCGGCGACTCAGGGGGTCAAGAGTTCTGTCGCCAGGGGGTCAGTTTTGGCTGTCGCCCGATACGGAAGGGCGCGGAAGAAGGAGGGAAGAAAAGCAAGAAAAGCAAGAAAAGCGGAACGCAGAGGACACAGAGAACCACAGAGGACACAAAGAAAAGCCAGAGAAAAGCGAAGAAAAGGTCTGGGGGCATCCGCTCCAAGCACAGGGCGGATCCCGGGGGCGCCGGGACCGCGCTTCTTGGGAGGCGTCACCGGTGCCCCCGGGATCCCTTCCGGCGGGCCCATGCGGGGATGGGCCGGCGCGCCTCTGCGTCTTCTGCGGTGAAACCGACCTTCCATGCCCCGAGACGATCGTGGAACGCCAGGCCGTAGTTCTCTGCGCACCTCTGTGGGAACTCTGTGTCCTCTGTGTTCCTCGTTTAGGCTTTCCCTTCCGTGCCTTCCGCGGATGTCCGAATCTTCCGCGACCAGCCTCGGTTTCGTCCCTTCGCGGGCCTCAGGCTTCGCCGAACTCCGGCCTCCGCTGGTCGGAAATCATGGCGGCGTTCATGAGCAGCTCGGTGAGGGGCAGATCGATGGTCTGGTGTACTCGGCAGGTCTCCACGAACTCGATGTCCGGGCGATCCCAGACGAGAATCTGGTAGGCGGCGGGCAGGCCCTCCTCCTCCCGGTAGGCCGCGTGGACCACCTCGCCTTTGCTGAGGTACACCAGGCCCATGCCCGCCTCAGAATTGACGGTGAGGGTGCAGGACTTCTTTTCCCAGCTCAGCAGCTGGAGGATGCTGTTCAGCCCGATGCCCCGGACCATGCCCGCGGGCTCGAACTGCGCCGCGGCGCGGATGGCGTCCATGAGGATGGAGAGGCGGGGTGGCTTGGTGAGGATGCGGATGGCCCCCAGCTGCAGAGGCGTGTTCAGATGCTGGCTTTCGCTCAGGCCGGTCATCACGATGATGGGCACCTGGGGGTAGAAGCGGCTGGCCTTGGCGATAAGGTTGAAGCCGTCCATGACGGGCATGTTCAGGTCGGTGACCAGGACGTGAACCGGTTCCTGCCGGAGCATCTCCAGGGCCTGGCCGCCATTCTCGGCCATGATGATCTTGAAGCCCTGCAGGCCCTTGAGCCCGGCCCGGTAGAGGCTCAAGGTGGACCGGTCATCCTCCACCACCAGCAGCGTCTTGGCGGGGGCGTCGGGCTGGAGCTGATGGCGGGGTCGGGGCGGGAGGCTCATGGGCGAGTTCAAGCATACCTGGGGGTGGGTTTTGGAACTTCCTACATTACCTCACGTCTCGGCACCTCCGGGCAGGTGCACGAGCCTTCAGCGCGCTTCGCCCTTCGGAATCCGTCGGGCCGGGATCGGCTCCTTCGCCAGGCTGGCCAGGGCTTCGGCGGCATCGGCCGGGTGGCGGGCCTCCCAGTCCAGGACCCAGGGGGGCAGCTCGGCGTCCTCGTAGTCCCGCAGCTTCCGGTGCCAGCTCACCAGGGCCTGGACCACGGCCTCGTGGATGTTCTCGGCCTTGGGCGGGATGTGCCCTTCCCAGATGGGCTCGCGGAAGTACTTCCGCAGAGTGACCTCGGCGGGCTTGCCCCAGACGGCGTAGGTGCGATCCGTGGGCCCGCCCACGGGTTTCTCGTTGAGGTTCTCGCCGTAGAGGTAGTAGAACACCGCGTCGCCATCACTCCAGTGCCGCAGCACGCCGAAGGCGCCCTTGAGCAGGTAGTCCTGAAGGGCCAGGTCCAGGGGTTTCTCCGTGCGGAAATCCCAGGGTCCCACGTGGGCGTGGGCCACCGAGGGGTAGCCCACCTCGGTGATCATCACGGGCTTCCCGAACCGGGCCGTGAGGGTGCGGGCCTTGTAGACCACCCACCACCAGGCGTCGCGGATCTGGTCGGCGGTGGGGTAGTCGTCGTACTTGGCGATGGGGTCATAGGTGTTGATGCCGATCACATCCAGGCAGTCGCCGAAGGTGAAGCTGTCGTGACTATCGAAGTTCACGCTGTAGACCAGCTTGCCCTTGTACACCGCGCGCACCTCGCTGGCCAGCCGCCGCCACTGATCCGGAAAGGCGTGGGTGGAAGCCATCTCCGTGCCGAGGCTGTACCACTCCACCCCGCCCTCCTGGGCCAGCGTGGCCAGCCGCACGTTGAAGTCGGTGTAGTTCTTCCACCAGAGCGGCCAGTCGGCGGGCGCGATATTGCCGCGCCACCACTCGGCGTTCTCGGCCTCGTCGCGCATGTTGATCGTGGGGAAGAACATCATGCGCAGGCCGCGCACCTTGGCCTGCCGGAAGGTGCGGCGCAGGCTCTCCTCCGTGGGGCTGGAGGTGGGATGGCGGCGGATCTCATTGCTGTGGCCCGTGTCCATGCGGTAGATGGCCTGCAGGCTCACGCAGGTGGCGCCGGTGGTGGCGATGCGGTCCAGTTCCGAACCGTAGTCATAGTCCGGCAGGCCCGCGTAGAGCCCCAGCACCATGCCCCGGGGCTGGGGCACCAGGGCCTTCCGCTGCTTCTGCGCGATGACGCGGAGGGCGATGGGGAGGGCCAGGAGGGCGATCAGGATGAGGAGGCGACGGATCATGCGGAGTGGCTCCAATCTCCAGCCTAGCGGCTGCAGATTGGAGATAGGCAAAGACATGTTTTCCTCTCTCGCGGAGCGCAGATCCGCGAGCCCTAGCGTCCCACCCAGCGACCCACGAACTCCCAGCAGGCCCGCTGGACATCCATGAACCCGTCCGCTTGGGGCACCAGATCCTGGAGTTGGAAGGCACGGGATCGACCCCGCCAATTGGCTCCCACTGGAGTCACGGCCAGCCCCGCCTGCCGTGCCAGTGCCAGGGCCCTTGGGAGGTGGGAGGCCGAGCTCACCAGAGCCATGCGCTTCCAGCCATGGCGCTCCTGGAGACGGCGGTATGCTGCGATTTCATCCCGGGTGATCCAGCAAGGCTCTTTCACCACGAGGATGGCGCTGTCGGGGATGCCGAGCCCCCGCCAAAGGGCCCGGGTCTCCTCGCCGCCGTTCCGGATCCCGCTCAAGCTATCCCGGCCCATGCCACTGGTCACCAGCCTGCGGGCCTTCCCGAGGTGCCAAAGCCTGGCAGCCAAGTAGACACGGTCGCCAGCAAGGCCTAACTGCGCCCGTCCGGCGGGATCTTCATCAGTCCCCCCGCCCAGGACGAATACGGCCTCGAAGGGGTCGACCCTGCCGGGGTCCATGGGAGGAATCGACGATTCCAGCCGGGCCATGAGCGCGGCGCCGAGGTGGATATTGCCCGCGCAGGCATAGAGCAGGGCCATGGCCAGAAGCAGAGTGCCGAGGGGCTTCTGCCACTTCCGGAAGGAGAGCAGGCTCGCCAGCAGCAGGAGGAGCCAAAGGAGCCCCGCCGGCATGACCAGCATGGCGAGGGTTTTCTGGATCGAGAGCAGGGTCATGGCATGGGCTCCAGGGTTCAGCCTAGCGGCGTTAGGAAAGGCTTTGCCTCCCTCGCGGGCCGAAGGCCCGCGAGCAGTCCTCGACCTAGGTCCGTTCGACCCGCACCTGCAGGATCCGCGTCCCCTCCATGCGCGCCACAGTGAGCCGGGCGCCTTCGACGGCCACAGATTCCTGGGGCTTGGGCACGCGACCCAGGCGGGCCATGACCAGGCCCCCCAGGGTGTCGAAGCCATCCCGCTCCCAGCTGAAGCCCAAGGTTTCGGCCACATCCTCAACGTGAGACTGGCCGGAGACGAGCCACACGCCGGGGGCCTGCTCCACCAGACCGGCGGGGGCCTCGTGCTCATCCTGGATCTCGCCAAATACTTCTTCCAGCAGATCCTCCATGGTGACCAGGCCGGAAACGCCGCCGAATTCGTCCACGACCAGGGCCAGCTGGGTGCGGGCCCGCTGGAGGTCGCGCAGCAGCTCTGCCACGGGCTTGCTCTCGGGCACGAAGTGAGGGGGCTTGAGCAGGGTGGCCAGGGGCGGCTGGGCGCCGTCCGGCAGCTGCATGAGGTCCTTGAGGAGCAGCACGCCGCGGACGCGCTCGATGCCGCCCTCGTACACGGGTAGGCGGGAGTGGCGGCTGGCGGTGAAGGCCGCCCAGGCCTCCAGGATGGTGGCGCCCAAGGGCAGGGCGACGATGCGGGTGCGGGGCGTCATCACCTCCCGCACCACGGTATCGCCGAAGGTGACCACGTTGCGGATGAGCTCGCGATCCTCGGCCTCGAGAATGCCTTCGGCCTCGCCTTCCTCCAGCAGGGCTGTGACGGCCTCCTCCGTGGCCTCTTCGGTAATGTCCTCCTTGGCCCGCTCCTCGGCGTGGCGGCGGTCGATCATGCGGGCCAGGGGATCCACCAGGGGCCCCAGGAGGGATTGAAAGGGCGCGTAGAGGGGAAACAGTCGCACCAGCCAAAGCACCGGATCCCGAGAGGCCAGCAGGGCCGGCAGGAACAGATCCAGCAGCCAGAGGCCCGCCAGCACCAGGACGCCCAGGGTCCAGGCCCCGCCGGGCAGGACCAGGTGGAAGGGCCAGAGCAGGACCACCAGCACCAGCAGCAGCAGCTTGTTAAAGAAACCCAGGCCCATGCCCAGCCCTCGGGGCCGCTCCAGGAGGGCCGCGAGATGCGGATCGGCGATGGCCTCCTCCTCCAGCAGCCGCCGCCGCTGCAGGGAGGGCATGGCGTGGAAGGCCGAGAGCAGGATCACCATGGCGGCACGGTACGTCAGCACCGCCAGAGCGATGAAGAGAAGCCAGGAATGGGAGGCGCTGCCGCCGGAATCAGCCATTGTCCAATTCATCATAGGTCCAACTGAGGCTCCCAGCTAATGGAGGGTGAGGTCCACGCTCAAGGAGCCCGTGACGGGTGGGCGTAGAATGGGCCCCCCAGGGGAGCACCGGTGGGAACGAACGACTTCATCCTGATCGTGGTGGCCCTCTTCTTTAGCGGCCTGCTGCTGGCCATCCACTACGAGCAGAAGCGGACCACCGACCGGAGGAAGCGCGACCTCGGCCCTCCGGGTGGCGTCGAGCAGCGCTCCGGCAGGGAGCGACGCCGGAACTCGCTGACCGCCTACCTGGGCTGGGTGTTCCGGTCCCAGCTCCGGCGGCTGGCGGGGTTGTTCAAATTTGCTCGTTGATGGTTCCAGCCCGTGCTTGTGGAGCGGACGCCCCTGCCTTTTCCGTTCCTCCTGCTTTCTTCCGTGGCTTCCGTGACCAACCCTTTTTGCTGCTTCCTTAGCGCCCCTCGCCCCGGGCCAGGATCTGGCGCCTGATGTCGGCCTTGGCGCCTTCGCTGAGGCGCAGCTTACGTCGCTCTGCCTCGCGAAAGTATTCCTGCGGGTCGCGGCTGAGGCCGTCGGGCGTGGGCGGCAGGCCCTTGCGGGCCCGGGCTGCGTTGAGGAAGTGGTAGGGCTCCTTGGCCAGCTCGGGGCTCTGCAGGAAATGGCGGAAGGTCCACCAGCCCCCCAGCACGAACCACACGCCCAGGGCGGCCACGGCCTTGTGCTGCAGCCAGCGCATGCGCTCCGGCGTCTGGCGCACCTTCTGCCAGGCTACCCCGGCCCAGAGGTTGAGCCCGATGACCACGGCGGTCAGCAGCAGGGTGCCCGGCCAGCCCAGACTGCCCCAGCCCAGGCCCGTGAGGCCGATGACGGCGGGCGCCAGCAGCACGCTGAAGAGCAGGTTGAGGTGCAGCATGTAGAGCAGCAGGGACTCGGCGCTGGCGGCCTTGATGGGATTGGGCCCGTGCCATTTCGGCCGCAGCAGCTCGATGGCGCCCAGGAGGGAGCCGCCCAGGAGGATGTAGCCCGCGCGCCCCGCCACGCTGGGCAGGGTGGTGTTGGCGATGCCACCGAGCTCACTGTAGGTGAAGGCCCCGGTGGGGCTGTGCAGCATCCAGGTGCCGTTCTCCTGGAGCCACTGGCCGCCCCAGAGCCAGGCCTGCTGGCGGGAGGTGCCCCAGGCCAGTAGCACCGCTCCGATCACGGCCAGACCCGCCAGGAACTTCGATTCGCTCATGCGAGCCTTGCCGTCCACGGATTCGACGCGGAAGTGGCGGTAGAGTCCGCCCAGGAAGGCGCCGAAGGCCGGGAAGGCGATCCAGGGGAAGAGGGGGAAGAGGGATGACACGCCCCGGTCGGTGTTGCCATTAAAGATGCCCCGGATGGGCATCCACAGGCCGTCCGCCACGCCGTGGCCCCAGAGGTGGGGCGAGACCAGGGGCACGAAGACGGCGATCGCCAGGGCGAGCCACGTAAAGACCCGGGGGTTTCGCACGAGCCGGGCCAGGAGTTGCAGGACCAGCAGGGAATACACGATGCACTGGAGCACGTCGATCTTGAACAGCTCTAGGGCCTTCTGCGTGGTGTTCAGCACGGTCCAGTCCGCGGCGGTGATGCCGGGGGCGTGGAGGGCGTAGGCGCAGAGCAGGATGAAGCCCAGGCGCCGGGCCGTGTCAGGCCAGAAGGGCCGCAGGGTGCCGTCGGTCTTGAACGTCGAAATCACCAGGCTGTAGCCCGCGGCCATGGTGAAGCTGGGGGCCACCAGGCCGTTCAGATAGTTCAGCCAGTCCGGGCGCAGACCCGGGAAGAGCCAAACGTTGACCACGTGCACTTCGATCATCACGATCACCGCCCAGCCCCGGAGCTGGTCGATCCAGTCGCAGCGCTTGGAGGGGGTCAGGTCATTCCAGAAGGACATGGGCAGCCTCGTGGTGGGGCAAGGAAGGACACTTGCAGGGGTTGAGAGAGAGAACCGAAGGGTGCCGCTATCATGCCCCATGTTTCCGTCGCTCCTCCAGTCCCGGCTGCTCCGGGCGCGGACCTCCCTGCTCCTGTGTCGGGGCTGCCTGGGGTCTGTGGGCGAGGGTGCCGACGCGGGCCTCTGCGTCAGCTGCTGGGCGGGGCTGCTGCCCCTGCCCGAGGGGCGCTGCGGTCGCTGCGCGCTGGTCCATGCAGAGGACGCCTGCCCTGAGGCCGTTGCCTGGGAGCTTGGCGATGCGCTTTGGGATTACCACGGCGGCCGCCCGCCCCTGGGGGCGCTGCTGCTGCCGGGCCTCAAGCAGGGCGAGTCCGGCTGGCGGAAGGCCTTGCTGGGGCGCCTGTCCCGGGTGGCCCTGCCGGACTGGGCGGAGGAAGTAGACCACGTGACCGCCGCGCCCAGCACCCTACCCCAGCGCTTCCTGCGCGGCTTCGACTTCAGCGCTGAAGTAGGCCGGCTCATCGCTGGGCGGATCGACCGGCCCTTCGAGCCCCTGCTCGCCAAGGCCTGGCACAGTGGCCGCCAGGCCGTGCGCACCGAGACCCAGCGGCGGCGCCTCCCCCGGAAGGCCATCCGCCTGCGTCCCGGCGCCACGCCCCTCGGCACCGTCCTCCTGGTGGACGACGTGTGGACCACCGGCACCACCCTGCTGCGCTGCGCCCAGGCCCTGCGGGAGGGCGGCGCCGATGAGGTGCGGGTGCTGACGGTGTTCAGGGCGCTGTAGGAGCTGGCCGCGGAGGACCCATCGAATAGAAGCTGGTCGCGGAAGGCGCGGAAGGGGCGCGGAAGAAGGGAAGAATAGGGGGATGACGAATCGTGGAGCCCGGGATTCTGCTTTGTTTTCCTTCTGTTTTAGCTTTTCCTTCCGCGCCCCTCTGCGGATTTCCGAGTCTTCCGCGACCAGCGTTCTTACCTGACGGGAACACTTCCCTTCGCCGCCCGGGCGTACTGGGCGGGCCAGGGCACCTCGGCGCCCAGCTCCTGGGCGGCGCGCAGGGGCCAGCGGGGGTTGCGGAGCAGCTCCCGGGCCAGCAGCACCAAGTCAGCGGAGCCCTCGGCGAGGATCTGCTCGGCCTGCTGGGGCTCGGTGATGAGGCCCACGGCGCCGGTGGCGAGGCCGGCCTCGGCCCGGATGCGGGCCGCGAAGGGCACCTGGTAGCCGGGCCCCAGCGCGATCTTTTGGTGGGGTGAGAGACCGCCGGAGGAGCAGTCCACCAGATCCACGCCCAGGGCCTTCAGTTCCTTGGCGAGGGCCACGGACTGGTCCAGGTCCCAGCCGCCCTCCACCCAGTCCGTGGCGGACAGGCGCACCAGGAGCGGCAGCTCCTCCGGCAGGATACAGCGCAGGGCGCCGACGACTTCCCGCAGCAGGCGGGTGCGGTTCTCGAAGGAGCCTCCGTACGAATCCAAGCGGTGGTTCGATAGCGGCGACAGGAACTGGTGCAGCAGGTAGCCGTGGGCCGCATGCACTTCAACAACCTGGAAGCCCGCGGCCAGGGCGCGGCGGGCCGCGTCCATGAAGGCATCGATCACGGCCACGATGCCGGGTTCGTCCAGGGCCGCGGGCAGGGTCCAGGTGGTATCGAAGGGCAGGGCACTGGGGGCCACGGGCGTCCATCCGCCCGCCGACGAGGGCACGCTGCCGCTGCCTTTCCAGGGCGTGTAGGCCGAGGCCTTCCGGCCCGCGTGGGCCAGCTGGATACCAGGCACGGCGCCCTGGGACTTGATGAAGCGCACGCTGCGGGCGAGGGCTTCGGCCTGGGAATCGTTCCAGAGGCCCAGATCGTCGGGGCTGATGCGCCCCTCTGGCCGCACCGCCGCGGCCTCGGTGAGCACCAGCCCCGCGCCCCCTTGGGCCAGGCCACCCAGGTGGACCAGGTGCCAGTCGTTCGGCAACCCGTCGTGGGACGAGTACTGGCACATGGGCGACACCGCGATGCGGTTGGGCAGCGTCAGGCCGCGGAGTTGCAGGGGGCGGAACAGATTCGTCATGGTGGCTCCGGGGCTCAGAATGGGGCCCCTGCCCCATTCTGAGATAGGGTAAAGCCTCAGGTGGTCTGGTTCGTCATGAACGTTGGGCGAGGTGGGGCATGGGAGAGGGTTTCTGTGGGCAATTGATCCGGATCTGGGTGGATGATCGGGAGGCTCGGGGATCCGAAATTGTAGGACGGCTCGCGGAGATGAAGGATGTGTCTGTCGCGATGAAACGGCTTCGGGCAGGGGATTACCTGATCGAAGGCAAGGCCGTTTTGGAACGGAAAAGGGTGCCGGATTTCTTGGAAAGCCTGTTTGACGGGAGGCTCTTCGCGCAGGCTAAACGACTGGCCGATTCCCCGTTGCGGACTTTCCTCATTCTGGAAGGGCCGGCTTCGGAATGGGCCCACCGCCAGATCAAACGAGAATCAGTCCAGGGTGCCATGTTGCCCCTATCGGTAGTGCTCGGCAGTCCGGTGCTGCGATCCCAGAATGAAGAGGAGACGGCGCGGCTGATTCGGTACACTGCCCGACAACTCCAGGCCATGTCTACTGCGGCACCGAACCGGCCGGGGCGAAGACCCAAGGGTAAGCGGGCCGTCCAGATTCGAGTTCTTACAAGCTTTCCACGGGTGGGAATGAAGCGCGCCCAGCGTCTTATCGAGCACTTTGTGACCCTTGAACACGTGATGGCCGCCAATCGCGCGGAACTGGCATCTGTTCCGGGCATCGGCAAACAAACGGCCCAGCGAAGCCACTGGGCCGTCCACGAAACCACGAATCACTATCGTTCTTGATCTTTTCCTGTCTCGGGGCGGAAAGCGCCCCGAGCCGCGCGGGCCTAGGTAAGAGAAACCAATTCCCGCAGCGCCTTCTTGACCTCGGCTTCCAACTGCCCGACCTTCACTTCGGCCAGGTTGTAGGTGGCCCGCAGCATGGGCTTGTGTACCTTGAGGACGCGGGTGATATCGATGGGCGTGGCGGAGAGCACCACGTCGCAGGGGGTGGCCTCGATGGTGGCTTCCAGATCCTTGATCTGGGCGTCGCCATAGCCCATGGCGGGCAGGATGCCCTGGGCGTTGGGGTACTTCTTGTAGGTGGCGGCGATGGACGCCACGGCGTAGGGCAGGGGATCCACGATCTTCGCGGCGCCGCAATTCTTGGCGGCGACGACGCCGGCGCCATAGGTCATGGAGCCGTGGGTGAGGGTGGGGCCGTCCTCGATGACGAGCACGCTCTTGCCCTTGATCATCTCGGGCCTGGTGCAGGTGACCGGGCTGGTGGCGCGGATGACCACGGCCTTGGGGTTGACCTTCTTGGCGTTCTCTTCGATGGCCTTGATGTCCTCTTCCTTGGCGGAATCGCACTTGTTGATGAGGATGATATCGGCCATGCGGAAGTTGGCTTCGCCGGGGTGGTACATCATTTCGTGCCCCGTCCGGAGGGGATCGGCGACGACGATGTGGAGGTCGCTCTTGTAGAAGGGCAGGTCGTTGTTGCCGCCGTCCCAGAGGATGACGTCCGCCTCCTTCTCGGCATTGCGGATGATCTGCTCGTAGTCCACGCCGGAGTAGATGACGAAGCCGTTGTCGATGTGCGGTTCGTACTCCTCGCGCTCCTCGATGGTGCACTCATGCTTGTCGAGGTCGGCGTATTCCGCGAAGCGCTGGCAGGCCTGCTTGGCCAGATCGCCGTAGGGCATGGGATGGCGGATGGCCACGACCTTCTTGCCCAGGCTCTTCAGGATATTGCTGATGTAGCGGGTGGTCTGGCTCTTGCCGGCGCCCGTGCGGACGGCGGTGATGGCGATGACCGGCACCTTGGCCTTGATCATGGTCTTGGCGGCGCCCAGCAGCTCGAAGTCCACCCCGTGGGCGATGCAGAGGCTGGCCAGGTGCATGACCGTGGTGTGGAGGACATCGGAGTAGGAGAACACCGCCACGTCGGGCTTCAGGTTCTGGATGACGTCCACCAGCTCGGACTCGTCGAAGATGGGGATGCCCTGGGGGTACAGCTTCCCGGCCAGCACGGCGGGGTACTTGCGGCCCGCGATATCGGGGATCTGGGTGGCCGTGAAGGCCACCACGTGGAAATCCGGATTGTCCCGGTAGACGGTATTGAAATTATGGAAGTCCCGCCCTGCGGCTCCCAGGATCATCACACGCCGTGTCGCCATGACACTATGCCTCTCGGTCCAGCGGAGGGCCGACACGCTCGGTGGTGGCAGTCCTGGCCCTACGCGACCCAGGGAGCATAATCCCGTTCCAGGGCGGGTGAGCATGGAAAAGTCGCTTAGAGCACAGACCGTAAACCTGAAACCACGAAAGCGGACAGCGGATGGGTCTATGCTTTTCCCATGTCCATCCCAGCCCCTCTCGTGGCCTTCTTCCGTCGCTGGCGGCGCTTGCTGCTGGTCTTGGCAGGTCTTTACACTTTGTGGCTCCTGGTGGGGTTCTTCCTTATCCCCGCCCTGGTCCGGCCCCGAATCGAACGGGAGGCCACCCAGGCCCTGAAGCGCCCCGTCACCGTGGCGAACCTGCGTTTCAATCCCTGTACCTTCGGGGCCACGATCGAGGGTCTCCGGGTAGCGGAGCCGGGCGGCGGCGACTGGATCACCCTCCGGCGCATCTACGTGGACTACGACGTCTGGCGGCTGCTGACGCGCACGGTGGGGTTTTCCACGGTCGAGGTGGAAGGCCTCACCTTCCGGACGGCGCTGGATGCCCAGGGACGCCTCAACTTCCAGGACCTCCTCGAGGGGGACGCCAAGGTCGAGGAAAAGGCTCCGGCCAAGGAGCCGAGCTGGGTGCTGGACGTCCGCCGCTTCGCCCTGCGGGAGGGCCGGGTGGAATTCCAGGACCGCTCCGGGGCCGCCCCCTTCCAGACGGTGGTGGGCCCCATCACCTTCACTCTGGAGGGCCTGCGCACCGAGCTGGGCCACCGCAGCGGCGTCGCGCTGGAGGCCTGGACCGAGGCCCGGGAACACCTGGTCTGGAAGGGGGACCTGGGCTTCCAGCCCTTCGCCTCGAAGGGCAGCCTGCTCATCGAGAACGTCTCTCTGCCCAAGTACCGACCCTACGAGCAGGAGCAGGTGGCCACGGAAATCCGCAGCGGCACCGCCGCCCTTCGGTCCCAGTACCGCATCGAGTGGGGCAAGAGCCACCACGTGCTGGAACTCTCCGAACTGGCGCTCACGCTCAAGGACCTGAAGCTGGCCGAGCACGGCGTCGCCGAGCCCGCCGTGGAGCTGCCGCTGCTGGAAATCCGCAACGGCAAGCTGGATGTGCTGGCTGCTTCCATGGAAGTGGGCTCCATCAGTGCGGAACTGGGCGTGGTGCGGATCCAGAACAGCAAGGAGAAGGGGCTGAACCTCGGGCGGCTCTTCGCCCCCACCAGGCCCAAGGTCAAGAAGGAGGACGAGAAGCCCTTCAGGCTGCTGATCAAGGACTTCGCCCTCAAGGGTTTCCGCCTGGGCTTCGAGGATCTGGGTCAGGCCCGGCCCGTGAAAGTGGAGGCCACGGATCTGAACCTGCATTGGCAGAATTTTTCCCTGGATCCCACGGCGTCGAGCAAGACCGAACTGGACCTCAAGCTGGGGGCCGGTTCCCTGAAAATGGAGGGCACCTTGGCTCCGTTCCGGAACACCGGGGACCTGAGCCTGAAGGCAGAGGCGCTGGACCTTGCCCCTTGGGATCCCTATCTGGATTCGGCCCTGGATCTGCGCATCGCCTCCGGGAAGCTGGGCCTCGATGGCCGAGTGCGCTATGCCTTCGAGGGGCGCAAGGCCGATGGCCTCCGGTTCCTGGGTGGGGCCTCGGTGCAGGGGCTGGAGGTGCGGGACTCGGCCCGGAACGAGGCCTTCCTGCGCTGGAAGCGGTTGCAGATAGCGGGCGCCGACCTGCGCACGGCGCCCTTGACCGTGGCCATCCAGGCCGTGGACTGGACGGAGCCCGAGGGACGGCTCGTCGTACAGCCCGACGGCAGCACCAACGTGGCCCTGGCCCTCCGGCTGGAGCAGGGGCCCAAGCCCGCGCCAGTGACGGCCGCAGTCCTGCCCGCCACACCTGCCACCGCGCCGGACATCACCATCACCCGGCTGAGCATTTCCGGTGGCAAGCTCAGCTTCATCGACCGCTCCGTGCAGCCCAACGCGGCCCTGGTACTGAGCGATATGGAAGGCTCGTACTTAGGCCTTTCCAACCGCCCCGAGGTGACCTCGAAGGTGGACTTCAGGGGCCGGGCCGGGGGCCTGGCGCCCATCACCATCACGGGCCACGCCATGCCCCTGCGCAACGACCTCGACACGGACGTCGCCCTGAAGATCCAGGGCGCGGACCTAACGGACTTCACGCCCTACACGGGCAAGTACCTGGGCTACACCGTGCAGAAGGGCAAGCTCAATGTGGACGCCCGGCTGCGCATCGATCACCGCAACCTGAAGGCCGAGAACGCCGTGAAGCTCGATCAGTTCTACCTGGGCGAGAAGGTGGAGAGCCCCGATGCCACGGGCCTCCCCGTGAAGCTGGGCCTGGCCATCCTGCGGGACCGCAAGGGCGTCATCGCCTTCGACCTGCCGGTGGAGGGCAGCCTCGACGATCCCGATGTGAAGTACGGCAAGCTGGTGTGGAAGGCCATCTTCGGCCTACTGGGGAAGATCGCGACCTCACCCTTCACACTGATTGGCAAGCTCTTCGGCGGCGAAGCAGGCGATCTCAGCAGCCTGGCCTTCGCGCCGGGCGCCAGCGCCCTGGATCCGGCCGCCATCACCAAGCTGCAGGCCCTGGCCAAGGCCCAGCAGGAGCGGCCCGAGCTGCGGCTCGAGGCCGAAGGCGCGGCGGATGCGGACCAGGATGGCGCGGTCCTGCGCAAGGGGGCCCTGGAGGCCCTGCTGCGGCAGACGCGCAGGTCGGGGCTGAAACTGACTGAGGATGCCCCCCTGCCAACGGCAGAACGGGAACGCTGGCTCAGGGCTGCCTTCGAGGCCGCCTTCCCGCCTCCAAAGGAGGCCAAAGACGCTAAGCCCGTTCCACCCCCGCCCCCAGCGGAAATGGAACAGCGCCTGCTGGGCAGCCTGAAGGTGGATCCCGCCGACCTCGCCCAGCTGGCGGATGCCCGGGCCAAGGCTGTACTCGCCTGGCTCCTGGACACCGCGAAGGCTGATCCCCAGCGGGTCTTCCAGGTGCGCACCGGCCAGGCCAAGGGGGCGATGGTGGCCTTCACGCTGAAGTAGGCGCGCCTGGATACCGGCCAGTCTTCGAATGAAAACCAAGCAACCGCAGATGTCGCAGATGGCGCGGAAAAAACTCTGAGCCCACAGATTCACACAGATTGAATAACGCGAGCCGACAACCCAATCTGGGCGTGTCGCTTCGTAAGCATGGCAGGGCCGGAGGCCGCCGCTGGCGGGCCCATGCGTGGTGAGTCAGGGCCCTGTGGTTCCAGCTTGGGTCCTTGAAATCCAAGGCTGGCCCAAGCGTGATGAATGAAGCTCATCTGCGTCATCTGCGGTTTCAACTTTTCATCTCAAAATGAATAGGGTGAACCACGCCGATCATCGGATAACCACGTCCCTTGCCCATGCCTCAATGCCTTCGGCGAGATCGGGGATGCCGGGGCCGAAGCGCTCGGTGCCGAGCCAGTGGAGGTTGGGCGGGAGGGCTTGGAGAAGTCGCGTGACCCGGGCGCCATGGCCGGGCTCCAGCAGGGGGAAGGCGCCGGGAGCGACTTCCTCCCGCACCTGGATGGCCTCGGGCAGTTCCGGCAGCCAGCGGCGCAGTTCTTGGAAGACGCCTGGCCATTCGTTCAGCGCGGGGTCCACCGGGTAGGCGCCGCCCCCATAGGTGCGCAGCTGGAGCAGGCCCGGCACGCCGCGGGGATCATCCGCCGAGAAGGACGCGGCACCCAGCAGGCCCCGGCCCTCCGGTGGATGGATGAGCAGGCCGAGGCCCCCCTCCCAGCCCCGCACCAGGGGATGGCGACTGTGCCAGACCCGGAGATTCAGCCTGAGAATGGCGGCCAGGATACCTGCGACTTCCGGTGACACAGCCTTCAACAGCTCTGCAGCCGATCGGGAGGGCAGGGCCACCACCACCGCGTCGGCCTCGGCGACCACGCCCTCGCCGAGAACCCGCCAGCGATCGCCGGGCAGGGGCTCCAGGGCGCGAACGGGACGGCTGGTGTGCACGCAGAGTCGGGCGGCGAGGGCCCACGCCAGCGCTTCCGTTCCGCCCGCAGGCAGGCGGGTGCGCTCGGGGCCCATCCTGAGGCCACCGATGACCAGGCCACCCTGGGCCTCCAGGCGCCGTAGGCGTGGCATGGCGTCCATCCCGATGCGATCGGGCGGGGCCGCCAGCACCCCGGCCACCAGGGCGGGCAGACATTCCCGGGCGAAGCCCGCGCCCAGGCGCCGGGTGAAGAAGGCCTGCAGGGTTTCATCGGAGCCCTCGCCGACCGGGATGAAGGGCTCTGCTAGCAGCCGCAGTTTGTCGCCGGTGCCAAGCCCAGGAGCCCGAAGGAAGCCAGTCAGGGTGGTCGGACTGGGATGCCGCCGGCCCCCCTTGGCCAGCCAGCGCGGCCCCGTGGCTCGGAAGGGTCGCAGGGCTACCCGCAGATCGCCCAGCAGGCGATTCAGGGCGCTGCGCCGCCTCACCCGTAGCCCCTGGGGACCCCGTTCCAGGAATCCCGGCTCGCCCCGCGGTCCCGGCCACGGTAGGGTCTGCGCCCAGCCGCCCACGGCGGAGGAGGCTTCCCAGACCTCAACCTCCAGGCCCCTGCGTTGCAGATGCCACGCGGCCATGAGGCCGGAGAGGCCGCCACCCAGGACGATCGTTCGAGAATGGTCTGGGGGTGCGTTCACAGGGCTCCGGAAGCTTCGCTTCCGGAGTATGGAACAAGATCGCCGGGTGCCGCCCGCTCGGGGAAACTACGGATGTCGTTCATCTGGGGAAGACTCGATGAGGCTGGCGGCCAGGCCGTCATGGTCTTCGCCGGACTGGACCGCGTGGGGCTCCAGCTGGGAGATGATCATGCCCGCCAGCATCAGGAGGCCGCCCAGGACCAGGCGCAGCGTTAGGGGCTCGCGCAGGAACAGGACGCCGCCGACGCCCGCGAACAGGGCCTCCATGGAGAGGATGATGGAGGCATGGGCCGGGTGGGCGGTCTTCTGGGCGACGATCTGGAGGGTGTAGGCAATGCCGATGGAGAGCAGCCCGCCGTAGAGGATCGGAATGGCCGCCGGGACCAACCCTGCGAAGGGCGCCGGCTCGCGGACCAGCGCCACGACCAGGCTCAGGAGCGAGCAGGTGGCGAACTGGCCCACGGCGATCTCCAAGGCTTCCATCCGGGCCACCAGGCGGTTGATGAGCAGGATGTGGCCCGCCCAGAAGAAGGCGCCCACCAGCTGGAGCAGGTCCCCGGGGGCCATGGTAAAGCCGGCGCCCACGCTCAGGATGAAGAGGCCGACCACGGCGAGGACGGCGCCGAGCCAGATCCGGAGGCCCGAAGGCCGGCCGAAGCAGACCCCGATCAGGGGCACGAGGATCACGTAAAGGCTGGTGATGAAGCCCGCGTTGGCGGCGGTGGTGGTGACGAGCCCCACCTGCTGCAGGCTGGCGCCCAGGAAGAGCACCAGGCCCGCCAGCGCCGCCCAGGCCGTCTTCGCCAGGGGGCTCAGATCGGCGTGCTTCCCTGCGGAGGCAGCGCTGGCGCCTCGCTTGCCCAGAATGAGGAAGGGCAGGAGGCAGAGGGTGCCCAGGGCAAACCGGACCCCATTGAAGGCGAAGGGGCCGATGTCCCGCATGCCGCTGCGCTGCGCCACGAAGGCGAAGCCCCAGATGAGGGCCGTCAGCAGTAGCAGGCCGTCTGCCTTGAGGGTCCGATCAGCCCGTTTCATGTCCCCACTCCTCCAGGTCACTTGGCCTCTGAGGTTAGCGGAGGTCCTCGGCAGGCCGCTCGTGGAGACCATGGGCGGTGCTGAACAGGGCCTGAACCCGCGGGAGATCCTCTGCCAGGCTCCCGCTCGGCCGGAACAGGGGCCGCAGATGGATGACATGCTCCCGGTAGTCGAAGACCACGGGCAGGATGGGCACGCCGGCTTCCATCGCGATCGAGTAGAAGCCCGATTTCCAGCGGCTCACCCCCTTGCGCGTCCCCTCCGGTGCCAGGGCCAGCAAGAGGGCGGGGGCGGTCTCGAAGGACTTCACGCAGGCGTCCACCACGCCATGGCTGGATCTGCGATCCACCGGGATGCCGCCCAGCCAGCGGAAGAAGCCCTTCAGGGGCGTCTCGAACAGGGTGTGCTTGCCGAGCCAGGAGACGCGCAGCTCCAGCGCGAAGAGCACCGCCACGCCCAGGGGGAAATCCCAGTTGGAGGTGTGGGGGGCCACGATGGCGACGACTTTGGATTCGGCGGGAAAGGCGCCTGCGATCCGCCAGCCCCCCCCGCGCAGATAGATCTTTCCGATACCCCGCCAAAACCAGCCCCGGGGTTGGTGGAGGCCGGCGGGGGGGATCAGGGATTCGTTGGCGTGCTGCAAAGGTTCTCTCGCGGGAAGGGACTCGATTCGGGGTCTGGTCTGGGAAGCGGTCCACAGATTAACCGGCCTGCCCGCCGTACACACCGCGGGCGCCTTGCGGCGCCCGCTTCGTGCGTTCTCCGGCGATCTACTTGGCAGCGACGTAGGCCTTCAACCCGTCCGAGGTCGGCCTGACTCGGGCCTCTGGCCCTCGCCCTGCGGGCGGCAATCCGCTTCGCGGATTCCGTCCTATCCTCCAGGTATCGCACGCGGTGCGTGCTCCCTCTCGCAGGCTCGCGGACCTGGAGCCTCCCATTCGCTTCGCTACTGTCGGATGGCCATTGCCCCGATGGGGCCATTCCGCCTCTGTGCAAACACCGCGGGCGCCTGTCGGCGCCCGCTTCTTTCGTTCTCCGGCGATCTACTTGGCAGCGACGTAGGCCTTCAACCCCTCTGCGTTCGGCTTCATAGCCTTTTCGCCCTTGTGCCAGTTGGCGGGGCAGACTTCGCCGTGGGTTTCGCTGAAGTCCACGGCGTCCAGGAGGCGAAGGACTTCCTCCACGCTGCGGCCCAGGTCGTTATGGTTCACGGTGATGTGCTTCAGGATGCCGTCCTTGTTGATGATGAACAGGCCGCGCAGGGCGATGCCGGCGGGCAGCAGCACGTTGTAGTCCTGGGCGATGGTCTTGTTCAAGTCGGAGACCAGCGGGAAGGTCACGCCCTGGATGCCGCCGTCCTTGCGGGGGGTGTTGACCCAGGCATGGTGGCTGAACTTGGAGTCGACGCTCACGCCGATGACCTGGGTGTTGCGGGCCTCGAATTCTTTGAGCGAATCGGCGAAGGCCAGGATCTCGGTGGGGCAGACGAAGGTGAAGTCGAGGGGGTAGAAGAACAGGACGACCTTCTTGCCCTTGTAGTCGGACAGCGAAACCTGCTTGAACTCGCCGTTGACCAGGGCGTCGGCCTTGAAGTCGGGTGCGGGCTGGGTGACGAATGCGGCCATGGTGCCTCCAATGCGGGGACTCGCCCCGGGGTGGTTTCAGTGGGAATATTCAGGCTACGCCGCAGGCCTTGGCCCTTCAAGGAAAATATCCGACTAATTCGGTAAAGAATATGAAACCAAGGGGTCAACTGGAGTCCCTAGACTCAAGCCCGGCGCGGTCCCCGTGCTAACCTGCCAGGTTCCGGACCCCTCAAGGAAGGCCATGCAACCCATCCAGCTCTCGGTGTTTTCTGAAACCGCCCGCCTCCGGCAGGTGGTGGTGCACAATCCCGGCCCCGAGGTGGACCTGATGGTGCCCGGGATGATGGAAAAGCTGCTTTTCGACGACATCCTCCACGGGGACCTGGCCCGCTACGAGCACGGGCAGTTCCGCCAAGTGCTGGCCAAAGTGGCCGACGAGGTGCTGGACATCCAGGACCTTTTCACGGAGGCCCTCCAGGCGGATGGGGCGAAGCGCGCCTTCCTCGAGGATCTGCGGACCCTGGTGGGCCTGCCAGAAGACACCTTCGGCCTGCTTTGCGACCTGAGCCCGGCCGAGGTGGCCCGCAGCGTCATCGGTGGCCTGCCCTGGGATGACATGCCCGGGCACACCCGCTGGGAAGAAGAGTTCGACTACCGGGTGCGGCCCATCCCGAACCTGCTCTTCATGCGGGATCCGGCCTCGGTCATCGGCGACGGCTACAGCGTGAACTCCATGGCCACCTGGGCCCGGGAACGGGAACCGCTCATCCTCAGCTACGTCTTCCGCCACCATCCGCGGCTGAGCCACCACACGGACCACGACAAGTGGTTCGACCAGGTGACGCCCCTGGTCCGCGGCGAGATCAAGGCGCCGGTGAGCCTGGAGGGGGGCGATATCCTGGTGCTCAGCCCCAAAGTGCTGGCCGTGGGCTGCAGCGAGCGCACCCAGGCCGACGCCATCCACCTGCTGGCCGAAAGCCTACGGGCCCACCACGCCGAGGATGGCTCCAGCTTCGACCATCTGCTCATGGTGCTCATGCCGCACAAGCGCAGCGCCATGCACCTGGACACGATCTTCACCCGCATCAGCCAGGACGAGTGCCTGGTCTTCCCGCCCTATTTCGTGGAGGGCAGCCGGGAGCTCCTGAACGTGACCAGCATCGACCTGCGCCACGACGAGCTGCGCATGAGCACCGGGCCGAGCCTGCTCAAGGCGCTGAGGAAGCTGGGCATCGATCTGAAGCCCATCGCCTGCGGCGGGGACGACCCCATCATGCAGCAGCGGGAGCAGTGGACCGATGGCGCCAACGCCTTCTGCCTGGCCCCCGGCGTCATCACCAGCTATGGCCGCAACATCGCCACGGCCGAGGCCCTGGACCGGGCGGGCTACCAGGTGGTGACGGCCAAGGAGGTCCTGAACGACCCGGCCCTGAACCTGCTCGACGGGGGCAAGTACCTCGTCCAGATCCAGGCCGGCGAGCTGAGCCGGGCCCGGGGCGGACCCCGCTGCATGACCATGCCCCTCTCCCGGGAGGGGGCGTGACCCACTCCGTGCTCTTGGACCTGGACCGGGCCCTGGCTGGAGGCGCGGCGCCGGAAGTATGGATCCGCTTCCCCCGGCAGCTGGGGGACGTGGTGATGACCTTTCCCTTCCTGCGGACCCTGCAGCAGCACTGGAACGCCGTGGCGGCGGCCCGGGGCGTGCAGTTGCGCTGGATCGCCGTGGGCCACCACATCGGCGCGGCCCTGCTGGCCGAGGCCGCGCCAGCCTTCATCGCCGAGGCCCACATCGAAGGCGGCGGCGCCGCCAAGCCGGACCCCTGGGCCCTGGTGCGGGGCTGGCGTAAGCGCCCCCCGGTGGGCTTCCTCAACCTGTCCCAGAGCGCCCGGCTGCCCTTCGCGGCCTGGCTGAGCCGGGTCCCCATCCGGGCCGGCATCGCCGATAACCACCTGCGCCTGCTCTACCACCACAGCATCCGCTACCGGAACCTGCCGGTGCACATCGCCACCCGCATCCAGCCCCTGCTGAAGACCCTCACCGGGGACGATCGGGCCCTCTGGCTGCCCCTGACGCCAGCCCTACTGGGTGGGCACAAGGGTCTCGACAAACTGAGGGCCGCAGGTTGGCAGGGCGAGCCCTACGCCACCCTGGCCTTCGGAACCCGGGGTTTCGGCAAGCGCTGGTTCCCGGAGGACCGCACTTGGCCCGGGCTCATGGACCTCCTTCAGGCCCGGGGGATCCGGCCTGTGCTGCTCGGAGGGCCCGACGAGGCACCCCTGGGGGCCGAGCTGGCCGCCCGGGTCCCCAGCGCCCTGAACCTGGCTGGGCTGACCACCCTGCCGGAGGTCTGTGCCATCCAAACGGGGGCCTGGGGCAATGTGGCCATCGACACGGGCCTGGCCCACACCGCCGCCGCCACAGGGCGACCCACCGTGACGGTGTTTGGGCCCAGCCCCGAGGTCTGGTTCAATCCCATCGGGCCCCGGGCCCTGACTCTCCGGGGGCCGGATGTGGACTGCGATCCTGGCCTCCAAGCCAACTTCCCCACCCATGGCTCCAGCGCCCATCGGGTGGCGCCGGAGCGCGTGATGCAAGTGTTGGAATTGCTGGTCAAGGAATCCTGATCCTGGTTCCTGCTAAGCTTTCTCTTTGCGCCTCGTAACCCCGAGGCGCCCCTTTTTTTATGGCTGACCTGACCCCCCCTCCCGCCCCCAGCCTCCGGCATCGCCTGGAGTACGGGGCGTTCCGCCTGCTGGACGGCATCCTGGGCGACCTGCCCTGGACCACGGTGCAGGCCTTGGGCGAGGCGGCAGGCAGCCTGTTCTACTTGGTGGATCCCCGCCACCGCCGCATCGTGCGGGAGAACATGCGGTTCGCGGACCTGGGCCTGGATGAGGCCCAGACCCGGGCCATGGCCAAGGCCTGCTTCAAGCACTTCGGGGCCCTCTTCGTGGGCCTGCTGCGCCTGCGCACCGCCACCCCGGAGGAGCTGGACCGCTGGATCAAGGTGGAAGGGCTGGAGCACTTCGACGCGGCCCAGGCGGTTGGCAAGGGCTTCATCCAGCTCACAGGCCACTACGGGAACTGGGAGGCCATCGCCCTGGCCCAGAGTCGCCACGGGCGCACCCTGGACGCCATCGGGCGGGAGCTGGACAACCCGCTGCTGGAGCCCATCTCCCTGGGCTTCCGCACCCGCTTTGGCAACCGGGTGATCCTCAAGGACGGGGCCATGCGCGGGACCGTGAAAGCCCTCAAGGCCGGCCGGGGGGTGGGGTTCCTGCTGGACCAGGATGCCCTCACCAGCGGCGTGTTCGTCCATTTCCTGGGGCAATGGGCCTCCACCCATGCCACGGCGGGGGCGCTGGCCGCCCGCTTCGGCCTGCCGGTGCTGCCGGTCTTCAGCTGGCCCAACCCCGATGGCACCATCACCGTGCGCTTCGAGGCCCCCTTCGAGGTGCCCGTGACCGGCAACGCGGCCCGGGATGCCTGGGTGGCCACCCAGCTGATGACGGCCCGGATCGAAGGCCAGATCCGCAAGGATCCCCGCTGGTGGTTTTGGATGCATCGTCGCTTTAAAACTCAACCCGACAGTCCGGGCCCACCGCCCCCTGCGCCCCTTCCCCCAGAAGAATGGCAAGAATCCATCAACTCATCCATGGAGGTTCTGTGACCAACGCCCTGAACGCATCTTTGCATATATATATATCAGTGTTTTTAGGATTGTTACTGGTGTTGGCAGCCGTTACTCTGCGCACTTATCAAAATCGGCTTAGATTCCTTCAGGGAAGAAGTCTGGGGTGGCCCATTAAAATGATCGCACTTGAAGAATTTGACCAGGCTTTCAAGAGAAACCAATTTGGGCCCACCATTGAGGGTGCTGAAGTGGTTTTTCTAGGTGAAGGCGATGGATTCGGTGCGGCGACAAGTGATGTAGAAGCCTGGATTTTATCTGTTTTATCAAAAAAGGCAAAAATGATGTTTGAATTTGGAACTTGCACTGGAAGGACTGCTTATTTATGGGCAAAAAATTCTTCACCAGAATCAAGAGTTGTAACTTTGACCCTTTCGCCCGATCAGGTTTCTGAATATCAAGGAGAATCAACAGACAATGTTAAAGCCATGGAAGCAGCTGTGCGTGAGTCATGTCATGTTGAATTCGTTTACACTGGAACAAATATAGAGCATAAAATTAATCAAATTTTTTCAGACAGTAAAAAATTTGATGAATCGAAATATGCTGGTCATTTTGATCTGATTTTTGTTGATGGATCTCACGCCTATTCGTATGCTAAAAGTGACTCTGAGAAGGCTCTTAAAATGCTGAAACCAGGTGGTATTATATTGTGGCATGACTACAATCACTTGAAGGGGCGAACCACTAAGGGCGTGTGTAAATATTTGAATGAATTGAGTGCCGAGTTACCTTTGGTGCATCTGCGTCGTACATCTCTTGTTGCTTTCCGTTCTCCTCGATCCACCTCTTTTTCGGATATGAATTGAACGCGCATGAACTATGGCTACCCGGGGTCACTGAACAATGCTCAATCAAATACATCTAAAAATGGAGATCGAAGGATGCTTTCCCTCTTGGCTCCGCTTCCGCCCCCGGAGTGGGTAGAATCAGTTTCAACCTTTCCAGTCTGACCGGGCCCTAGGGCCCGCCTTTTTTTGACGCCAACTTTCCGGGAAGACCCCATGCCCAAGCACGTGCTCGTCAAGCTCGAGAAGGACCTCAAGGACATCAAGCAGGCCCTGCTGGTGGACATCCCCCAGGAGATCGCCCGGGCGGCGGGCCAGGGGGACCTTTCCGAGAACGCCGAGTACGAACAGGCCCTGGCCAAGCGCGACATGTTCCAGAACAAGCTGGTGACGCTGGAGAAGCGCATCTCGGAAGTGGCCAGCCTGGACATCAGCCGCCTGCCCAAGTCCCGGGTGGCCTACGGCTCCAAAGTCACCATCCTGGACCTGGATTCCGATGAGGAATTCACCTACACGCTGGTGCTTCCCGAGGAACTGGATGGCCGACCGCAGCATCTCAGCATCAGCTCCCCCATCGGCATGGCCCTGGTGGGCCAGGAGGAAGGCAGTGAGGTTCGGGTCCAGATCCCCGCGGGGATCCGTCGCTTCGAGATCCTGGAACTGAAGACCATTCACGATGTAGCCTAAGGCCGGCCCCAGGAGGGGAGCACCAAATGAACAAGTACAAGCGCGAACAGAAATGCTCCTTCTGCGGCAAAGAGCCCCACGAGGTGGAACAGCTCCTCGCGGGTCCCGAGGCCTTCATCTGCAACGAATGCCTGGAGGCGGGTCAGCTGCAGCTGCGCATGAGCCGCCAGGGCAAGCCCCTGGGCAAGCATGAGGCCCGCCTCAGCCGCCCCAAGGAGATCAAGGCCTTCCTGGACGACTACGTCATCGGCCAGGAGGCTGCCAAGAAGCGCCTGAGCGTGGCGGTCTACAACCACTACAAGCGCATCCTCACCCCCCGGAAAGCCCTGGGCGCCACCGAGGTGGAGCTGTCCAAAAGCAACATCCTGCTGCTGGGCCCCACCGGCACCGGCAAGACCCTGCTGGCCCAGACTCTGGCCCGGTTCCTGGACGTGCCCCTGGCCATGGCCGACGCCACCACGCTGACCGAAGCTGGCTACGTGGGCGAGGATGTGGAGAACATTCTCACCAAGCTGCTCCAGGCCGCCAACTACGATGTGGAGCGGGCCCAGCGCGGCATCGTCTTCATCGACGAGATCGACAAAGTGGGCCGCAAGAGCGAGAACCCCAGCATCACCCGCGACGTGAGCGGCGAGGGCGTGCAGCAGGCCCTGCTGAAGCTCGTCGAGGGCACCGTGGCCAACGTGCCGCCCCAGGGCGGCCGCAAGCATCCGCACCAGGAGTTCATCCAGCTGGACACCAGCAACATCCTGTTCATCTGTGGCGGCGCCTTCGTGGGCATCGAGGACATCATCAAGCAGCGCATTCGGGCCAAGGCCGTGGGTTTCGGCTCCACCCCCTCGTCGAAAGAGGACAAGGAGAACATGCTCCGCCTGGTGGAGCCCGAGGACATCATCAAGTTCGGCCTCATCCCCGAACTGGTGGGCCGCCTGCCCGTGGTGGCGGGCCTCACGCCCCTGGACCGGGAGGCCCTGGTGGCCATCCTCACCCAGCCCAAGAACGCCATCACCAAGCAGTTCGTGAAGCTTTTCGACATGGATGACGTGGACCTGAGCTTCGAGGAGGGCGCCATCGCCGCCATCGCCGAGCAGGCCCTCACCCGCAAGTTGGGCGCCCGGGGTCTCCGCAGCCTGGTGGAGCAGATCCTCCTGGAGCCCATGTACGAGCTGCCCTCGGACAAGCGCACCTCCCGCGAGACCCTGCGCATCACCCGCCAGAAGGTGGAGGAAGTGATGGGGCTGCCGTCCCAGCCGATTTCCGCCGCGGGTTGAATCGAGGCGCCCTTTGGCCGTTCCCAAAACCCTCACCCTGCCTGCCATTCCCATCCGGGACATGGTGCTCTTCCCGGGGGCGCGGGTGCCCTTCGTGGTGGGTCGGTCCGCTTCCGTGAAGACCCTCGAACTGGCCATCAAGGCTGGCGACCACCTCCTGATGCTCACGCAGAAGGACGCCAAGGTGGAAACGCCGGGCCAGGAGGATCTCTACCCCATCGGCACCCTGGCCCTGGTGGAATCGGTCATCGCCCTGCCCAAGGACTACTACAAGGTGGGCGTGAAGGGCATCGCCCGGGTGAACCTGCGCCGCTACGACGACGCCGGCGAGGTCATCCAGGCGGAGGCCTACCTGCTGCCGGAGCCCTCCCCGGTCAGCGTCGGCTCCCTCCAGCCCTTCCATCAGGCGGTGGAGGCCTTCCTGGGCCGGAACTCCGATGCCTCGCGTCTGCTGAGCATGGACCAGATCCGCGAGCTGCCCCTGGGCAAGGCCATCGATACCGTGGCCGGGCTGGTGCCCGCCGAGGTGAAGCAGAAGCAGGAGGTCCTCGACCAGGTGGACATCGAGCCGCGCCTCGCGGTCCTCATGGGCCTGCTGGAGCTGGATGCGGCCCGCTCGGAAGTGGACCGCACTCTGGATGAAAAGACCCGCCAGCGCCTGGATCAAGACCACAAACAGTACGTGCTGAACGAGAAGATGCGGGTCATCCAGAAGGAGCTGGGGAAGAAGGAAGAGAAGGACGAGGGCGGCCGGTTGAAGGATCAGATCGAGGCCGCGGGCATGACCGTGGAGGCCAAGGCCAAGGCTCTGGAGGAGCTGGAGCGCCTGGAGGCCATGCCGGCGCAGAGCGCCGAGGCCACCGTCAGCCGCACCTACCTGGACTGGCTGCTGGCCCTGCCATGGAAGGCCATGGCCGAAGAGCGCCTGGACCTCATGGAGGCCGAGCGGGTACTGGACGAAGATCACTCAGGCCTGGACAAGATCAAGGCCCGCATCCTGGAGCACCTGGCCGTCATGGCGCGGCTGCAGAAGGAACCGGTGAAATCCAGCGAATCGGGTGAACGCGCGCCGCTGCGGGGCCCGATCCTTTGTCTGGTGGGTCCTCCCGGCGTGGGTAAGACCTCGCTGGCTCGCAGCATCGCCCGGGCCTTGAACCGGCCCTTCGTGCGGCTGTCCCTGGGCGGCGTGCGCGACGAGGCTGAGATCCGCGGCCACCGACGCACCTACATCGGCTCCATGCCCGGTCGCATCATCTCGCTCATGAAGAAGGCCAAGGTCCGCAACCCGCTCATGCTGCTGGACGAGATCGACAAGATGGCCTCGGACTTCCGCGGCGATCCGAGCTCGGCCCTGCTGGAGGTGTTAGATCCCGAGCAGAACGCCGCCTTCCAGGACCACTACCTGGACGTGGGCTTCGACCTCAGCCAGGTACTCTTCCTGGCCACGGCCAATGTGCGGCACTTGATCCCCGAGCCCCTGGAGGACCGCCTGGAGGTGCTGGAGCTCAGCGGCTACACCACCAAGGAGAAGCTGGCCATCGCCGAGCAGCACCTGCTACCCCGGGCCCTGGAGGGCCACGGCATGAAGGACATGGGCGTGCGCTTCGAGAAGGCCGCCCTGGAGAAGCTCGTGCAGGCCTACACCCGGGAGGCGGGGGTGCGCCAGTTCGAGCGGGAGATCGCCAACATCCTCCGCAAGCTGGCCCGGCACACCCTCCAGCCGGAGAAGGGCGTGGCCTTCGATCCCGTCATCACCGCCGAGCGGGTGCCGAAGCTGCTGGGCCCCGAGAAGATCCTGGAGACCCGGGCCGAGGACACGGCCCCGCCGGGGCTGGTGAATGGCCTGGCCTGGACGCCTACCGGCGGCGACCTGCTCACCATCGAGGCCGCCGTGCTGCCGGGCAAGGGCGTCCTCAAGCTCACCGGTAAGCTGGGCGAGGTCATGCAGGAAAGCGCCAACCTGGCCCTCAGCTATGTGCGTGGCCGGGCCGAGCGCCTGGGCCTGAAGCGCGACTTTCTCGACAGCGTGGACCTCCACGTCCACGTGCCCGAGGGCGCCATTCCCAAGGACGGCCCCAGCGCCGGCATCACCCTGGCCACTGCCCTGATATCAGTGCTGACGGGCATCCCCGCCCGGGCGGACATGGCCATGACCGGCGAATTGACCCTGCGGGGCCGGGTGCTGCCCATCGGCGGCCTGAAGGAGAAGCTGCTGGCCGCCCACCGCCAGGGCCGCAAGGC
>JANYLR010000049.1 GCA_025363715.1 Holophagaceae bacterium | reverse complement strand
GTGCGAGTGCACGCCCGAGGCCGTGTGGAAGGCCACGGGTGGCAAGGGCCTCGTGGCCACCGGCAGCCCCTTCCCGCCCATGGCCTGGCAGGGACGCACCCTCCAAGCCTCCCAGTGCAACAACATGTACATCTTCCCCGGTGTGGGCCTCGGCGCTCTGGTGGCCCGGTCCTCCCGCATCACGGATGGCATGTTCCTGGCCGCCAGCCGGGCCATCAGCACCTTCGTGACGCCTGAGCAGGAGGCCATGGGCCTGCTGCTCCCCGAGATGAAGAATATCCGCCAGGTGAGTGCCGCCGTGGCCTTCGCCGTGGGCCGGGAAGCCCGGGACACGGGGCTGGGCCGTCTTCTGGACGATGAGCGGCTGGGATCCATCTTCAAGCGGGCCCAGTGGGAACCGGCCTACATGGCCTACCGGCCCGGCTGAGGCTAAGCGTAAAAAAGGCTGGTCACGGAAGACACAGAATTCCGCAGAGGACACGGAAGGGGCCGTGGCCCTCACCTCACGGGCCCGCCGCAGGCGGCTTCCGTGACCAGCGCTTTGCTCTGTGTCCTCCGCGGCGCTCTGTGTCCTCTGTGTTCCGCTTTTCTGGCCCCGGAACCCCGGATGAACCTTCATTTCCGATTCAGTTCGAGAGGGCCAGGGCGCGGGCCTGCCCTTCCCGTCGGTAATCGCTGACCGCTAGGCACTGGCCGTCCCGCCGGAACACCGCCTGCACATCGGAGATCAGCTCCTGCTTGTCCTTGAGGGTGTAGCCCATCCCCGCCAGGGCGGACAGCAGCCCGGGGCGGTCGAAGCCCGGCTCGTGGGACAGGACATCCGGCCAGCCCTGGTGGTGGAGACGGCTGGCGCGAACCAGGGCTTCCGGCTCCACGCCATGGATCAGGCTGCCCAGGAGGACATTGGCCAGAGTTGTCGGGATGGTGGGGCCACCGGGGGTACCCAGGGCGATCTCCACGGATCCGTCTACGGTCACCAGCACCGGGGCCATGTTGCTGGCGGGTCGCTTGCCCGGTGCGAACAAGTTGGGCCGGCTGCCGACGACGCCGAAGTAGTTCTCCTTCCCCTCGATGAAGGAGAAGGAATCGATGCTGCCGTTCAGCAGGAAGCCGGCGCCGGCCACGGCCCACTTGGAGCCATAGCGCAGGTTCAGGGTGTAGGAATTGGAGACTGCGTTGCCCTCGGCGTCGATGATGGCGAAGTGGGTGGTGTGCTTGCCGGAGGTCCTTTCTTCTCCCCGTCCGCCGGCCAGTTCGGCTGTGGGCGTATCCCGGGTGGGGTCGATGAGCGCGAAGCGCCGGTCCGCGTGATCCCGGGTGAGCAGCCGGTGGTAGGCCTCGCCCAGGGGCGCATCCCCCAGGTAATCCATGCGGTCCAGGAAGGCGAGCTTGGAGGCCTGGGCCAGGAGGTGGTGGTACTCGGGGCTGTCGAAGGCGCAATTCCGGAAGGCCTCCCGGTCCAGGAGGCTGAGGATCTCCAGCAGCAGGGCCCCGCCGCCTTCGGGGGGCACGGACCAGACCAGCCGCCCCGCCAGCTCCACCTGGATGGGCTCGACCTCGCGGAGGGCATAGTCCGCCAGATCTTCGGCAGCGAGGAGGCCGCCGTTGGCCTGGAGGTCCGCCACGATCTGCTCGGCGATGGCGCCGCGGTAAAAGGCCTGCTCACCTTCCCGGGCCAGGAGGTCCAGGGTCTTCGCCAGGGCCGCATTCGGAATCACATCGCCAGCCTGGAAGGGCGTGTCGCGGACGTAGATCCGCCGGGCCTCCGGGGAGGCCGCCAGCTTGGGGCCCAGGCGGTTCAGGCAGTCGCACTCGTACTGGGTGAGGCTGGCGCCTGCTTCCGCCCGCCGGGCGATGGCCGAGAGCAGATCACTCGCCTTCAGCTTCCCGTGCCGACGCTGCAGCTCGAAGAAGGCCTTGATGGTGCCGGGCACACAAACCGAGGTGGGGCCGAAGGCGGTGCGGTCCGGATCCGGCGTGCCATCGGGCCGCAGGAAGGCCTCCCGGGTGGCGCCCCGGGGCGCCTGTTCCCGGTAGTTGAAGGCCTGGGGTTTCCCGCCCTTTTCCTGAAAGAGGAGGTAGCCCCCGCCGCCGAGGTTGCCCGCCTGGGGATGGTAGATGCAGAGGGCAAAGGCGGTGGCGAAGGCCGCGTCGAAGGCGTTGCCGCCATCCTGGAGCACCTGGATGGCCAGTTCCGAGGCCTGGCGCGAGGCGCTGGCCACGGCGCCCCGGCCCTGGGCCGTGGAGACCTGCCCGGAGGCCCCGGCCTTCATGGTGACCCTGAAGCTGTTGTAGTCGTTCGACACCACGGAATCCCTCTGACGCACCCTCCAGTGTATGGCAGGGCGCCCCATTCCCGAAGGCGCGGGATCAGGACTGGCGCGGCCTCAGCGGGCCACTTCCTCCGCCAGGGCCAGGCAGGCCGTCAGCCCCGGCGACTCGATGCCCAGGAGGTTCACCAGGCCGGGCAGGCCGTGGGTGTCCTCCCGCTGGATGAGGAAGTCCGGCATGGCCTCGCCCGCGCCGTGCAGCTTGGGGCGGATGCCGGCGTAGGCGGGCTGCAGGGCGCCCTCCGGCAGCTCTGGCCAGTACTTGCGCACCTCGGCATAGAATCCCTCCGCGCGGCGCGGATCCACGTCGTAGTCCTCCCGGTCCACCCACTCCACATCGGGCCCGAAGCGGGCCTGGCCCGCCAGGTCCAGGGTGAGATGCACGCCCAGGGCACCCAGGGGTGGGACCGGGTAGACCAGCCGGGCGAAGGGGGCCGCGCCCGCCAGGCTGAAGTAGTTGCCCTTGGCGAAGGCTCGGGGCAGGGGCGGCAGGGATGACCGCCGGGCGCCCTCGAAGGCGTGGGCCAAGGGAATGGCGCCGAGGCCCGCAGCGTTGAAGACGCGCGCTGCCTGCAGCGTCATCGGCTCCCCGCCGCCCACCTCCAGTTCCAGGCCGCCCGACACGGCGCGACCCCGCCGCACGGGGCTCTTCAGCACCACCGTGGCGCCATGGGTCTCGGCCTCCATGCGCAGGGCCCGCATGAGGCCGTGGCTGTCCACGATGCCCGTGCTGGGGGAGAGCAGGGCGGCCGTGCAGTGCAGGCGCGGCTCCAGGGCCCGGGCCTCCTCCGCCTCCAGCCACTGGAGGTCCACGCCGTTGACCTGGGCGCGGACGCGCAGCTGGCGCAGCGCCTCGACCTGGGAATCGTCCGTGGCCACGATGAGCTTGCCGCAGCGGCGGTAGTCCACCCCATGGGCTTCGCAGAATGCGTAGAGGGCCCGGTTTCCCGCCACGCAGAGCCGGGCCTTCAGCGAGTCTGCCGGGTAGTAGATCCCCGCATGGATCACTTCGCTGTTCCGCGAGCTGATGCCCGTGCCGATGCGGTCCTCCGCCTCCAGCACCAGCACCTCGCGGCCCAGGAGCGCCAAGTGCCGGGCCAGGGCCAAGCCCACCACGCCCGCGCCCACCACCACACATTCGACCCGTTCCATGGCCCCATCATCGCGGCAAAGCCTGGGGTGTGGGAAGATCGAGGATTCCATACCAAGCTCCCTGCGAGGAATCTCGCTCGGAGGAAAAGAAGAAAAGCGGAGGAAAGCCGAGTGGCTGAGGAAAGCGGAGATCTTGAACTGGCATCCCTGACCGAGGTCATCCTGGGGTGTGCCATACGAGTTCAGCGCGCTCTGGGGCCTGGTTTGCTGGAGAGTGCCTACGAAGCCTGCCTCGCCTACGAATTGGAGAAAGCTGGCCTTCGTGTCCAACGGCAAATGGCACTCGACATCACCTATGAAGAAGTCGAAATTCCCTCGGCCTATCGGGTGGACATCCTGGTCGAAGACCTCATCGTCCTGGAGCTGAAAACCGTCGAGAAATTCACGGATTTCCATGAGGCCCAGCTCCTGACCTACCTCCGCTTCTCAGCCAAACGCATCGGGTTTCTCTTGAATTTCTGGCGCTGGCCCATGAAGGATGGCGGCATCAAACGCCTTTTGAACCCACGCATTTCTCCGCTTTCCTCCGCTCCTCCGCAATCCTCCGCTTACTAGGCTTTTCAAGACACCCATGTCCACGCCCATGCTGCAGCAGATCGCGGGCCTCAAGCGGGAGGCGGGCGACGCCGTGCTGCTGACGCGCATGGGGGACTTCTACGAGATCCTGGGGGAGGACGCCGTCCGCGCCGCGCCGGTGCTGGAGATCGCGCTCACGATGCGGGGCAAGGGCTCCGAGTCGGAGACGCCCATGTGCGGCGTGCCCCACTTCGCCCTGGAGTCGTACCTCCCCAAGCTGCTGGCGGCGGGCTTTTCCGCGGCCATCGCAGAGCCCACGGCCAAGGCCGAAGAGGTCAAGGGCCTGCTGCCCCGGGCCATCAAGCGCATCATCACGCCGGGCACCTGGCTGGACGATGACGCCCGCTGGCTCTGCGCCCTCCACCGCCACGGCTCCGCCTGGGGCCTGGCCCTCCTGCAGCTGGCCTCCGGCGCCCTGCGCGTGCTGCCCGGCGAAGGCGAGGAGGCCCTCCGCGCCACCCTGGAGCGGCTGGGTCCCCAGGAGCTGATCCTGGCCGAAGGCGCCGACGACATCACCGACCTGGAGGCCGCCCGCACGCGGCTGCCCGCCTGGCGCTTCGAGGCCTCCCGGGCCCGGCAGCAGGTGCTGGCCTTCTTTGGCTGGCAGCATCTGGAAGGCATCGGTCTCGATCCCTATCCGGCCGCCCTGGGCGCCCTGGCGGCCTTGCTGGATCAAGTGGAAACCACGCAGAAGGGGCGTCCGGCGCACCTGCAGGGAGTCTCGCTGGAACTGGGCGCCTCGGGTCCCCTGCTGGACGCCACCAGTGCCCGACATCTCGAAGTCCTGGCCAACGGGCTGGATGGTGGGCGCTCGGGATCGCTGCTCGCCCTGCTGGACCAGTGCCGCACCCGAATGGGCTCGCGGCTGCTGAAGGCCTGGCTGGAGCAGCCCCTGCGGGACCGCACCGCCCTGGAGCGCCGCTGGTCCCAGGTGGCCTGGCTCACGGAGGACCGCCGCCGAGGGCCCATCCAGACGCTGCTTTCCCAGGTGCCTGATCTGGACCGCTTGCTGGGCCGCGTGGCCCTGGGGCTGGCCAATCCACCGGAGCTGGCTCAGCTGCGCGAAGGTCTGGCCGTGCTTCAGAAACTGCCGGCTCGCATCCAGGACGAGGGCTGGGCCTCCGAAGTCGTGGAATTGGGCCTATGGCCGGTCGATACGCCGCTATGCACGCCCCTTCTCACCGAGCTTCAGCGCTCCCTTGCCGAGGCTCCGCCGCTGGATCTGGAGAAGGGCGGCGTCATCCGCGAAGGCGTCGAGGGGGAACTGGACGCCGTGCGCCGCCTGGCCCGGGATGCCAAGCAGGTGATGCTGGAACTGGAAGAAGAAGAGCGCGCCGCCTCCGGCATCAACAGCCTGAAGATCAAGTACAACCGGGTGTTCGGGTACTACTTCGAGATCACCAAGTCCAACCTCGGCGCGGTGCCTGCCCACTTCCTGCGCAAGCAGACCCTGGCCAACGCCGAGCGCTTCACCACTGAAAAGCTGGTGGCCTTCGAGCAGCGGCTGCTGAGCGCCGAAAGCGACCAGGCCCGCCTGGAGGCCGCCCAGTTCCAGCGCCTGCTGGCCATTGTGCTGGAGCACCGCGCTGACCTCACGGCCCTGGCCCGGGCCGTGGCCGTGCTGGATGTGCTGGCGGCCCTGGCGGAACGGGCGCGGCTGTCGAGCTGGACGAGGCCCGAGCTGGGCGAGGAGCGGGAGCTGGTGCTGGCCGCCGCCCGCCACCCGATGCTCGAATCAAGGCTGGGTCGCGAGTGCATCCCCAACGACCTGCAGTTCTCGGCGGCCCAGCCCATGGCCGTGGTCACGGGTCCCAACATGGGCGGCAAGTCCACCTTCCTGCGCACGGCGGCCCTGCTGGTGGTGCTGGCCCAGGCGGGCTCCTTCGTGCCCGCGGAGCTCATGCGCTTCGGCCTGGTGGACCGCATCTTCACCCGCATCGGCGCCTCGGACCAGCTGGCCAAGGGCCAGTCCACCTTCATGGTGGAGATGACGGAGACGGCGCGGATCCTCAACCAGGCCACGGCCGCCAGTCTGGTGATCCTGGACGAGATAGGCCGGGGCACCTCCACCCGCGACGGCCTGGCCCTGGCGGAGGCCATCGCCCTTTTTCTTCGTGATCTGAAGGGCGGCGCCCCGCGAACGCTCTTCGCCACCCACTACTTCGAGATGACCAAGCTGGCGGACGACTCCCGCATCCAGAACCTCCATGTGGAGGTGCAGGAGTGGGAGGAGCAGCTGCACTTCCTCCACCGCGTGGCGCCGGGCCCCGCGGATCGCAGCTACGGCATCCAGGTGGCGCGCCTGGCGGGCCTGCCGCGGAGCGTGATCCAGAAGGCCCAGCGCCTCCTGGCCCAGGCGCCGGAAGCACCGCCAAGGGCACCCACCATGAGTCAGCCGGCGCTGCCATTGTTCGAGGTCGGGCCCGATCCCCTCCGCGCCGAGCTGGAGGCCCTGGACCTCAACCGCATGACGCCCATCGAGGCGCTGAACTGGATCGCGTCGAGGCGACGATGACCATCCCCAGCCATCCCATGCGCCGGCGCGACCGGGAACTGAGCGAGGCCGAGGCCTGGCAGCTGCTGGAGACGGCCGAATGGGGCGTCCTCGCCACCGTGGACGCGGCGGGCTGGCCCTATGCCGTGCCCGTGAACCACGCGGTGGTGGACGGGGAGCTGATCATCCACTGCGCCACCGCGGGCCACAAGCTGGACAACCTGGCCTTCAACCCGAAGGTTTCGTACTGCGCTGTCACCCAGGCGGAAACCCTGCCCCTGGAACTGGCCACCCGCTACGCCAGCGTCATCGTGTTCGGCCAGGCCGAGCTGGTGGCCGAGGATGGCGAGAAGCGGCGCCTGCTGCAGGCCCTGGGCCTGCGCTTCGCAGCGCAACACGCAGAGGTGGTGGACCGGGAGATCGAGAAGGACCTCTTCCGCACAGTGGTGATGCGCATCCGCATCGAGCGGGCCACCGGGAAGGCGCGCCGCTGAGCCCCGACCCCAGAAAGCAAAAGCCCCAGACTGGCTTGGCCGGGATGAGGCGCGGGGGGCTGGGGGTGTGCGCGCAGCGCGACACTAGATCCTCGGCACGCATGCGTGGCGAGGGGAACCCCCAGAGGACTTTAGAACGGCACCCCCATGCGCCGGAGCTGGGCCATGAGCATCACGGGTGTCGTGTAGTCGAGCGTCTGCATCTGAACGGCCTGGGCCGCATCCAGGCAGGCCGGGTTCCGGTGGATCAGTAGGCAGGTATCGGGGGCCAAGCCCAGGCGTTCGGCCGCCGCGAGGAGGAGGCCCTGGTCCGGCAGCCGAATTCCGGCTTCGCAGGACAGCACCTCGGCTGTGAAGCAATCCTCCAGGCCCAGACTGGCCAGCCCATGGGTGCGCAACCAGGGCGTGGCGTTGCCGATCAGGGCCACGGGCTGGTGCCCCTTCATCTGCGCTACCAGGCGGAGCATGCCGGGTACTGGCTGGAAGGACCCTGCATAGGTCGCAGCCAGGGCTTCCAGGTCAAGGGCCTTCCCCGCCCAGCTGGTCCCTTCCACCTCGAATCGCTCCAGATCCCACACTCCGGCTTCCAGCTCCCGCAGGAGCCCGGGATCTTCCCAAAGGGCGGCTTGCGCCTCCGCTTCCGGCTTCCCGCTTCGATCGCAGAGGGCCATGAGGAGAGGGGCGGGATCTGTGGTGCAGACCACGCCCTCCAGCCCGAACAGGATGGCCTCGATGGAAGCGGTGGGCAGGGCCCGTTTGAGGAAGGGGAGGTAATCCTGGTCGGATTTGGTGATGTGAGTCAGGTACCAGTCCCGGAGGAAGGTGGTCGTCTCCTCCACCTGGCGGACATCCCCGGGGTCATAGTCCCGGCTGAGTTCTTTCACCCGGTCCACGAAGACCACATGTTCCTGGCGGTGCTGTGCCAGCTTCGGATAGCTCGCCGCCTGCATGTAGCGCTCTTCACTGCTGAAATGGGTCTGGGCGTAGTCACTCAGAGCGA
This sequence comes from Holophagaceae bacterium, assembly GCA_025363715.1. Taxonomy (GTDB): domain Bacteria; phylum Acidobacteriota; class Holophagae; order Holophagales; family Holophagaceae; genus Geothrix. The sequence goes on along the minus strand of JANYLR010000049.1, from coordinate 6,000 downwards.
CGAAAATGCGGGTCACATCCTCGGGATGACGCCCGCCATCCATCAGGTCCAGCAGTTCGTTGAGCAGGTCCAGCAGGCCGTGATGCTGCGCGTCGATCTCCCGGAAGTTGATGTTGTAGCGGTCTTTCCACTGGATGTGGGCCATCAGACCCTCCTTGAGGCAAACCGTCTGGCGGCCCCATCTGCTGATACATCGGTCTCTAGCCGCCAGGCATCAATTTCAGCGGCGGGTGCCTGCTGCCAGGGTGTCGGGACAAGATCTGTCAAAAGGTGACCTTGTGGTGCCTCAGCTCGGTCATGAGGGCGATAGGCGTGGTGTAGGTGATGCCGTGCATCAGGAGATTCGTCGCCGCCTGGGCGGAGGCCGGCTTGTCGTCGATGTAGACGCACTCCTCGGCCAGCAGGTCCAGCTTACTGAGCGCATCCTCGAACAGCCGGGGGTCGGGTTTGCTGGCGCCGACCTCGTAGGAGAGGGTGATGCTGTCGAAGAGGGGGAAGACTCCCGTCGTCCGGATCGAACGTTCGAAACGCCAGGGGCTGGTGTTGGAGAGCAGGCCCACTTTGTGGTGCGGCTTGAGCTTCCGGATCAGGTCGAAGATCGCCGGGTTGGGCGTGAAGACCTCGGTATAGACCTTGATGAACGCCTCCTCGGACAGGCTCGTGCCGCAGAGCGTGGCCACCTCCGCATGGAATTCCGCCGAGCTGATGCGACCGGCTTCATGGTCCTGGGTCAGGGTCGACTTGCCGTAGAGGGCCTCCTGCAGTGCTTCGGCCGATTTTCCGCACAACGCTGCCAGGCCAGCCAGGAACTTCTGGTCGTCGAAGCTGCACACGACGTTGCCGAAATCGAAGACGACTCCATGGATGGTGGCCACGGAGTGGTATCGCCTCATGAAGGGGACATAGTCCATGTCGGCCTTGAGAATGTGATCGAGGTACCACTGCTTCAGGAACTCCAGGGTCTCCTGCAGCAGGTGCGGGTCAGCAGGATCGTAGGTCCTGTTGAGCTCCAGCAGCTTCTGGACGAAGGTGGCGTGCAAGGCTTCGTGCTCGGCCAGCTGGGGGTACTCGCAGGCCCGCATGTACCGTTCCTCCGTGGCGAAGTGCGTGAGCACGTACTCGCACAGGCGATGAAAGATCCCGACCACCACTTCGGAGTCGCCGCTGGCGCCCACCAGGTCGATCAGCTCGTTCAGCAGATCCAGCAGGTCCTTGTGCTGTGCGTCGATCTCCTTGTAGCCGATGTTGTAGCGCTCTTTCCACTGGATGTGCACCATGTCGAGCCCCTCAAACGGATCATCCATCCGTATATCGGCCTCCGGAGAGATTCCCCAATTCCGGTAGACTGCGGCCATGAATCCCAATGCTGCCAGCAAGCCACCCCTCAGCCGAACCCGCATCCGAGTGGCCTGGGTCATCGCCCTGGCCGTGGATGCCATCCAGATCCCCGCGACCGCCGCAGGGCCCCTGGGCTGGTTCCTGGATGTGGGCCTGGACCTGCTCACCGGGGCCGTGATGTGGGCGCTGCTGGGTTTCCACTGGGCCTTCCTGCCCTCCTTCTTCACGGAATGGGTGCCCTACCTCAACCTGGCGCCGTTCTGGACCCTGGCCGTGGGCCTGGCCACCCGGGGCCGGGGCGGGGCCGAGCTGCCGCTTCCTCCAAGGGTGGTGAATTGAGCCGGGGATGTTCTGAAGCCAGGAGCCCGAAGCCTGGAGCCTGGCTCTAATCCACCGCCGCGCCCTTGAACTCGTCCTGCTGGTGCCGGTGCTGTTCTTCCATGAGCAGCTGGCTCAGTTCCTTCTTCAGGGCGTTGAAGGCGGGGCTGGCGACATCGCGAGGGCGGGGCAGGTCGATGCTGAGGTCGCGCTTGATCGTGCCGGGGCGGTAGGTCATCACCACGGTGCGATCCGCCAGGTAGAGGGCCTCCTCGATGCTGTGGGTGACGAAGAGGATGGTCTTTTTCAATTCAGTCCACAGCCGCAGCAGCTCGTCCTGCAGGTTGCGGCGGGTGAGGGCGTCCAGGGCACCGAAGGGCTCATCCATGAGCATGATGGGGGAATCGATGGCCAGCACCCGGGCGATGGCCACCCGCTGGCGCATGCCGCCGCTGAGGTCCTTGGGATAGCGTCGGCGGAAATCCTGCAGGTTGAGCAGGACGAGCAGCTCGTCCACCTTCGCCTGGATGACGGCCTTGGCCACCTGCTTGATCTGGAGGCCGAAGGCGATGTTCTGCTCCACGGTCATCCAGGGGAACAGCGCGTATTCCTGGAAGACCATGCCCCGGTCGGGTCCAGGCTCGGTGATGGGGACGCCCTCCACGGTGATGGTTCCCGAACTGGGCAGGCTGAAACCCGCCACGGCGTTCAAGAGAGTGGATTTGCCGCAGCCCGAGGGCCCCAGCAGACAGACGAACTCGCCCCTGGCGACCTCAAGATCAATGGCCTTGAGGGCGTAGACCTCCTGCCCCCCGCTCTGGAAGACTTTGTGCACGCCTTGGATGGAGATGTGCTTGGCCCCGCTCATGACTGCTCCAGGCCGCGGTGCCACTTCAGCAGGTGGGTGCTGAGGCCGCTCATGAGGGTGTCGATGCCCAGGCCCAGGAGGCCGATGGTGAACATGCCGGCGATGATCTTGTCGGACCAGAGGTACTCCCGGGCCTCGAGGATGCGGTAGCCCAGGCCGTTGTTCACGGCGATCATCTCGGAGACGATGACCACGATGAAGGCCGTGCCCATGCCGATGCGGGCCCCCGTGAAGATGTAGGGCGTGGCCGCCGGCAGGATGATGTGGGTGAATTGGGTGAGCCGGGAGGCGCCCAGGTTCCGGCCCACGCGGAGGTAGATGCTGTCCACGTTCTGCACGCCCGCCACGGTGTTCATGAGCACGGGAAAGAAGGCGCCGATACTGATGAGGAACACGGCCGGAGGATTGCCCAGACCGAACCAGAGGATGGACAGCGGGATGTAGGCGATGGGCGGGATGGGCCGCAGTACCTGGACGAGGGGGTTGAAGAGGCCGTACATCACGCGGCTGTAGCCCATGGCCAAACCCAGGGGCAGGGCCAGACCACCCCCGATGAAGAAGCCCACCAGCACGCGGTAGAGGCTCCCGAGGGCGTCCTGGATCAGCTCGCCGGACAGGCACCACTTGAGGTACGAACCCTGGGCGGAGTCGAAGGCTTCCAGGGGTCGCAGGTAGGCCCACCACTTGACGAGGACCCGCAGGGGCGAAGGCAGGATGGTGGCGTTCACCCAGCCCATGGAAGAGAGCAGCTGCCAAAGCGCCAGGGCCACCAGAGGGACGAGGATGCCCGAGGCGGCGTGCTTGTAGCGCTTCACTACTTCACCTTCAGCTGCTTCTTGGCCTCGGTGAGGAGGTCCAGCTTCACCCAGTCAGTGGCCTTGGGTGGATTGGCCATCTTGCCCACGCCGTACTTGGCCATGAGGTCCGTGGTGATCTGCACGTGGGGCACGGAGATGTCATAGCTGAAGGGCGAGTTACCGATGGCGTCCTGGTAGTCCTCCGGGGTGATCTGGTTCTTGAACATCACCTCGCGGACGAACTTCTCCGCAGTCTTGGGTTCGTCGATGAACTTCTTGGTGGCCTCCACGAAGCAGAGCAGGAAACGCTGAGCCACATCGCGCCGCTCCCGGTAGAGCTTTTCGGTGATGACCAGGGCCCGGATGGGCTCGCCGATGGGCGTGTCGTAGGGCTTCAGCAGCTCCACGCCGAACTTCTTGTTGATGGCCTGGGAGCTGTAGGGTTCGCTCTGGCACATGGCGTCGATGTTCCTGGCCATCAGGGTCTGATTGAGGTCCGCGAAGGGCAGGTAGAGCACTAGCACGTCCTTGCCGGGCTTGTCCGCCCAGCTGAGTCCCACCGAGGCCAGTTCCGCCAGCAGCAGCAGTTCCTGGGCACCGCCCCGGGCCACGCCCACTTTCTTCCCCTTGAGGTCTTTCAGGGATTTGATGCCCCCGTTGGCGCCCACCACGATGCGGGCGCCGCCCCGGGCGAAGCCGGCCACCACATAGATGGGCACCCCCACGGCCCGGCCCGCGATGGCCGCGTCCAGGGCCGCCGCGCTGGCGTCGATCTCGCCCGCCACGATGGCCGGGTTGATATCGATGCCCTTGGCGAACATGCGCTCCTCGATCCTGAGCCGGTACTTCGGGCCCAGCTCCTTCATGTAGGACACGGCTCCGTAGTGGGCGAACTTCAGATTGCCCAGGCGAACCAGGTCCTGGGCGGACAGGGCCAGAGTCGACAGGACGAACAGCGAGAGCAGGATCTTCACACGCATGGGTTGTCTCCGGAGGGATGACGACATTCTAGGCGAGTCATTCCTGGAGAACCCCGGCATTGTCAGTCTGGAACCAGGAATTGTTTTGAGAACAGGCCCTAGACTGGGAACTGTCCTGTCGTTCCTTTTTGATGGCCACCCCATGATCTATTGGCTCACCCACACCCTTGCGCGCCTCGTCGGCCATATCGTGTTTCGGCACCGCACCCTCCACCGGGAGTTCCTGCCCGAATCCGGGGGCGCCATCATCGTGGCCAACCACGTGAGTTTCCTGGATCCCTCCATGATCGGAGCCTGCTTCCGGAACCCGATCTACTACCTGGCCCGCAAATCCCTCTTCAAGGGCTTCCTGGGGTGGCTGCTGCCCCGCATCCAGGTGCTGCCCGTGGACCGCGGCAAGGGCGATCTCGCCAGCATGAAACGCATCCTGAACCTGCTCAAAGCGGGCCACCGCGTCCTCATCTTCCCCGAAGGAACCCGCTCCACCGATGGCGAGCTCCAGACCGCCGAGGCCGGCATCGGCTTCATCATTGCCAAGTGCGAGGTGCCGGTGATCCCCGTACGGATCTTCGGGGCTTTCGAGTGTTTCCCGCGGGCGTCCAAATGGCCGCACCCGGGCCGCATCACCATCGTGCCGGGGCCGCCGGTGGCCTTCGCGGACCTGCCCGCCGACCTCACGGGGCGGGAGCGCTATCAGGCCTGCGCCGATCAGGTCATGAAGGCCCTGGCCGAGATCCGGCTCGACGCTTGATCCACCCGATGAGAGCCGATCACTTCAGAGGCGCCGGTGGCGCCGGAAGCATGTTCCGGATGGCCGCCACGCGCCAGCCCTCCGGTGTTCGCACCAGCACGAAGGTGCTCCACATGTGGCGGCTCTCGCTGCCGGACAGGCCGGTGAGGTCGTAGTGGCCATCGGCCACGGCCGTATCGGCCGAGACGAAGCGCACAGTCTCAAGGGTGATGGCGCGCTTCCCGCCGGTCCGCCGGGAACTCGCCAAGGTGCCGCTCACGACAGAATCCCGCCCCTTGCGCCACTCGCCGCTGGAAACCAGCTGGTCCGAGTCAGGAACAAAGAGCTTGCGCAGGGCCACAGCATCGTCCCGATCACGAGCCTCCAGGTACTGCTGAACCAGGTGACGGATCGCGGCTTCGCGATCATCCGGCGCCGCCAGGGCGAAGGTAAACATCCACGGGAGCAGCAGGATTCTCAGCATGATGGGACCGATGCTAGCACTGGGGGCCAGACCATTGGCTGTCCAGCATGGGCTCGGGAGGTGCCCGCGGACTGGCTCAGCTGCCCATGGAAATGGGTGGCTCTGTGTTCCAGGTTCCCCAGAGCTCCCGGAAGCACCTACCATTCGGTTATGAGCCAGGACGATTCTCCCCGCCCGCGCCGGGTCCGCTACAAGGGCACCCACCCGCGGCGCTTCGGGGAAAAGTACAAGGAGTTGGCGCCGGAGCAGCACGCCGGGGAGCTCGAGAAAGTCATGGCCCGCGGCCATACGCCGGCAGGCACCCACCGTTCGATCATGGTCCTGGAAATCCTCGAGGTGCTGGCGCCGAAACCCGGCGAAGTGGCCCTGGACGCTACGCTGGGCTACGGGGGCCACACGCGCGCATTGCTGCCCCGCCTGCTGCCCGGGGGGCGGCTCATCGGCGTGGACGTGGATCCCATCGAGCTGCCGCGCACGGAAGGGCG
>JANYLR010000033.1 GCA_025363715.1 Holophagaceae bacterium | reverse complement strand
TGGTGAACGTGGACAGGCCGACAATGGGCATGCCGTACTGGTCGGCGACCGTGAAGTTCACGACGGGCTTGCCGGATGTGGCGGAGACCGCCACGCTCTGGACCGCACCGGTGAGGTGAATGTTGGCCCATTCGTCAGGGGTCAGACCAGCGGCGTTAAGGGTGACCACACCATTGGTGCCGTTGGTGCCGTTGGTACCGTTCTGGCCGGACTTCCCGTTACAACCGATCAGCACAAGGGCGATCGCTGCGGAGGCGAGGAGCCCGCAGAGCTGTTTCAGAGGGCGATGCTTCATGTTCAGTTCTCCTTGAATTGAGGTGGTGAAGCGGTGGAAAAAGGAATGAGGACGAGCGTTTGTCTCACTGAAGGGAATGTCGCACCTCCTTGGTTCTCATGGCCCGGGGAACCGGCATGGGGCCATCGTTGACGCGAACGCCCTGGCTACCGCTTGATGTTGGTGCCATGGCAAAGGGTCTCGTTGAAGCAGCCGGGAGCCGTTCCGGCCGGAGGCGTGGTCAGCGGCTTCATCGTCGAATTGGCGCCCGCCAGGTGGCACTTGGCGCACTCGGCGGCATTCCCGATGTCGGTCTGCACGTGGTTGGACTTCAGCAGTGAGGTGCCCACCCAGGGCTTGTCCGGGTGGGGCGCCTTCGTGTGGCAGGCCTTGCAGGACGAGGCGATGCCGCCGGCGTAGGTCGTCCCGTGGCACTTCGCGCAGTGCGCGAAGCCCGCCATCACCTTCGGATCGGAGCTGGGTGCCAGCTGCGCGCCTGCCCGTCCGTGCTGGAGGGGATCGGCCCAGTTGGCCGGGTGGTTCACCGCCGTGTGGCAGGTGAAGCAGCTCACCTTGGAGATGCCGCCAGCCTGGGTCGCGTCGCTCGTGGAGCCGTGGCAGCTCTGGCACTGGGCTGGCGCCTTGATGTACTCGGTGTAGTGGGTCTGGATCCAGCTCGCCGGATGCTCGCCCGTCATCGCGTTCAACGGTGCCACGGGGCCGGCCTTGCCGGCGCAGCCCCAGGCCAACAGCGCGAGGGCCAGCGCGAAACAGCTACCCGCCATCCATTTCATTTTGCTCATGGTGTTCCCCTTCGGACTCAGCGGATGTCTACCGGTGACAAGCTCGGCACTTGTCGTTGTTGGCTCGGCCGTGGCAGGTGTAGCAGCTCGACGGATCCAGCTTCCCTTCCATCTTGTGCAGCGTCATGTAGTCCCCACGGTGCGGCGCCATCCGGTCCGGACTGCCGCTCAGCTTGATCGCCGGCTTCATCGGCACCTTCCCGCCGTGGCAATCCACGCAGAAGGACTGCGCATGGCAGGTCCCGCACGTGTTCACATCCTGGTTCGCCTGGAACTTGTGGTTCTGCACGAAGGCCGGGGTGTGGTCGAAGGACGCGTAGGGCTTCATCGCCCCCTTGGACACATCGTTGGTGTGACACTCGGAGCAGGAGGGCCTGCCGGCTCCCAACCCTTCGGGATGGGTCGCGGCGAAGCTCGCCTCCGGAGAGACCAGCCCGCACGCCATCAGCATGCCAAGGCCCAGCACGATGCCTAGTACCTGGAGAATCGTCTTCCGGGCCATTACTTGCCTCCCTTCTTGGTGGTGCCAAACCGGTACTCGGCCCTCAGCAACCCCCTTGTTTCATGCACAGACAGGGCGGAGGTTCCATAGCTGAGGTCCCCGGACACCTTCAGATTCGAAGTGGCCTGGTACCCCAGTGAACCAATCCCTTCATAAGCTTTCCGGACCCCCACCAGGTAGGGGTTGCCGCTCTCGTAATGCAGCACGATCCCGTCCAGGCTCGCCGTGAACCGGCCCTTGTTCACCATGGTCCACACGCGCGCTTCCCGGTGGCTGATGCTCTTGTAGGGCGCCGCCGGATCCACGGTCTTCACCGCGTCCGCATTCACCACGTGGGCGCCTACGCCCAGGAGCACGGCCTTCTCCATGAAATCCCAGCGCAGGTCGGTGCCGACCCGGTTGGCATCCCCGTAGGTGTCCCGGTGCGTGTGGCGGTAGTCCACCGACATCTGGAAGGAGGCCGTCGTCAGCCAGGTCAGCTTCCCGCCCATGCCCCGGAAGGCATCGTTCTCGTCCTGCCGGAACAGCGAAGGCAGGTTGGTGCCCGCATAGAGATACTGGAAGGCCCGCGCCGCATAGTTGCCCGACAGCGATACCTGGCTGCCCAGCTTCACTGTTGCCGTGTAGTCCTGCTCGGCGGTGTTCGTCCGCTCATTGCTCACATCGAACACTGTCCTGGCCCGGAGGTCGAAGGTACTGGTCGGCGTGATCGAAAGATCCGCCCCCAGCTGCTTCCGGGTGTAGTCCGTCGTGGAGGGGATGGCCAGATCCTTGGCCGCCTTCGAGCCGTCCTGCAGGTAGGAGAGACCGACCTCGGCCATCCTCCCCATCCGCCAGCCCAGCCGCGCTCCGAACATCACGTCCCGCTGGAAGTCGTAGTCCTTCTGGCTCGTCAGATCCACCGTCTTATAGAGGACCGGCTTGCCCGCGAACGCCGACACCGTGAACCCGTTCACGAGATCCGTCCGCGCGCTTACGCCGTCCACCTGCTCGAAACCCGTGCTCTGGTTCACCGTGAACCGGCCCGCCTTGATCTCCGCGTTCGCCCGGTCGAACCGATACTGCAAATACCCGTAGTTCAGATACCCGCCGGATTTCTTGCCATCGAAGCTGCTCGCATCGCTCAGGTCTGTCCGCCCCCACCCGAACAGGTGCAGCGACAGCTGGTCGGATCCCAGCTTCGTCGCGTCAATGCCCAGATACTGCGTCGCCGGCGTGAACGTCGCCTTGTTGAAGCCCGGCGTCGCCTCCTTCCACATCTGCGCCATGGTCGTCCCGTACAGGCTGACCTCCTGGCCCCAGGCGCTGGCTGACATTAGGGTGGCGAGCAGGGCCACGTAGGTGCGTCGTTTCATATTTCGCCTCATCTGCAGTTCGGGGTGCGTTAGGCCATTTAGACGAGTGGATGATCGTGTTCGATTCAGGACTGGGCCAGGACAGGGTCGCCGGTCAGAGATGACTTCCTGGATTTGAGGACTGCGGAAGGGTCAAAGCTGATGCAGGTGCCAGGAACGAGAGTAGGCCCACACTTAGTCGACCTCAAGAGAGTCAATATGATTTTTTGGTATTCCTTAATGCTTTAATAGAGGGGTAACTTTAATCAGTACTTGGGCAATGAATTCAACCAGAACTACATCAATGGCTTGGTTTGATCAATCAGTACATTTAGAAAAAAACAGCATAAAATTATTTTCTATAATTTTTCAAAACAGCCCGTCCGACAAACTTGTGACGCGGCGCACCAGGAAAGGTTCCCGGATTTCACCTTCCAGATGACCAGGGGTTGTGAAACTCAACCCGGCGGGGTGGGCTGAAGGTGGAATCTGCTCCGGGTAGCCCCCTCGCCCTACTCGGTGCTAGTCCTTTCGAATCGGGTGATCGAGCGCTGGATCCCCCGCGCGAAGGCGGCCGTGTGACCCTTGACACGAGGACGGCCCAACATACTTCCCGCTTGCACAGGCTGGGCACCGACAGGAGCCATGGCCGCCAGGTTTGGGGGGTTGAGATGGCGGGTGACAGGGCCTTCCATGCGATGCGCGGCCGGGTTCAGAAGATCGGAGAGGTCTGATGCACGGAACCACGGGATTCCTCCACGAGGGGCGGGCCTACGCCCTGCTCGCGGCCGCGGGCCTGCGGGTACCCCGGCACGGATTCCTGGAGTCCGGCCCCCTGCCCTTCATCGCTGGCGAACCCATCGTGCTCAAGGGCATCGCGGATCAGCTCTGGCACAAGTCAGACCTGGGCGCCGTGCACTTTGCCAGTTTCGACCTGGATGCCCTGAAGGCCGAGGCGGCAGCCATGCAGGCGCGGCTCCCGAAGCATCCCTGGGTGGGTGGCCTGGTCTGCGAACGGGTGGCCTTCCAGCGCCTGCCCGGCCTGCCCACGGAGGCCCTGGTGTCCCTGAAACGGGATCCGGAGGCCGGCTGGCTGGTCATCATTGGCGTCGGTGGCCTGCAGGCGGATGCCTGGGCCGCCCTGGCCCCGCCCATGCTCTGGCCCCTCGCCTTCGTCACTCCAGAGGAAGCGCTCGCGGAGCTGCGCGCCCACTGGCTGGGCCGCACTTGGCTGGGCCTCCAGCGGGGCACCACCGCCCTCACGGACGAGGCCCGGCTGCTGGCCTTCCTCCAGGGCCTCTGGCGCGCCGTGGAAGGACTGGAACGCGAAGGTGTCAGCCTGCTGGAGCTCAACCCGGTGGTCCTGGATGGCGCGGGCCTGCCCACGGCCCTCGACGGCGTGGGCACCCTCGAAGCCGCCCCCGCGTCTCCCGGCGCCGCCCCGGATCCGGCCTGGTACCAGGCCCTGCTGAATCCCGGCAGTCTGGTGCTCGCCGGCGTCTCCAGCCGCGAAGGCACGGTGGGTCGCATTATCCTGGAGAATGCGCGGAAAGCGCTGCTGCCGGCGGATTCCCTGCGGCTCATCAAGCCGGGCGCCAGCGAGTTTCTGGGGCTGCCCTGCCTCGAATCCATCGCCGAACTGGCCACGGCTCCCACGGACCAGCTCATCCTCTCCCTGCCCGCCCGCCAGACCCTGGAGGCCGTGGAGCAGCTCTGCCGCCAGGGCGGCGGCGCCACGGTGGTCTACCTGGTGGCCGGGGGACTGGGGGATGGCGCGGACATCGAGGGCCTCGGCCAGCGGCTTATGGCCTGCCTGCACGAGCACCGGCGGGCGGGGCAGTGGACGCCCGCCATCGTCGGCCCCAACGGCCTGGGCCTCTTCAGTCCCGACCGGGCGCTCAATACCTTCTTCATTCCCGAAGCCAAACTGCCCCTCCACGCCAGGCCCGGCCACCTGGCCTTGGTGAGCCAGAGCGGTGCCTTTCTCATCACCCGCCTCAGCCGCCACGCAGGGCTGGGCCTCCGGGCCGCGGTTGCCATCGGCAACCAGATGGACCTGCGGTGCTCAGACTTCCTCCTGGGCTTCGCCTCCGATCCCGCCGTGAAGGTGGTGGGCGCCTACCTGGAGGGCTTCGCCCCCGGCGATCTTCGGGCCACCGCCGAAGCGGCCCGCACCCTGCGCGCTTCCGGCCGCCGCCTCCTTCTCTACAAGGGCGGGCGCAGCCAGGAGGGCATGGCCGCCGCCAGCAGTCACACCGGCGCCCTGGCCGGGGACCACGCGCTCCAGGCCAGCCTGCTGCGCCGGGCGGGCGTGATGCTCGCCAACCGCATAGAAACCTTCGATGCGGCCCTGGCCTGGCTGGGTGCCTACCCCGCGGGTCGACCCCGCGCCGTGGCCATCATGACCAATGCGGGCTTCGAAGCCGTCGCTGCCGCCGACCTGCTCCAGGGCCCCTTCCGCAGCGCCCGGCTGGCGGAGGCAGGGATCGCCACCCTGGCCGCCACCATCGAGGCCGAGGGACTCGCCGGGCTGGTCAGCCCCCGGCTGCCCCTGGACCTCACGCCCATGGCCAACGAATCCGCCTATCTGGCCGCGGCGAAGGTGCTGCTGGACTCGGAGGCCGACGTGGTGGTGATGGGCTTGGTTCCCCTCACCGTCCGCCTGGAGACCACGCAGCTCGAGGCCATCCAGGCCTTCGCCTCCACATTGGCCCGCATGGCCCAGACCTCGGGCAAGTGGGTGGGCGTCGCCGTGGAAGGAGGCCCCCTGTACGACCTCTACCGCCAGGGGCTCCAGGCTGCGGGATTGCCTGTCTTCCTCAGCATGGAAGAGGCCCTGGAAGGCCTGCGCCTCATCGCCGCCGAGATGTGACCGGGTCCCTGGCCAGACAACGGAACCGGGGGCAGACTATAATTTCGGATACTGAAAACTGAAATGACCCGCTTCCTCCCTCCCCTGCGTACCATCCTTCCGGCCGAACACGGCGCCTGGTTCATGCTCGGGTTCCCCATGGTGCTGGGACTGCTGCTCCGCCCCAGCCTGGCCGGGGCCGCCCTGGCCGTCGCCGCCCTGGCCTTTTTCCTCAGCCGCCCCCCGCTCCGCCGCTACCTGAACGGGCAGCGGGATCCGGTCCAGACCCGGGCCCTAGTCCTGCTCGGCGGCGCGGCGGTCGCCTTCGGCTTTGCCACACTGCTGCTTTCGAATTTCCGCTTCTTGATCCCCCTGGCCCTGATCTCGCCCCTGGTGGGGCTCGCCCTGCGGGCGGACCTGGACCGGGCCGTGCGGACCCTGACCGTCGAAATGGCGGCCCAGGGGGCCTTCGCCGGACTGGCGGCGGCCATCCTCGTGGCCGGCGGGGACAGCCCGGCCCAGGCGGGCCGCGCCTGGCTCTTCGTCACTCTGGTCGGCGCCGCCAACCTCGCCCACGTGCGCCGGATCCTGGGCCACGCCCATCAGCTTGAGGCTGCCGAGCTCGCCCGGCGCGGAATCCCGGTCCATATCCTCCATGCGCTCCTGCTCGGCTGCTCCGCTCTCCTGCTGGCCCCCCGGGGGCTGGCGGGGCTGCTTTGGACGGGCTGGACGGTCCTGCTCTACCTGCGGGCCCTCGTCCCCTACCGGCCGATCCCCGCCCGTACCCTCGGCTGGCGGGAAGGCGGCCTCAGCGTGATGAGCGTGCTACTGCTCTGGCGAGCCCTGTCCTGACATTGGTCACAACGGGCTGGACTCTGGAATCCTCCCAGTTGATCCTCAAACCAGACAAGGATTCCGAAATGCTGTTTTCCACCGCCACTGGCTATGCCCTGCGCGCCCTCGCGGCCCTGCCCGAGGACGGGACCTTCAGTCTGGCGAAGGACCTTTCCTCGAAACTGGGGCTGCCCGGGCCCTACCTCGCGAAGATCCTGCAGGGGCTGGTCCAGGCCGACATCCTGGAATCCGTGCGCGGGCCCAAGGGCGGCTTCCGGCTCACGCGCCCCTCCCACCGCATCACCGTGGGCGAGGTGGTGACGGCTCTGGAAGGCCCCGACGCCATGGAGGGCTGCATCATGGGCTTTCCCACCTGCGGCGGCGACCATCCCTGCCCGCTTCACGAGGCCTGGGCCGCCGTGAAGACCCAGGTGACCACCTCCATGACCGAAGTCACCATCCGCGACCTGCAGCTCATGGACATCCGGAATCTGAAAGAAGCCGAGGGCCGCGCTGCCAAGCGCGGCTGAATGGCCATGAGCTGTGACCACCCGGATCTGCTGCCTCTGGAAGAGGCCCTGGGGCGTCTTTGGGCCGCCCTGCCGGCCCCAGCGCTGCCAGAGGTGCGTGCCGAACGGGACGATCCGGCCATGGATCTGGCAGCCATGGACGGGGTGGCCCTCAAGGCTTCGGAGGGCCGGACCCCCCGCCGGCTCCTGGGCACCCTCTTCGCCGGGGATGATCCCGCGGCCTTCGAGGTGATTCCCGGCACGGCCGTCCGGATCATGACCGGAGCGGCCCTGCCCCCTGGCGCCGACGCCATCGTGCCCGTGGAAGAGCTGGACTCCACCGGGGGAGCGGTGCGTCCCAGGGTGGACCCGGAGGCGGGCGACCATGTGCGGCGCCAGGGCCACCAGGCGAAGACTGGGGATCTGCTGCTGCCGGTCGGGACCACCCTCAACGCCGCCCGCGTGGGCCTGCTCGCCATGGCCGGGCTGCCCGTGCCCCCGCGGCCTCGCCTCCGCGTGGGCGTGGCCTCTACCGGCAACGAGCTCGTCACCCATCCGAAACCCCACCAGATCCGCGATTCCAACGGTCCCATGGTCGCGGCCCTGGCCCGCGCCCTGGGCGCCGAGGTGGAACTCCGCCCGGCCCTGCCGGATGATCCAGCCACGCTGGCGGCGGCTCTGCTTCATCCCGGCGACCTCCGGATCCTGCTCACCTCCGGCGGCGTGAGCATGGGCGATCATGATCACCTGCCCTCAGTACTGAAGGAGATCGGCGCCACGATCCTTTTCCACAAGATCCGCCTCAAGCCCGGCAAGCCCATGCTGGCGGCCATCCTGGGCGACCTGCTGGTACTGGGCCTGCCTGGCAACCCCGTATCCGCCTACCTCAATGCCCTGCTTTTCCTTCCCCACGCCCTGGCCAGGTTGGAGGGCCGCGCCGCGCCCGATCCCTGGCGCCGGGCCCGCCTAACCGCCCCCGTGAAGCACAAGGGCGATCGCCCCCTGCTGCACCCCTGCCGCCTGGTGGAGGGCCACCTCCAGCCCCTGCCGGGCCAGGGTTCCGCCGACCTCATCACCCTAGCCAAAGCCGATGCCTTCGCCTGGATCGAGCCCCCTGGCCAGGAGCCAGGGGGCAAGGTTCGTTATCTGACAGTGCTGTAGCCATGCTCCAAAAGTGCCTTCGGCGCTTTTGGAGATAGAAAGAGATCTGATCCTCACTCCAAAAAACGCGCAGCGTAATTGAAGCAGAGCCTACCCCTTGGCGTACCGCTGCAACTTCCCCAAGTCCAGGATACGCACCACGGGGAAGGTGCTCTGGATGAGGCCAAGGTCGGTGAGCAGGCGCAGGGCTCGGCTGAAGGCCTCGCGGCTGGCGCCGATGCACTGGGCCAGGTCCTCCTGGGTCTCCTGGAACTCCACCAGGGACCGCACGGGATTCGAATCATGAGCTTCCAGGAGCAGCTGGGCGACGCGCTCCGGGACGCTGTGCAGGCTGAGGGTTTCCACCAGGGTCACCAGGTGGCGGACCTTGGCGGTGAAGTGATGGATGATCATCTCGGCCACTTCCGGGTGGCGATGCACGATCTGGCGCAGGGGCGCAGGGGGAATCAACCAGCACTCGGTCTCGCCGTGGGCTTCGGCGCTGGAGGGAGCGGGGCCGCCATCGAAGACCGGCACCTCGCCCACGCAATCCCCGACCTTCAGGAACTGCAGGACCTGGACCCGGCCCCGGCCATCGGTACGGAACACCTTCAGGCCGCCCTTGACCACCACGTACACACCCGGGATCAGGTCACCCTGGGTGTAGACGCGGGCGCCATCGGGGAAGCGCCGCATCTCCGCAATGCTGGCCAGCTCTTCGGCGGCGTTCATCGGCAGGCCGGCCAGGAACTCGATCCGTCGGAGGTTGAGAACTGCTTGAGGCATGGGACTCCACCAGGTGATCCAGACAGTTATCGCATACTTTGCGTCCCATTGTGACCTAGGTCACGCTGCTGGGGACTGGGCGACCAGTACTTTACCGCGAGGTTGGAATTTAGTCGTGAGGAATTCGCCCAAGACAAAGGCCCGGCGGCATCTGCCTACCGGACCTTCATCGGCAAATTCTCAAATCACCTTAAGGGTGGCTGACGGGAGCGAGGGCATTGGTTGGCCTCTACATGTTCCCTTTGATTCGGACCAGGCGATGGTTCCACCCCGCGACCCCGGTCGACCCTTCCCGTTGACCAGCGGCTACTTCACGCGTTCCATGAACGTTCGGTCCACCGTGTTCACTCGAATCTTTTGCCCCGCTTCCATGTAGGGGGGCACGCCCACGGTGATGCCGTTGTTGAGCTTGGCGGGTTTGTACGAACCCGTGGCATTGGCATTCTTCATGACGGGATCAGTTTCCAGGATCTCCAGCACCACACTGGGCTGCAGGGTCGCGCCCATGGGTTGGCCCTCGTAGAACTCGATCTCCACCTGCATGTTGGGCTCGAGGAAGACCATGTCCTCGCCGAGGATCTCCTTGTTGACCTCGAGCTGCTCGTAGGTCTCGTTGTTCATGAAGATGAGGTTATCGCCGTCCTCATAGAGGAACTCCAGCATGTGCTGCTCGAGGCTGGCCTTGTCCACCTTGTCGGAGCTGCCGAAGCGGTTCTCGCGGTTGATGCCGTCCTTGAGCCGCTTCATCTTCACCTGCACCCGGGCCGGCAGGTTGCCGGGGGTCTGGTGCTCGGTGCTGATGACGCGGCAAAGCTCGTTCTCGAAGTTGACGATCATCCCGGCGCGGACCTGGGTGGCGAGAATCAATGGCATGGGGAGCTCCAAGGGGAGGGCAGTTCGGGGCCAGACTTTAAAAACCCCTCGCCACGGCGAGGGGTTTTTGGTGGGCGTACCAGGATTCGAACCTGGGACTTCTACCGTGTGAAGGTAGCACTCTACCGCTGAGTTATACGCCCACGGCCGATCAGATTACCGCACCGCAGCAGGCTTTCCAAGCCTGAATCAGCGAGGGGCCAGGGCCTGCCGGAGGATCTGGGCAAAACGGGGGGCCTCGGCGACCCGCAACCCGCAGAGGCCCACCCGCAGCCCCTCCGGCAGGGGCACGCTGAAGACCCCCTCCCGTTGCATGGCGGCGCACACCTGGGTGGATTCCGCCACGGGCACGCAGACGAAGAACCCACCGGTCCAGTGGAGCGCCTCCATGCCTTCGGCGACCATGGCCTCATCCAG
Source organism: Holophagaceae bacterium (assembly GCA_025363715.1). Classification (GTDB taxonomy): domain Bacteria; phylum Acidobacteriota; class Holophagae; order Holophagales; family Holophagaceae; genus Geothrix. The sequence goes on along the minus strand of JANYLR010000033.1, from coordinate 7,231 downwards.
CGCCGCAGCCCGCTGTGCCAGGACTTCAGACCAATGGCGGTGCTCGGCCGCGAGACGCTCCTGGGCCTTGCCGTCCCGCTCCAGCCGCAGCAGCAAGGCCTGGGGCGCCTTGGCGCAGTTGGACCAGGTGCCGCGGCAGGACTGGGTGAGCGCGGCTTGCAGGACTGGATCGGCCCGCCAGGGAAACGCCAGGGCGCCGCAGCGCGCCCCGTAGAGGGTCATCGACTTGGATAGCGACAGGGAGGCCCCCACCAGCACCCGACCTTCGGCGCCCAGGGCCGCATAGTCCTCCAGCGCGGCGGCCACGGCCCCGGGATCAAGGGTGTAGTCCAGGTAGGCGAAGTCCAAGAGCAGGGTGACGGGGCCAAGCGCCGAAGCCTCCCGCAGCAGGTCCGCCAGCGTGGCGCGGTCCGCCGGGGAGAGGCTCCGCCCCGTAGGGTTGTGGCAGGGATCGTTGAGCCAGAGCAGCACCCGGCCTTGGCGCTTCATCAGGCTTCCCAAGGCCGCTGCCCACGCCGCCCCGTCCAGGGGCTGGCCCGCCAGGGGCCAGGGCGCGGTGGCCAGGTGCATCCCGTTTTCGGCAGCCAGGGTGGCGTAGGGACTCCAGAAGGGGGCGGTGGTGAGCAGGCTCTGGCCCGGCTCCAGGAAGTTTCGGAGCGAAATGGCCAGGGCGCCGCTGCCGCCCGGGGTGGCGCAGGCCGCACCGGGCGACTGGAGCAGGGGCCAGTGTCGGCGCACCAGGGCCTTCAGGAAGGCGGTGTCCCCGGCGATGGGGGCGTAGGGCGCCACCTCCAGGGCCGTCAGCTCCCGCCAGAGCTCCATGACGGAGTCGAGCACCACGAGCTGCCCCGAATCATCCAGAAGAGCGCCCACGGTGGCGTTGAGGATCGACTCTCCTGCCGCCTTGCGGGCCTGGGCCTCGGCGTTCAAGGCGAAGATCGGATCGTCGGCCGGAAAGTCGCGGCGGGTGGGGATGAGCTGATCAGTCATGACCTTCAGAGTACCCTGAAGTACCGCCACTTCCGCCGCCACCTCGAAGGAGATGCCCATGATCCGCCCCTTCCAAGGCATGGTCCCCCGCATCGGTTCCCGCGTCTTCCTGGCCGATAGCGCCCTGGTGCTGGGCGACGTCTCCATCGGCGCCGACGCCAGCATCTGGTTCAACTGCATCCTCCGCGGCGACGTGAACTGGATCCGCATCGGCGCCCGCACCAACATCCAGGACGCCTGCTGCCTCCACGTCACCAACGGGAGATGGCCCCTGCTCATCGAAGAGGAGGTGAGCATCGCCCACAACGTCATGCTGCACGGCTGCACCATCCGGAAGGGCGCCCTTATCGGCATGAGCACCACCCTCATGGACGGCGCCGAAATCGGCGAAGGTTGCCTCGTGGCCGCGGGCAGCCTGGTGCGCGAGGGGTTCAAGGCCCCACCCCACAGCCTGGTGGCCGGCTGGCCGGCCCAGGTGAAGGGCCCCCTCAGCGAGGATCAGCGGCAGCTGGTGGCCAGCGTCTGGACCCGCTACGTGCGCTACAAGGAAGCCTACTTCGCGGATGGCTGGTCCATCGCTGAAGCGCCGGTGATCGCGAACCCCCAGCCCGGCTTCGCGGAGGGGCACGCTTACCCATAAGTAATGGTCGGAATCTCAGTTCCTGGGAGGCGGGGGAGCATCGGCCGCTGCTGGAATTTCTACCGGAGTCAGCGCCTCAGCCGGAACATGCAGCACGCCTGACCCGACCTCCACACGCACCTGGGTATGGGTGATCACTTCGCCCTGCAGCAACTGCTGGTCGCCCCGGCCCACGGCCGCCCGGAACTGGATGGACCAGGTGATGACACCGCCCTCCTCCACCTGATCCGCATAGACCATCACCGTGCCCAAGGGGCCGGAGGTACCACGCTGGAAGGCCGGTGCCGATGGCGTGATGGGGTTCTTGAGGGACAGGATCAGGGGGTTCGTGGCCAGGGCCCGGATGACCGCATCCTGGGAGGGCACCTGGCCCTGGCCCGTGGTCTGCAGTTCCAGGGCCGTGGCTTCCGCCAGGCGCCGCGCCGCCTCCAGATTGGCCCGCACGGCCACTTCCCGGGCCCGCTGCCGCTGACCCAGGAAGGCCGGGATGGTGATGGCGCTGACGATGCCCACGAAGGGCAGCATCACCACGGGCAGCACCAGCGCGATGATGCCGGTCACCAGGCCGGTGGCGGGCACAGGTTTATACACATCTGGCTGGGCCTTGGCCAGGCGTTTGGCCTTGGCCTGCTGCACCAGCGCGACGATGCCGAGGATGATGGCCACGGGAATGCCCAGGCAGGTGAGGGCACAGATGATGGCCAGAATGCCGCAGACCTTGGCGGCCTTGGCGCCGGGGGCGGAGGTCAGGAAAGCATCAGACATGTCGATCTCCAGTGAATGCCCCCAGCATTCCACGAAGCGGGGCCCCGAGCATCCCCTTCCCCATTCCCTGGCAGGACGGGTAGACTCACCGGATCATGTCCCCCCTGCTGATCCTCCGCGTCCACGCTGATCTGCGCCTTGGGCTGGGCCATGTGGCCCGGGCGCTGGCCCTTCAGGAAGCCTGGCGCGCCCTGGGCGGCCAGGCCTGCATCGCCGTCTCCGGGGATGACCGGGCCCGCCGCGTGGGCGGTGGCACCCACCCCTTCCTGGAGGAGCCTCTGCCCTGCGAGGCCCAGTACCTCGGCAAGGAACTCCTGGCCAAGCTCCCCAAGGACCTCCAGGCCCGCGGCTCGGTGGTCATGGTGGATCAATGGGACGTGAGCGCGCCCTTCCTCCAGTCGCTGCGCCCCCTGAAGGTCGCCCTGATGGAGGACGACACGGATGCCCACGAAACGGCGGACCTTCTCTTCCAGCCTTTCCTCGAGGGTGTTCGCTGGCCCGACCACCCCGTGAAGGTGGTGAATGGACGCAAGGTCCGGCCCTTCGAGACCACCTCCGGAGCCTGCCGGGTGCTGCGGGGCTCCAGCTTCATCGTGGTGGACCAGGTGGCGCTGGGCCTGCGGCCCAAACGGATGCCGCTGCAGCCCCTGGCGGTCCACAAGCTGCTGGTCACCTTCGGCGGCAGCGATGGGCCCAACCTGGCCCAGAAGGCCTTCGATACCCTGGCCCAATTGGCGGCCGAGGACCGCTGGCGGGGCGCCTGCACCCTGCTCGCCCCCAATGGCATCCAGGGCGATCCCTTCCCGGGCTGCACGGTGGTCCGCAGCCTGCCCGGGCTCACCCGCCGCATCCCTGCCTTCGACGCCATCTGGTGCTCCGCTGGCGTCACCCTCGCCGAAGCCCTCTGCATGGGCATTCCTGCCGTGGTCTGGGGGCAGAATGAGCGACAGCACGGCATCCTGGCGGATTTGGCCATCGCCAATGGCTGCCTGGACCTGGGCGTGGGGCCCGAGGCCGATCTCGGCATTGTGCGGGAGGCCCTGGCCCAGTGGCTGGGACCCGTGGGGCAGGACAACCGGCAGGAGCAGGTGCGGGACGGCATGGCCCTCGTGGATGGGCTCGCGGCCTCGCGCATCGCCCAGGAGTTGTGGCGGCTTGCAGAAATCCCGGCTTGACCCTTCGGCCACTCAACGATAAGCTTTCCCTTCTGTGAACTCGTCACCCCAAGGGTGGTGTCTTTGCGGATCGACTGTGATTCCGGAGCAGGCCATGAGCACGTACTTCCCGAAAGCCAATGAACTCAAGCGCCAGTGGTTCCTGGTGGATGCCGCTGGCATTCCCGTGGGCCGCTTGAGCACCGCGGTGGCCGATGTCCTGTCCGGCAAGTACAAGCCGACCTGGACCCCCTTCCTGGATACCGGCGATCACGTCATCGTCATCAACGCCGAAAAGGCCGTCCTGACGGGCAAGAAGGGCGTGCAGAAGATGTACCGCCGCACCACCACCCAGCCCGGCTCCATGAAGGAAGTCCGCGCCGAAGTTCTGAAGACCACCTTCCCCGAACGCATCATCGAGAGCGCGGTCAAGGGCATGCTGCCCAAGGGCCCCCTCGGCCGGGCGATGTATCGCAAGCTCAAGGTCTACGCAGGCCCTGACCACGAGCAGTCCGCCCAGCAGCCCCAGATCATGACCATCCAGAAGTAAGAGGCGAGGACCCCATGGCCATTACCCAGAACTATGGAACCGGTCGCCGCAAGAGCGCGGCCGCCCGCGCCTTCCTGCGCCCCGGCACCGGCAAGATCACCGTCAACGGCCGCAGCCTCGAGAGCTACTTCCCCAATGCCGTGCTCCGCATGATGGTCCACCAGCCCCTGGTGCTGGCCGACCTCGACGGCAAGTTCGACATGATCATCAGCGTGTGCGGCGGCGGCCCCGCTGGTCAGGCCTCGGCCATCCGCATGGGGATCTCCCGCGCCCTGCTGAGCTACAACGATCAGTTGAAGTCCCTCCTGCGCGGCGCTGGCCTCTTGACCCGCGATCCCCGCATGAAGGAGCGCAAGAAGCCCGGTCGCCGGGCCGCCCGCCGCCGCTTCCAGTTCAGCAAGCGCTAGACTTTTTTCGGCTGCGCCGAAACAAGCATTGGAAAAGCTTTGCGGGGGGCTTCGGCCCCCCGAGCTACACCGGGCCGCCCCCGGCATCTGCAGGAATGGCGGCCGATTCGAGGCGGGTACCCCCGCCTTTCATCCCACCCGCGGCGCCCTTCACCCGTATGCGCCGCTTGACCAGGGAGGCCAGCATGGCTGCCATCCAGATGAAGGAACTCCTCGAGGCCGGTGCCCATTTCGGACACCAGACCAAGCGTTGGAACCCCAAGATGAAGAAGTACATCTTCGGGGCCCGGAACAGCATCTACATCATCGACCTCCAGAAGACCCTGCGTCTCTGGAACACCGCCGCCAACTTCCTCACCAAGTCCGCCGCCGAAGGAAAGAACTTCCTCTTCGTGGCCACCAAGCCCCAGGCCCAGGAGCTCATCGCCGAGCAGGCCGCCCGCTGCGGCGCCTTCTACGTCAACAACCGCTGGCTGGGCGGCATGCTGACCAACTTCGCCACCATCAAGAAGAGCCTCGAAAAGTTCCGCGAGATCGAAGCCACCCTGGCGGATCCCGCCCGCACGGCCGCGCTCTCCAAGAAGGAGCTGCTCACCCTGAACCGCACCCGCCTGAAGCTGGAAGCTTCCTTCCACGGCATCCGCGACATGCGCTCGCTGCCCGACGTCATCTTCGTCATCGATCCGCACCGCGAGGACATCGCCGTCACCGAGGCCAAGAAGATCGGCATCAAAGTGGTCGGCATCGTCGATACCAACTGCGATCCCGACATGGTGGACTACGTGATCCCCGCCAATGACGACGCGATCCGATCCATTCTGCTCTTCTCCGAGCGCGTGGCCGACTCCATCCTCGAAGGGCGCCACTCCTTCAAGGACAAGAGCGACACCGATGAGATGAAGAAGATGATGGCCGAAAAAATGGAAGTCGAGGGCTAGACCCCCATCCACCCATTCGTCAGCCATCGGTGGTTCCCCCGCTGATGGCTGATGGTCTGAATCCCCAACGATCAGGAGACGACCCATGGCATTCACCGCCCTAGACGTAAAGGCACTGCGCGAAAAGACCGGCCTCGGCATGATGGATTGCAAGAAGGCCCTTGAAGAAAGCAACGGCGACATGGAGCAGGCCAACGAGTGGCTCCGAAAAAAGGGGCTGGCCGCCTCCGCCAAGAAGGCCGACCGCATCGCCGGCGAAGGTATCGTCGAAGCCTACATCCACCCCGGTGGCCGCGTGGGCGTGCTGGTGGAAGTGAACTCCGAAACGGATTTCGTGGCCCGCACCGAGGCTTTCCAGCGTTTGGTCAAGGAAATCGCGATGCACATCGCGGCCGCCGATCCTGCCCCCCGCTTCGTCACCAAGGAAGAAGTCACCACGGATTTCCTGGAAACCGAGAAGCGCATCGCCACCGAGCAGGCCCTGGCCACCGGCAAGCCCGCCAACATCGTCGAGAAGATCGTCGAGGGCAAGATGAACAGCATCTTCAAGGAGGTCTGCCTCCTGGAACAGCCCTTCATCATGAACCCCGACCTCACCATCCAGCAGTACCTATCCCAGCGTACCGCGGAGATCGGCGAAAAGCTCAGCATCCGCCGCTTCACCAAGTACATCATGGGCGAGGGCCTGGAGAAGCGGAGCGAGAACTTCGCCGCTGAAGTCGCCGCCGCCAAGTAGGGTTCAACTCATCCCAACGAGGGCGGCATTCGTGCCGCCCTTTTTTTAAGCTAGGCTTTATCCAATCCCTGGGGCCCCCATGAAATTCAAACGCATCCTGCTCAAGCTCTCGGGCGAAGCCCTCATGGGCGAACAAAAGGGCGGCATCGATCCGGCCGTGGTCTCCATGATCGCTGACCAGGTGAAGACCATCCGGGACATGGGCGTGGAAGTGGGCCTAGTCATCGGTGGTGGCAACATCTTCCGCGGCGTGGCGGGCGCCACCAAGGGCATGGACCGCACCACGGCGGACCACATGGGCATGCTGGCCACCATGATCAATGCCCTGGCCCTCCAGGACGCCCTGGAGCACAAGGGCGTGCCGACCCGCACCCTGTCCGGCCTGGAGATGCCCAAGGTGACCGAGACCTACATCCGCCGCCGGGCCACCCGCCACCTGGAGAAGGGCCGCGTGGTCATCTTCGGCGCCGGCACCGGCAACCCCTACTTCAGCACCGACACCGCCGCCGCGCTCCGGGCCAACGAGGTCAACGCCGAAGTGGTCATGAAGGCCACCAACGTGGACGGCATCTACACGGCCGATCCCAAGCTAGACCCCACCGCCACCCGCTTTGATCGCATCAGCTTCCAGGACGTGCTCGAGAAGGGGCTGAAGGTCATGGACGCGCCCGCCATCGCCCTGTGCATGGACAACAAGCTGCCCATCCTGGTGTTCGATATGAACAAGCCTGGCAACCTGGTGGCCGCCGTGATGGGCGAGCCCGTGGGGACGCTGGTCAACTGAACTTCATCGAGTTCCGTTGAGGGTTCAGCATGATTCGCTCCTCACCGGGTCCCGACTCCACGGGCTCCACAGGAGCCCGTTCCGTCACCCGGTGGTCAAGATGATTCGCTCCTCACCGGGTCCCGACTCTCGAGTAGGCACCCCCGGTTACCCGGGGGCACCTCTCACAGAACCGTGCAAGTGCTGTTCACACACGGCTCTTCGGGATGACGGGTTATGACCCCCGCCACCGGCCGGTTTACGACCTCTCCTATCCCGGGGCCACTG
>JANYLR010000089.1 GCA_025363715.1 Holophagaceae bacterium | reverse complement strand
CGACCCAGCACGAGGCTGGCCAGGGTGGTGAACATCGCCGTACCCGCGCTGGGGCCGTCCTTGGGAATCGAGCCCGAGGGGACGTGCACGTGCAGGTCGGTGGCCTTGAAATCAAACCCGGAAGCCACCACGCCCAGCTGGCTGCGAACCAGCGACAGCGCAATTCGGGCGCTTTCCTTCATGACGTCGCCCAGCTGGCCCGTGAGGATTAGGGCCCCCTTTCCCGGCATCCGCAAGGCCTCGACGAAGAGCACATCGCCGCCCACCGAGGTCCAGGCCAGGCCCGTCACCACACCCACCCGGGGCGCCTTCAGCCGCTCGTCCTGCAGGAGCTTCACGGGCCCCAGCAGCTCGTGGATGCTCTTGTCGTCGAGGATGAGCTTTTTCTTGAGGCTTTTCTCCGCCACGCGGCGGGCCACCTTGCGGCAGACGGCGCCGATCTCCCGCTCCAGCTGGCGCAGGCCCGCCTCCCGGGTGTAGCCCTGGATGATGGCCTTCAGGGCCTTCCTGGGAATGGCCACCTGCTTGCGGGTGACGCCATGCTTCTCCAGCTGCTTGGGGATGAGGTGCTGTTCGGCGATCCCGATCTTCTCCTCCAGCGTGTAGCTGCTGAGGTAGATGATTTCCATGCGGTCCTTGAAGGCCGGATGGATGGGCTCCAGCTCGTTGGCGTTGGCCAGGAAGAGCACCTGGCTGAGGTCCAGCGGCACATTCAGATAGTGGTCACGGAAGGTGTGGTTCTGCTCGGGGTCCAGCACTTCCAGCAAGGCCGCGCTGGGGTCGCCGCGCATGTCCCGGCCGATCTTGTCCACCTCGTCCAGCATGATCACGGGGTTCATACTCTTCACCTGGTGCAGGGCCTGCACGATGCGGCCAGGCATGGCGCCCACGTAGGTGCGACGGTGGCCACGGACCTCGCTTTCGTCGTGGACACCGCCCAGGGAGATGCGGGAGTACTTGCGGCCCAGGGCCCGGGCGATGGACTTGCCCAGCGAGGTCTTACCCACGCCGGGGGGGCCCACGAAGCAAAGAATGGTGCCGCGCAGATCAGGCTTGAGCTTGCGCACCGCCAGAAACTCCAGCAGCCGGTCCTTGATCTTGACCAAACCGAAGTGGTCTTCGTCGAGCACGGTCTGGGCCTGCTTGAGGTCCAGATTGTCCTCGGTCTGGATGCCCCAGGGCAGCTCGGTCATCCATTCCAGGTAGGTCCGCGTCACGGCCGTTTCGCTGGAATCCGGGTGCATGCGCTCCAGCTTCTTCAGGTTGCGTTCGATCTCAACCAGGGGCTCCTCGGGCACCTTCATCTTGGAAAGTTTGTCGCGGAAGGCCGCCACCTCCTCGGATAGCTCTGAGCCTTCGCCCAGTTCTTGCTGGATGGCCTTGAGCTGCTGCCGGAGGTAGTACTCCCGCTGGCTCTTGTCCATCTCACCACGGGCTTCCATGGTGATCTTCTGCTGCACCTCTAGCAGCTGGATCTCCCGCTGGAGCAGCTCGTTCACGCGCTTGAGGCGCAGGCCGGGGTGAGCGATTTCCAGCACCTCCTGGGTCTGCTGGAGCTTGAGGTCCAGGTTGGAGGCCACCAGATCCGCCAGGCGGCCCGGATTGTCGAGGTTGCCTGCGATGACCAGCACCTCCTGAGGCAGGGTCTTGCCCAGGGCCACGGCCTTTTCCAGGGTCTGCTTCACGCTTCTTAGCAGGGCATCCGACTCGAGATCCGGGGTTTGCAGTTCCGGTTCCGTGAGCGGTTCCACGCGGGCCTTGAAGAGGTTTTCCGTCTCCGTGAAGTACTCCACGCGGACCCGCTGGAGACCCTGGACCAGGGCGCGGATGCGGCCATCCGGGAGCTTCAGCACGCGCATGATCAGCGCCGCCGTGCCCACCTGGTAGAGGTCTTCGGGCCGGGGGTTGTCCATTTCGGTCTGCTTTTGGGAGAGCAGCAGGATCATGCGGTTTTCCACCAGGGCCGTATCCACGGCGCGGATGGACTTTTCCCGGCTGATGCTGAGGGGCAGGATCACATAGGGGTAGACCACCACGTCGCGCAGGGGCAGCACCGGCAGCTCTTCGGGCAGCTTGGGCGTTTCATCAGGGACGGGGGGCAGGAGAATGTCATCAGCCACGGAAAACCTCGGACCCCAGGATACCCCTACTTCTTTCGCGACTTCCTGATCGGCAGATCCATGGCCTCCCCCGGGAACAAGGCCTGAGGCAGGGGAGGCAGGGGCGCCGTCAGGGCGGAAACGCTGCGACCGGCCACTGTTTCCTTCTGCATCAACCCTTCCAGGGCCTTCACGAAATCCGGCAGGTCCTTGAAGTCGCGGTAGACGCTGGCGAAGCGCACGTAGGCCACCTGGTCCAGGCCCTTCAGTTCGTCCATGATCAGCTCGCCCAGCTCCCGGCTGCGGATTTCGCGATCGGGCCGCTCCATGAGCCGGGCGTGCAGATCCCCCACCAGCTGCTCGATGCGGGCCAGGGACACGGGCCGCTTCTGGCAGGCCAGCAGCAGTCCCTTCATGAGCTTCTGGCGGTCGAAGGGCTCCCGGCGTCCGTCCTTCTTGAGGATCACCAGGGGCACCTCCTCGACCCGCTCGTAGCTGGTGAAGCGGCGCCCACAGGACAGGCACTCGCGGCGGCGGCGGATGGAATCCCCCTCCCTGGACTCCCGGGAGTCCACCACCTTGTCCTCGATGTGCCCGCAGAAGGGACAGTGCATGAATCTCCCAGGGCTAGACTTCCACGACCCGCGGATTCAGCACGGCCTCGCAGGTGACGGAATTGGCCACAAAGCAGTATTTGTGGGCCTTCTCGAACAGATCGAGGACCTTGGCCATGCTGGTGCCCCGGGCCACGCGGATGACGGGGCGCAGGTGCACCTGGGTGACGCGGGAGACCTTGTCCACCGTGTCCAGGAGGGCCTCGGCGTGGTCCTCGTAGCCGACGATCTCCACCTTGGCCTTCGCGCAGAGGGCCAGGAAGGTGAGCATATGGCAGGTGGACAGCGCCGTGCCCAGCAAGTCTTCGGGGTTCCAGCGGGCGGGATCACCGGTGTATTCAGGGGCGCTGCTCACGGCGATGGGCGGCTTGCCGGCCGTCGTGACGGTGGCGTTGCGGTTGTAGGTGCCATCGAGGGTGTTGCCGGTCCAGTTAAGCTGAAGGGGGTAGTGGTGGGCCATGAGACCTCCGGGTCAGTGCCTGACAGAGTAACCGTTGCGCGCCCGACCAGTCCTCCTGGACGGCATGGATGCTAGCCTGGAGCCGCCTCCCGGAGTCTCCATGCGCCTGTCGATCCCCGCGTCCCTGGTGGTGATGGCCCTGCCTATACCCCTCCAGGCCCAGTTCTGGAGTGAGCTCGCCAATCCCAAGGTGGAGGTCACCGTCGTCCATCCGCCGGGCCTCGGCCTCAAGGTGGAGCGCCTGGCCTTCGCGCCCTCCCGCGACCTGAACTCCCGCGAGCTGGTGGACGCACTCACCGCCGATCTGGTGCAGAGCCGCCAAGTGGAGGTCGTCGACCGCGCCCACCTCGACGCCGTGCTGAAGGAACAGGAACTGGGCGCCAGCGGCTACGTGGAGCCGGCCACCATCGCGAAACTGGGCAGGCTGCTGGGCCCCAGCGTGCTGGTCATCGTGAACGTGAACCGGTCCGACCTGAGCCGCAACCAATCCACCAAGGAAGAACGCAGCACCGACTACAAGACCAAGCAGGAGACCATCCGCCACAAGCGCGCCAGCATCACCAGCCTCGACTTCAGCGCCACCGTGCAGGTGGTGGACCTCAGCACCGGCCGTGTCTTCGGGGCTCAGCGCCTGGAGGACACCCCGAGCCTCAGCAACACCTCGTACGAGGGCTTCCCCGCCTACCCGCGGGATTCCGACGTGCGGCGGCTGGCCTTCGAGACCGCCAAGGTGAAGGTGCTCCGCATGCTGCTGGCCTGGAGCGAGGTACGCAAGCTGACCTTCTTCGACGACGAGGTCTTCGGTATGGCCAAGGCCCATCAGCGCCTCCGGTCGGGGGACGTGCATGGTGCCCTGGACCTGGCCCTGGAGGGCCTCGACCAGTCCAAGCGGGATGCCGGCCAGAAGGCCAAGTACTATCCCCGGGCCCAGTACAACGTCGGCATCATCCACTTCAGCCTTGGGCGTTACGAGGAGGCCCTGCCCTACCTCCGCGCGGCCCTTGACATGCAATCCGACGCCAGCATCTTCCAGACAGCCCTGAAGGAGTGCCAGGAAGCCATCGACCTACAGGCGGCCCTGCGCCGCTCCGAGCGCCGCTCTGAACCGGCGCCCGCGCGAGCCGAACCGAAACCCGTGCTTACGGTGGCCCCCGCCAAGGCCAGCCCCGAAGAACGCCTGCAGAAACTCCAGGAGCTCTACAAGAAGGGTCTGGTCGACAAAAAGGAATACGACGCGAAGAAGGCAGAGATCCTGAAGGAGTTATAGGCCGCATCGCGGGATAATCGGGGTTCTGTCTCTTCCGGAGCCCCATGCCCACGCCCGCCCGCCTCCATGTCGCCCACGCCCTGCACGAGGTCTTCGGGGAAGGCGGGCGCGTGCCCGACATCTGGGACCGGGAGCTGGGCGAGGATGCGCAGTTGGCCCAGGCGCTGCTCGGCCTCTGCCTGCGCCGCTGGGGGCGCCTCCAGGCCTGGGTACAGCCCAAGCTCAAGGATCCGGATCGGGGCGTGCCGTTGGGCACGCGGGTTTCCTTGGCCATGGGCCTGGCCCAGCTGGCCTGGCTGCCGGGCGTCAGCGACCACGCCGCCGTGAACGAGGCCGTGGACCTGGCGGCGGATCGCGACCTGGGCTTCCTGCCCCATAAGGGTCTGGTGAACGCCCTCCTGCGCCGGGCGGCGAAGGATCGTACCGCCCTGGCTGCGGAACTCGAGGCCCTGCCCGCCGCCCTCGATCGCAGCCCCGCCACGGATCGGGCCCTCAGGGCGGCCCTGGCGCCCCACCAGGCGGAGGGCCAGCTCGAAGCCCTCTGGGCGCGCCTGCAGACGCCACCCCGCCCCGACTTCCGCCTGCTGAAGGGCGAGGTACCCGAGGGGCTGCTGCCCCATGCGGGTCTGCCCGGCTGCCTCTGCCTCGCTGAGAGCGCACCCTTCCCCCGCCCCTGGTTGGAAGCCTCGGGCGGCATGGTGCAGGATCGCAGCTCCCAGGCCCTGCTGGCCTACCAGTGGGACCGCCCCATCACCCGCATCCTGGACGCCTGCGCCGCCCCCGGTGGCAAGACCACCACCCTGGCCCTGCGTCACCCCGACGCCAAGATCACGGCCCTGGAGGTGCATCCCAAGCGGGCCGCCCGCCTGCGCCAGACCCTGGAGCAGCGGGGCCTCGAGGCCCAGGTCATCCAGGTGGACGCGGCCGAGTGGCTGGAGGTCTGCGGCGCCACCTTCGACCTCATCCTGCTGGATGCGCCCTGCAGCGGCAGCGGCACGATGCAGAAGCACCCCGAGTGGCCCTGGCTCAAGCACGAGGATCTGCCCCGGCTCACGGGCCTTCAGCGGCGCCTGCTCACCGCCGCCGTCGATCGCCTGGCCCCCGGCGGCCTGCTCATCTATGCCGTTTGTTCCTGGCTACCCGAAGAGGGTTATGCCCACCGGGAATGGTTGGAGCAGGCTCGGCCGGGCTTGAATCCGGCCAAGGTGTGGCCGGCGGCCATGGGGGCTGCCCAGGACGCTGAAGGTGGTGCCACAGCCGTGTTCAGGCCCCATCCCGTTACCTGGGAAGGCGAAGGTTTCCAGGGCTTCGCGCTCCAGCGGAACTGAGGGAAAGCACCCACTAGTGGTGCCCGCGCGAAATAGCTGGATCACCCGGCTCAATCCCGGGCACCACGTGTCGGGGGTCTGGGGGCACGACAGTGCCCCCAGCGGGGTGACAGCCCCGCCGCGCCTGCGCGGTGGGGCGCCAGAGGGGCCATGCCCCGATGGAAGTGCACCTCGTCATCACTCCGTTGATCCAGGCATTTCAGGCGAGGTGCACTAGTGCATGGGGATCTTGCCCAGCTCCTGGCGCTTCTGGGGCTGGATCAGCACCTGGGCGACTTCATAGGTCGAAGGGCCAAGAAAGTGCAGCGCCCGGGTGCCCGGTTTCCGCGGGGCCGCCAGGCCTTTGGGAACCCCCAGCAGCCAGGCCTGGGCCTTGATCTGGATGGAACAGGACTCCCCCCTGAAGCCCGTCAGGCGGGATTCGATCAGGTATTCGCCAGGGGGCAGGCCACCAGCCTGGAAGTGGCCCTTCGGGTCCGTGAGGGTCGTCCAGATCCGGCCATCCCGGTGCTTCAGGCGAATCTCGACGCCCACGACCGGAAAGCCCTCCGAGGATTGGATATCGGCCTTGATGCCGCCCGTGGTTTCAGAAATCGTCGCCAAGGCCGCCACGGGTGTGTGCGGTTGTAGGAGCAGTAGGCAAAGACAGAGGGCAGGAACGGTCATGCGGTACCCCTGGGGAAACATCCAGAACCTGGGATGCCGCCCGGTGAAAGTAGTGACTCCAGCCGAGTGCCGCACCGATTCCGAAGGGAGCCGCTTCAGGCTCGGCGCACGTGGAGCAGCCAGAAGACACCCAGGGACAGGCCCAGGCAGAGGGGCGAGTAGACGAGTGTGTCCAGAGTCGCGAACCGCGTCCCCCGGAGGCGCTTGAAGAAGCCCACCAGTCTGAAGTCGCCGATGGCCCGAGCCAGGAACAGTAAGGCCAGGGCATAGCCGAGCCCCCGAATCGAGCCACCGCCCACGGGCAACAGCAGCCACCCGGCCAGGGCAGCCACCACGATCGCGCAGCCCGCTAGGCCCAGGGCGACCATCCCGGTGGCAAAGGGGGAGGGCGCAAAGGCCGCGCGGCCCTTCCACGCGGGCACCGCCGCCGCCTTGCCCCAGGTTCCTCCGCAGGCCCAGTAGACGTGCAGCCCTGACAGTCCCGCAAAGGTCGTGACCAGGAGGATAGGGAGCGCCGGAATCATCGATCGTGGCCCTGGGGGAGCCGGGCCGTTCTGGCTGCGCAGGCGCCGGGCATCAGGCTTTGACCTTCAGCTTCACCTCGGAAGCCAGGTCATCAAGGGCAGCATCCAGCCTCTGGGTGACTTCCTCACTGAACCGGTGGGCCAGCGGGTCCAGGTGGTCCCCGGCAACACCGCCATCCCGGATGGCTGCCGTGATCGCTACATCGAGGTCCCGGACCACGTAGTCGTACAGGGCATCCAGACGCCGGAAGGCTGGCTCCGAAACCAGGCGACGTGAGCGGCTGATCTGGATCCTGAAGGTGTGGAGGATGTCCCACACGCCTTCCTCGTACTGCTTGCCCGCCAGCAGGAAGCGCTCCCGATTCTGTTCCGCGCCGTAGTAGACCACCTTCTTGGCAAGGTAGCGCCACCGCCACAGCAACTGGGACAGGTCGTCCAGGAGCCGGGACTGGGCCTCGATGATTTTGGCCTGCCACGCCAGGTCCGCCTCGAAGAGCTTCTGCTCTCGCAGCTTCCTTTCCTGGATCCGTTTGAGGAGACGGGGGATTCCCCAGCCCGAGATCAGGGCCGTCAGGAGGAGGAGGAAGACTTTTTCGAACAGGTCCGGTGTCAGATACATGGCCCCCCCGGGAATGATCAAACCATGGCTGTCGACGCCGGTTCTGCCTCGAACCGATTCAGGGAGGCGACAGCCTGGCGCCCTTCTCAAGCAGCAGTTCGCGGAGCAGGGAGCGGTGGCAGTGGGCCTCGTCCTCGCAGTAGCAGCCCACGGAAAAATGGCTCTGGTGGGACAGGGCGGCCAGGAGCTCGAGGGTGTGGCTATTCTCGGGAGCGGCCATCTCGGCCCGGTACCGCTTGGCGAAGGCGGCCCACTGGGCGGGCGTCGCCGCCTCCTGGCCCAGTTTCATGGTCTCCGGGCTGGGCGCCAGGTTGGGGAACCACACGTCGTAGTAATTCCGCGAGGCGAACTCGGCCCTGGGCACACCCCGAGGAGGCCGGCGCACCGTGCCGATGCGGATGCCCTCCCCTTCCATTCGTGGACTGCCGAGCCTGACCACGCGCATGACCAAAATTCACCCCCTTGGCGCCAGCTGGAGCCTGAAGCCGAACACCGGGAAGCCCTGCGGCAGGAAGTCCAGGTCCTCTGACCGGGCGAAGCCCAGCAGCTCGTAGTAGCCCGGCTGCTCCTCCGGGGTGGGGAAGCCATCGAGGTGCGAATAGACCTCGACCATGAGCTGGCCCAGGGCGTCGAACTCCTCCGGGCGGAGGTCGCGGATGGTGAGTGGCGTGGTCATTCCATATCCCTCGCGCGGACAGAATGAAGATTACCGGCCCCGTCGCCGGAGCGGGGGTCTGGGTCGAAGGCCTCGGGCTCAGCCTGTGCAGGCGGGGACATGGGCGGCGCCGTAGAGGCTCAGGTCGTAGTCCCGTATCAGGTAGACCGGTGTGGCGCGGGTAAGCAGATCCAGATGGACCCGGTAGTTCTGTTCGAAGCGGGCCATGAAGCGGCCCTCCTTCAGGAAATGCTCGGCATTCTTCGAGGCGATACCGCCCGCGAGGAAGAGCCCCCCCGTGGGCAGGAACACGGCGCAGAGCTCGGCGCAGACCCGGGCGTAGAGCTCCACGAAGAGGGTCATGGCCCGGGCGCAGGCCGGATCCGACCCTGCCTGGGTAGAAATGGCGGCAGGCTGATCTCCGTCTGGCAGGGCCAGGATGGCCGAGGCCGTGGGCGTCCACGGCGTCCGGTGGGTGTCTAACAGGAAGCGGAAAAGGAGGGCGAGCCCCGCGCCCGAGACAGCCATCTCGGCCCCCGGTGGTCCCGGCAGGCCCTCGTTGAGCTGCCGCCAGAGGGCTAGGCTGTCCTCGTCGAAGATGGGCAGGCCAATGTGCCCCCCTTCGCTGGGGAAGGCGCGGGGGCCCGCAGGCGTGCGTGCCACGAAACCCACGCCTAGACCCGTGCCCGCCCCCACCACCAGGGCCAGGCCCTGGGGATCCGCGGCGGGTAGGCTGCCATCCCCGTGCGGCAGGGCCGTCACCTGGAGGGGATCGGCCAAATCAAGCATGAGCACGCCGCAGGACAGGGCGGTGAAGTCGTTCACCAGATGGACTGGCAGGTCCAGGTCCCGCTCCAGGGCCGCCGCATCAATATCCCAGGGTGCGTTGGTGAGGTGCAGGCGGCGATCCAGGACGGGTCCCGCCCCGGAAAGACAGGCCATTCCGGGACGAACCAGGGGCTCTGCCGCCAGGAATTCCCGGATGGGTCCCAGCAGCGAACCCACCTTCTGGGTGCTGAAGCGGGCTTTGCGGAGGAGACAGAAACGGGTGCCCTCACGGATCAGCAGGGCCAGGTTGAGGTTGGTGCCGCCCACATCGGCCACCAGGATTGGACGATCACCCCCCGCCATCACGAAATGAGCCCCTCAGTGGGAGACAGCAAACGCAGAGCACCCGGAGAAAACCCTATTCCTCTGTGCGCCCTGCGTCCTCTGTGGTGAATCAGGCGATGGACTATAGGCCTGCCTACTTCGCGATGACGCGCACCATCTCCAGCACCTTGCAGGAGTAGCCCCACTCGTTGTCGTACCAGGCCACTACCTTGATGAAGGTGCCATCCAGGGCCATGCCCGCATCGGCATCGAAAACCGACGTGCAGCTCTCGCCCCGGAAGTCGGTGCTCACCACCTTCTGGTCGGTGTAGGCCAGCACGCCCTTCATGGGGCCCTCGGCGGCGGCCTTCATAGCGGCGCAGATGGCTTCGTAGGTGGTGGCCGTGTTCAGTTCCACTGTGAGATCCACGACCGAGACATCCGAGGTGGGCACCCGGAATGCCATGCCCGTGAGCTTCTTGTTCAGCTCGGGGATGACCTTGCCCACGGCTTTGGCCGCGCCGGTGCTGCTGGGGATGATGTTCTCCAGGATGCCGCGGCCACCGCGCCAGTCTTTGCTGCTGGGGCCGTCCACGGTCTTCTGGGTGGCCGTGGTGGCATGCACGGTGGTCATGAGGCCCCGCTTGATGCCAAAGGCGTCGTTCAACACCTTGGCCACGGGGGCCAGGCAGTTGGTGGTGCAGGAAGCATTGGAGATGATGGCCTGGCCTGCGTAGCTCTTGTCGTTCACGCCGAACACGAACATGGGCGTGTCGTCCTTGCTGGGGGCGGACAGGATGACCTTCTTGGCGCCGGCGGCCAGGTGCTTCTCGGCGGTGTCCTTGGACAGGAACAGGCCGGTGGACTCGATGACGATATCGGCGCCCACCTCGTTCCACTTCAGCTCCGCCGGGTCTTTCACGGCGGAAAGGCGGATGCGCTTGCCGTTGACGACGAGGGTGCTGCCCTCAACGGCGATGGTGCCCTTGAAGCGGCCATGGACCGAATCGAACTGGAGCATGTAGGCCAGGTACTCGGGATCCAGCAGATCGTTGATGCCCACGATTTCGATGTCCTGGAAGTTCTGGACCGCGGCACGGAAGACCATCCGTCCGATGCGGCCGAAACCGTTGATACCTACCTTGATCGCCATGGGTCTGCTCCTGGAATGAATAGGGCCGGTGAAATAATGCAGGTCCCTTCCAACCTTAACGCTTCAGAGGGCCTAACAACACCCCCGCGGGGTCGCGCGACGCCCGCCGACCCTCGCCCGCGTGAAGTTGTGGAGGCGCCCTGGCGGGGCCTCAGGGCAGGTTGCCGGGGTTGTAGGGCGCGGGCGGGGTGCCGGGTTCGGCCACCACGGGCCCGGCGGCCTTGCGCTTGGCAATGGCGGGATCCTGGCCCAGGTCCTGGGGGAAGGCCCGGGCCCCGATGGCCACGCCGGGCAGGGTCCAGGGCACCTTGGCCCAGGGCTGGTGGGCGGTCCCGGAGTCGATGGGCTGGATGGCGCCCACCCAGGCGGCGTTGAAGCGCACGCCGACCTGGGCCAGCTGGCCCTGCATCCACAGCAGGGCGCCGTCCGACAGGCCGCTTTCCCCCTGGCCGGTGGGATACCCACCACCCACATCGCCATGGGCCCCCGGGAAGAGCACCTGGAGAACGCCCTCCCGGGGCTCCCAGAGGGTGGGCATGAAGTCCTTGCGCCGCTCGTCCAAGGCCACCGCATGGAAGCCGTGCTGGACCTTGGGGCTCAGCTTGGTGTCGGCGAACTGGAAGGCATCGAGCCGCTGCCCCCCGGCGGTGTAGGCCGGCAGGCCCATGGCGCCCACGGTGTCCCAGACCCCCACCGCCGTGAGCTGGTCCACGGGCACCAGGTCCGAGTCCTTGAGGGAGCCGTGGGACAGGAAGGCCGGCAGGTTCGACGCGATCTCGGCGAGGTGGGCCAGGCTGAAGGGATTGGTCACGGCCTTCTGCCGGTAGCGGAACCAGGCCCCGGCCCCGGCGCGGTAGGCCGTCTCCGGGTCGGCCGTCAGGGCCTGGCGCAGCAGCCCCTGGCTGACGATGAGCCCCGCCAGGGCCCGGGCCGTGTAGGCGCCCCGGCTGAACCCGGTGATGGTGATCTGGTCCCCGGGCGCGTAGTTGCGGGAGATGAAGGTGTAGCCCCGGACGACCCGTGAAATGATGCCCGCCCCGAAGGCGCCGCCCATGAGCTTGTGGATGATGTTTTTGGAATCACCCACCCCATGGAGGTACTTGGCCACCTGGAGGGTGGTGTCGCCCGCCTTCAGCGTCTTTTCCTGCTCGTCGGCCAGGAGCAGCGAATCCGGGTCCAGCTCCCCGGCCAGACCCGTGAACAGCTTGTAGACGTTGGTGGGATCCGGGGTGTGGTCGTGGTTTTCGTCCTCGCCCGGGTTGTTCCAGGTGCCGTCCGCGCAAAACACGATGAGCTTTGACATACCCGCCTCCTTGGGTGGTGGTCGCCTGGGACAGCCCGGGAATGCTTCCGGACCTTCCCGGCGCCACCACGATAGCCCATTCGAAGCATGGAGGCGGTAGGAATTTTCCGTCTAAAAAACAAATTAACAATTTTACTTGCCCGTCGCCTGGAGGCGCATCTGCTCGGCGACGGCCTTGAAGTCGTAGCTGGCGTAGAACTCCGTGGTGTAGGCGCCCCAGGCCGTGTCCTCGAGGATGCGGTTCACCTCGCGCAGCCGCTCGGTGGGCACCCGCAGGGTCACCACCTGGCCGATGCCCATGATCACGTACCAGGACACCACCTCCATGCCCTTGGGCGGGAAGGCCTTGAAGAAGCCCTGCTCCTTCAGTTGCTCATTGAGCTTCCCCAGGGGTCGAGACTGGTCGTGCTTGAGGAAGACGGTCAACAGGAAGGTGCCGTCCCCCTTGGCAACGGGCGCGGGCACGGCCGGGGTCTGTGCCAGGGCGGGTAGGCTGGCGGCGAGAACCAGTGCCGCGAGCCGAGTGCGGATGTTGGACATGGAACCTCCTTGGTGGGATCAGGACGGATGGGCGTTCTTCCGGGGTTCGCTGACGACGATGGTGCCGGCGATGCGGTCGTGGACCGTCTGCCGGTTCTCGGCCAGGAAGTACTGCAGGAAACCGAAGCCCAGCTCCAGGGCCGAGGCCCCGTAGCCTAGGGCCCGCTCCACGGAGTGCCAGAGCGTCAGTTGGGAGTGCAGGGTGGACAGCACGCGGATGCGGGCCAGGCGCTTGCCCGGCGTCTGTCCCTTCCCCAGGAAGGTGGCCACGCCGAAGTAGATCACCAGGGCCAGGATGCTGTACCAGTTGCTGAGGTTGAAGGTGAGGGTCACCTTAGCGTCCTTCGACAACAGGTGCGTCCGCTCGGCCCCCAGCGAGCCAGCCACCACCACCAGCCCGAAGAGCAGGGCGGCCAGCAGGAAGTCGAAGGCGAAAGCGAAGGCTCGGCGGCCGAAGGGGGCCAGTTGCCGCCCCTCCAGCTCGACCATGCGGTGGGTGGCGTGGGCGGTGTAGGTCTCGGGGGCCATTGCGCTCCTTCCCGGGGGATGCCGCGATTGTGCCCGAGACCGGGAGTCATGCGTTGATGGGGTTCAGGCCAGCTCAGGGTCTGGGCCTGGCGGGGTCGGTCGGGGCGCCCCACTGAGCCAGGCGCTGGAGCAGCTCCTCCGTGGCCTGGCCGTCGGGTACTTGGTGGGCCACCTCGGTGCGGATGCGGTCCGTGTCGATGGAGAGGCGGGGGTGGCAGAGCAGCTGGGAATCAGGAAAGGCCGCCAGGAGGGGCTGCAGGATGGCGCCAAGGTTCCTCCGCAGCCGCGGGTCGGTTTCCTCGGTCCAGGCGATGCTCAGGGCCGCCAGCAGGGAGTAGGCCTGGAAAAGGAACTGCTCCCGCCAGTCCTGGGCCGGGCGGGCCAGCAGCACATCCGCCAGGGCGATGACCCCCCACTCGCGCACATAGGGCGGCAGGCCCGGCACCCAGTTCAGCAGGCATTCGGGCACATCGGCCCCGGCCGGGGTGACCATCCGATGGGCATGGCTGGAGAACACGCTGATGGCTCGGGTCTTGTGCTCCTCGCCGCCCTTCAGGAGGGCCTGGTTGAGGATGGCCACCGCGGCCCCGGGGCTCACCTCCTCCTTGGAGAGCAGCTCGTCCACCAGCTGCAGGGTTAACTCGTGCTGGCCCAGGTTGGCCAGCATGAACAGGGCGCCCTCCCGCTGGATGGCCGGGGTGAGGTCGCCGGCACTGGTGCTGAAGAGCTGCAGGGCCCGGACCCCGGCCTCCAGCTTCAGCCGCTGCTCCGCCTCCCACTGCAGGGCCGCCGCCCGCTCGGATTCCATGGCCTGGCGGCTTTCCGTCTGCCGGTCGATGGAGGACTTGACCACCAGCCCCACGATGGACACCGCCGCCCCCAGGAAGGCTCCCACCAGAGCCAGGGCCGCCGCCACGATCTTCGAGCTGGGATCGCTGCCCGTGAACGTGAAGAAGCCCAGGTGCCCCATGAAGGCCAGCAGCCCCGCGAAGAGGAGGATGATGCTGCCCAGCGTCAGGGCCAGGGCGCCATTTGGGCGGTGGGCCATGGGGTCCTCCGGTGAGCGTTTGGGGGCTAACGGAAGAGGGTAGGCGGATTGGGGGGTTGTGCCTGATGCGGGTTAAGGAAGGAAGCTAGGGGGTGCGGCTGAACCGAGGCGATGAGTGGATCCGTAGATGTAGGAAGTTGAGATGGAGCGGTAGGCAATGCAGGTAGCGACTGCGTTTAGCGGAAGGTTAGACCGAACATGACTACCCATCGAGGCGCTGCATTTCTGGGTACACCCAATTCCAAGTGATTGTCTTCAGCTGCTCACCTTCTTGCAGTGGAACGACTTCGTTGGCGTAGTACTGTTCGAGGTGTTTCAAATTGTCGGCCAATTTCTGAACCTGTAATGGTGTTAGCAAGAAAGTGTATTCGTCATCAAGGATGGTGAAGGAGTCGGGGGACTCAATTGCCACTTTCAAGCGGTAGGCCCCTGGTTTCCAGGAGAAGGATTGACGGGTGTAGGAATAGATATCAGCCATTTCTTGACTTCGTAGGAACTCTTCCACAACAAATGTGTCTGACTGACGAAGGTAAGCCAATTTCCTTAACGATACAGCCTCAAGATCTGCCTTTTGCTTCAGGAAACTTAGGTTCTGGAATCTGATAAATCGCTCTTCGACATCCTTCAAGGAAACCTTCATTGCTAGAACATTCAATTCCTTTTCAAAAGGCATGGGCCCAATTTGTGGGTTGGTCATTACTCCTAGGCGCTGCACAATTCCGGTTCCTTTCCATTTCAGGTGGGTAGGCCGTAGCTGAGCTTGCCTGCCAACAGGTAGGCGATGGTGATGAGGTTGCGGGTGGTGCTGTAGCCTCGGGCCTTGGCTTTGGCGGCCTGGAGGATGGAGTTGAGGCCTTCGGCA
>JANYLR010000067.1 GCA_025363715.1 Holophagaceae bacterium | reverse complement strand
CAACCCACACAGCAACCAGAATCGACGCCATAACCCGAGCCGAAGGCCTGTCACATAAGGCGTGCGCGGTCGCGCTGGCCTCCGCGAATCGTCCCGAGGACAATGAAAAGCGCCTCAAGATGCCGAGGCGCTTAGGTCAGGGTAATACCAACTGTTGGTTCGATTTTAAGGTGCTTGCTCGTTCGAACTCAGGTGTTCTGGCTGAGCCCATATCGCTGAGGGGTGATAAGCCTAACCGAGGGAAAAGCTGGAGCGCCAGCCTACGGAGTTGTTGATGAGGAACAACCGAGTCAGGAAACCAGGTTTGCAATTTTTAGCCAAGGTAGGTTCTCGGTTCCCATGGTCGACCGCAACTGCGGGCGAACGCGAGCCATGAGAAAGCCCTCTCTTGAACCAGGAAAACCGTTGATCAACCCCTGGGCAAGTCAGGAGATCTGATTTGTGCAATCGTAAGGACCGACTGGTGCCGTCAACTCTTCTGAGGGTTGCTTTCAGGCTTCATGTCGAGGCGCGCAATGAAGAAGATGATCACCGACACCATGCTGATGCCCCTCTACGCGAGTCGGTTTGCCTGCATCGGCGGGGACTGCGAGGACACCTGCTGCGCCGGCTGGGGCATCACCCTCGACAAGGACAGCTTCCTCCGCTACCAGTCCAGCTTCGACCCCGTCCTCAGGCCGCTGTTCACCCGGCACGTGAAGCGCTATTCGAAGTCCAAGTCCAACGAGGACCATGGCCACATCGAGCTCAGGAAGGATGACTGCAAGAGCTGCCCGCTGCTAGACGATTGGAAGCTGTGCCTCATCCACGAGCGGTTGGGCGAGAAGGCCCTTTCGGACACCTGCTTGCACTACCCCCGGACGGTCCATCGCTTCGGCGAGCTGCATCAGATGACGCTCGATCTCTCCTGTCCCGAAGCTGCCCGCCTAGCCCTGCTTGCAGAAGATGCCTTCGACTTCGTCGCTGAGGACCGGACCATCAGCCAGGGGTTCATCACCGTCATCCGACCAAAGGAGAGGCTCGATCTGGCGGCGATGGAGGACGTGCGGTCCCTGGTCGTCCAGATCCTGCGCAGCCCGGATATCCCGCTGTCGAGCCGGCTCAGGGTGGTGGGCCTGTTCTGCGAGCGCCTCGAAGGGCTGATCCAGCAGCGACGGTTCGAGGACCTGCCCGGGTTGCTGGGCGATATGGAGCAGGATCTGGACAGCGGCGCCGCCATGGCCTTGCTGGCGGGGTTTACGGCGCTCCCGGAGATCCAGGCCCAGGTCTCCGCGCCCTTCCTGATGGCGGGCCTGAGGGCCTTCCAGTCGCCCCATGTGCGCCAGGTCCTTGAGGAAGCGGCCCAGGGCCTCGGATTCCGCGACGGCCTCGCCCCCGAGTGCCCCGACCTGGTGCGCGCGTACGAAGGGGGCCTGGTTCGCCTGGCTCCGGCTCTCGCAGCCGTGCCCTGGCTGCTGGAGCACTTCGCTCTCTATGAGGTGCTGCGGGAGCTCTTCCCCTGGGCGGAGGAGGGCCCCAAGCGGCAGTTCGCGGGTCTCGTCATCCGCCATGCCACTGCACGGCTCCTGCTGGTGGGGCGGGCGGCCAATCGCGAGGCCATCCTCACGCCCCTGGAATTGGCCGAGACCATTCAGGTGGCCTGCCGGGGCTTCGCCCACGATCGGAACCTCGTCCGCCACGGGCACCAGGTCCTGGAGGACTCGGGCTGGAACGACCTGGAGCGGCTCTTCACATTGATATAGGGAGCCGGGATCCTGGGTGCCACCCATTCCGTACTGGCCGTCTGAAGCCACAGAGCCGCCAGATTCCCGGGACCCAAAAAATAAATTAAAGGTTCTCGCGCACCTGTCCGAAAGAGAAAAAGTCGGGGGTTTCCCCCACACAACCTGGCAGCACGGATGCTGCCAACAAACATCACGGAGGATGTTATGGTTACTATCCTGGCGAACGTCAACGCTCTGGCCGCCAGCCGTCAGATCGGCGTCAGCAAGATCGGCCTGAACACGGCCATCACCCGCCTCACCACCGGTCGTCGCGTCAACAACGCCGCTGACGATTCCGCGGCCCTCACGGCCGGCAACACGGCCATGGCCGCCTCCCGCAAGGCCGGCGCCGAGGTCTACAGGGCCAACGCCGACTACTTCACCGCCGTGCAGGTTGACGGTGCCAACACCCAGAAGACCCAGGATGCCTACCGCATGGCCGAAATGGAAGGCGGGCTCACCACGACCGATGCGGAATACGCCGCCCTCAAGACCTCCACGGGCGGCACGGATTCGGCCGACGCCCTGACCCAGATCGCTGCCAACCAGGTGACCAATGCCACGTCCATGTCCGCGGCTCTGAGCAAGGCCAACCTCAAGGGCATCGAGGCCGAGACTCAGTTGGGCATCGCCGATGCCTGGCTGGGTGCCGACATGGGCGCCGAGATGGCGAACCTCACCAAGTACCAGATCCTGATGCAGGCTGGCACCAGCGCGCTCAACAACGCGAACCAGTCCGCGCAGACGATCCTGGGCCTCTTCCGGTAGGTAGGCGTTCACTAACTTCTGGGGGGGG
Organism: Holophagaceae bacterium; assembly: GCA_025363715.1. Taxonomy (GTDB): domain Bacteria; phylum Acidobacteriota; class Holophagae; order Holophagales; family Holophagaceae; genus Geothrix. The sequence continues at coordinate 7,678 of JANYLR010000067.1, read as the reverse complement.
CGGATTCCATCTGCCCCCCCTGGGTGTTAGAAACCGGAGAGGAGGATTGTCATGGCCAGTCAGATCAGCACGGTCGGAAGCACGCCGATCCTGTTGGCGGGGGCCTCGCCCGCGCCGGTGGCTGCGCGGCCCGCTCCCGCCAGAACCAGCGGAGCTCCTGTCCCCAAGACAGGCAGCCCGGAAGTCGCCATGGCCCAGGTCAACCAGCACCTGCAGCAGGCGGAACCTTCGCTGAAGCTCCAGGTGGATGCCGGCTCGGGCCGGACGGTCTACCAGGTCGTCCAGCAGGGCACGGGCGAGGTGGTCCTCCAGGTGCCTTCCGCGGAAGTGCTGGGCATGTCCCGGCGCGTGCGGGAGCTGGAAGGTCAGGTCGGAGCCTCTGGGGCCCTGGTGGACCAAGAGGGCTAGGTTCTCTAGCGCTCCTCGAATGCGAGGTGAGTCATGGCGACGACAGGCAACTCGTTAAGCGGCATCAGCTCGGGCATCGACACCAAGGCCCTGATCGACGCCATCCTGGGCATGAAGGGCGGCTCGGTCACCCGGCTGCAGGCCAAGAAGGATCTCAACGACAAGAAGACCGCCGCCCTGACGGCCATGCGGACCAGCCTGTCGGCCTTCAGCCTCAGCCTGGCCGTCATCCAGGACAAGCTCAGCAGCCGCCTGATCACCAGCAGCGATAGTAACAACACCAACGTCACCGCCACGGGCACCGGGGCGGCAGCGGGTAATTACGACATCACCGTTCAGACCGTGGCCACGAAGGGCCGGATCTCGGCGACCCTGAATGCCCAGGGCTGGGCCACCCTGGCCGTGGCCAGCCCGACGGACTCGGTGAGCTCCCGTGTCTTCACCCCGGGCGCGCCCGCCCAGTTCGCGATCCAGGGCACGGATGGGGTCATCAAGACCATCACCATGACCGAAGGCGCCAATACGCTGAACGGTCTCCGGGATGCCATCAATGCATCGGGAGCCGGCGTCACCGCCTCGGTGGTCAACATCGGCAAGGGCGACAAGCCATACCAGCTGGTGCTCTCGGCCAAGGAAACAGGCATCGGCACCACCCAGGGGGTGGTGACCCTCGTGGATATCACCAACATGGCCAACGGCCAGCCGGGTGCGGTGGCCAACAGCCTGGGGATCACGGCGGGCACCGTGGACAGCCTGGCCACGCCGACGGCGCTCACGGGCGGGCTGACCTCCACCGTGTCGGGCCTGTCCGCCACGAACGCCAACTTCACCCTCAACGGCGTCGCGCTCACGCGGACGACCAACGTGGTCAAGGATGCGGCCGAAGGCATGACCTTCACCCTCAAGCAGGGCGGCCAGACGGGCACGACCACCCTGTCGGTGACCCCGGACAAGATCGGCGCGACCGCCGCCATGCAGGACTTCATCACCAAGTACAACGCCCTGGTGAAGGACTACAAGACGGCCTCGACCTCCACGAAGGACTCGGATGGTTCCATCATCCAGGCGCCCCTGGCCAACGATGCCTCCACGCGGAACCTGATGGCGACCCTCAAGTCCACCCTGGCGGGCGCCTCCGCCGGTCTGCCCGGCAGCGCCACCTACAAGACCATGGCGGACCTGGGCGTGCGGACCATGGCGGATGGCACCCTGTTCCTGAACACCAACACCCTGCAGACCGCCATGGGTAACGACCTGGCAAGCGTGCAGCGCCTTTTCATCTTCTCGGGGGATTCCACCAACCAGGGCGTGGCCTTCAAGAGCGCGGGTCCGAAGACCATCACGGGCCCGGTGGATTTCCAGATCACCCAGGATGGTGCCGGGACGCTCTGGGCTTCGCTCACGCGGAATGGCGTGACCAGCTCCCCGATCCAGGTGGCTGCCGACGGGACCCTGGCGGGCACCGGCGAATACGAATGGTTGAACCTCAAGGTCACCGGCACCGGCACCGGATCCGGCACCCTGACCCTCAGCCGCGGCATGGGCCGGGCCGCCACAGACCTCCTTTCCGCCTTCACGGGAACGGGCGGGAGCATCGACGCCATCCTGAAATCCATCACCACCCGGAACGCCAGCCTGGGCAGTCAGATCGTGCAGGGCCAGACCCGCCTCGATAACGAACGGACCGTCCTCACCAAGAAATTCGCCCAGATGGAAGCCATGCTGGGACGGATGAAGGCGGCCTCGGGATCGCTTTCGGGCCTCTAGGAGCCTCCAGAATCATGTTCGGCGGGAATGCGCCGAAACCATGTTGGGGGGAACACTCGTGAATTCCTACGCCAGAACCGCCGAGACCTACCTCAGCCAGCGCATCCTGAACGCCAGCCCAGAGCAGCAGGCGGCCCTCATCATGGAAGCCGGGCAGCTGCACCTGGGAAGGGCCATCCAGTCCCTGAAGAAGGGCGACCCGGTGACGGCGGCCAGGAGCTTCCTTCGGGTCACGGAGGTGCTGCGGGAGGCCACCATCCGCCTGAACCTGGAGGAGGGCAACGAGCTGGCCCTGTCCCTGAACAAGCTCTACGACTTCTGGGCCAAGGAACTCCTCGCGGGCAGCGCAAGCAAGAACATCCCCCGGCTAGAGGCCGTGGCCCAGGGCATGGGGGAGATCCGCCAGGCCTGGGAGCAGTTCCACGAGAAAAAGAACGCCCCGGCCCAGCCCTCCTCCTTCAATCTGGGCAACCAGGTCGTATGACGGACGCTGCGGTCGAGGCCGCCATCGGCATCATGGAGGCCTGGCTGGCAGATCCAGCCTGGGCGCCGGACCCGGAGCAACTGGACCGGTGGCAGGCGGACTTCCAGGTGGCCGTGGCGCTGGCAGAAAAGGCCGCGGGCTGGCCGGACCTGGTCCGCAGGGCCCATGGGGCGAGTGAACGGCTGGAGGCCCGCATCGCCGTGCTGTCCGAGGCGCGGGATCAGATGCGGGCGGAGCTTGAAGCCCAGGACCGGGGCCAGCGTGCCCTGAAGGGCTACGGCGCGGCCGCGCGCTGATTGGCCGAAGCTCAGTTCTCCTGGGTCAGGTCCGTGACGATCTGGTGGATCACCGAGGCCCAATCCCCGTAGGCGGGCTGGCGGTACAGGCGCAGGGTGGGGTACCAGGGACTGTCATCGCGCTCCAACAGCCAGCGGTAATCCGGCTGGAAGGACAGCAGCAGCAGGGTGGGGATGCCCATGGCGCCGGCCAGGTGGGCCATGGAGGTATCCACCGTGATCAGGAGATCCATGGCATTCAAGGCATAGGCCGTGTCGGCGAAGTTCCCGAACAGGGGGCCCAGGGAAGTGAGGTTGGGCAGGGGTGGGACCTCCTCCCTCCCGACCTGGAAGCTGAACCAGGCGACGCCCGGAAGCTGGGCCAGGGGGGCAAGGGCGGCCACCGGCAGAGAACGCTCGTAGTCCCTCCCGTGGCCTGGGCTCCCCGCCCAGACCAGGCCTACCCGGGTGTTCTCTCTGGCCCGATCCAGGCACTCCAGAAGCTCCTGCCGGTGGGGCACCTCTTCGGGAACACTCAGGTAGGGGACTTCGGCCGGAATGGAGGCCAGCTCCGTACGAAAGATCCAGGGCAGGGACATCAGGGAGGCCTGCAGATCGAAGGGCACCCAGGGCGCACCCCTAGGGATGACGATATCGGCGCCTTCGCAAGTGGCCGCGACCTCCAGCAACGGGGGCTGGGCCTCCACCAGGACCCGCCCGCCCAGCGCCTTCACCAGCGGGACATAGCGCAGGAACATCAGCGTGTCGCCAAGCCCCTGCTCAGCCCAGAGCAGCAGGGTTTTTCCCGCAAAGGACTCACCGTGCCATGCGGGCTGCTCGAAGGTTCTTTTTCCCGGCCTCAACTCTTTGGGGATTTTCAACCGGGCTTCAAAGTGCTGCCAGCCCTGCGGCATTTCCCCGAAGAGCAGCTCCACGAAGCTCTGCTGGTAGTCCAGGTAGGCGCAGGCGGGGTCGATGGCGCGAAACCGATCGATCTCGGCCCGGTAGGCGTCCCAGCGGCCCAGGGTGTAGTAGATGCCTGTGATGCTCTTGTGGACGATGAAGTTGCCGGGCTCCTGCTGAAGGATCTTCTCGATCTCCTGTTCCGCGAGCGGCCATGCTCCCTTCCGGGCCAGGCAGGTGATCAGCAAAAGGCGCACATCATCGTTCGAGGGATGATCCGCCAGGAAGGACCTGAGTTGCGCCTCCGCTTCCTCCAGGTGCCCCTGCGCCATGTGGATGGACCCGAGGTTGGCCTTGGCCCGGAGGTTGGACGGCTGCAGCAGGAGGGCCGCCTGGCAGGCCCGCTCGGCCTCCGCAAATCGTTGCACCTCGAGAAGGGCCAGCCCGAGGATCGCCCAGAGCTCCGCGTGCTTGGACTTCAGCAGAGGGTAGATCCCGTCTGTCTGTCCCTCGCGGGGGAGCTCTGCCAGGGCCTGCCGGGCGCCCTCCAGATCCTTCTTGTTCAGGAGGCACTCGGCCAGGAACAAGTGCGCGTCGGTCCGCTGGGGACCCGACGCCAGGACCGACCGCAGCTGGCGCTCGGCCGCCTCCAGCCGGTCGTTCCTCATGAGGACGATCCCGAGGTTGATGTGCGCCGAAAGGTGGTTCGGGTTCAGGGCCAGCGAGGCCTCGCAGGCTGCCTGGGCCCGGTCGAAGTGGCCGAGCTTAAGCAGCTGCCCCGCAAGGTCGGACCAGGCATCGGCATGTTTCGGCTCGCACCGAAGGAAGGCCTCATAGGCGATGGAGGCATCCTGGGCTCTTTCCGCAAGATCCAGCGCCTGGGCCTTTTTCAGAAGCTGCAGATGTTTGCCATGCATGCGCCACTCCAGGTTCCCGGGGGATGCTCTCTTTTTCTCACGGAACCTTCCCCTCTGGGCATTCCCAATATCGAAACAGGCCCCATCCATAGTCACGATGTGGGGCCCTGCGGCCGATAAAGTCCATGGATGGACATGCCATGACCCCTGCCCACGATCCCGACAGTACCTCGCTTCAAGCGGAGCCAGCCGCCATCCCGGAGCACATCGTGATCCTGCTACTGGAGGGGGCCCAGCGGTTCACGGTGAAGCTCGAAGAGGCCATCGGCGCAAGCGAGCCTAGGCTGGTGGGCTACTTCACCCAGAAGGTGATGGTCATTCTGGAAGAGTTGCACCGGCGCCTGAACCACGAGCAGGGCGGCGAGCTGGTGGAGAACCTCATCAGGCTCTACGGGTGGTGGCGTCGGGAAATCCACCTGGCAGGCGAACAGAGCGACGTCAGCCGCCTGCAGAGCGTCCGGGCCCAGATGGGTGACATGCGGCAGGCATGGGAGTTTGTGCTCTTCCGGGGCGAGGGGATGTCCGAGAGCCCGGGGCTCTAGGAGCGGCGCCACTCGCGCGGGGCATTCGAATTCCTAGGGCAGGCTCTAGGCCGTGCCGAAGAGCCGGTCCCCGGCATCACCCAGCCCCGGCAGGATGTAGCCCTTCTCGTTGAGCTGGCGATCCACGGCCCCGACCACGATGGTGAGGTCGGGATGATCGTCCTGCAGGCGCGCCAGGCCCTCGGGGGCCGCGAGCAGGGCCACGAGGGAGAGGTTGACCGCGCCCGCGGCCTTCAGCTGCCGCACGGCCTCTGAGGCGCTTCCGCCGGTAGCCAGCATGGGGTCCAGCACGAAGACCGGGCGGGCTTCCAACAGCGGGGGGAAGTTGCGGTAGTAGGGCACCGGGACCAGGGAATCATGGTCGCGGTAGAGGCCCAGGTGTCCGACCTTGGCCGTGGGCAGCAGCTTGAGAAAGGAGGGAAGCAGGCCGAGCCCTGCCCGCAAGACGGGCACCAGCACGGGATCCAGGGACTTCAGGCGGCGGGTGCTGGTCCGTTCCAGTGGGGTCTCCACCACCATCGATTCGGTGGGGAGGGCGCGAGTGGCCTCCGTGGCCAGGATCAGGCCCACTTCCTCGATGAGGGAGCGGAAGAGGCTGCCGGAGGTCTTCCGATCGCGGATGAGCGAAAGCTTGTGATGGACGAGCGGATGGTCGACAACGTGGATGGTCATGGCGCGCTCCTTGAGCTGTCAGCAGGATCCCGATGGGCTGAATTCGTAAAACCCGGTGCCGGAGGGGCGAGTTGAAGCGTAGCAGAGGCGGCACCTTCAGCGCCCCCCTGGAGGCCCATTCGAACCATCCAGCAGGAGACTTCCCAGTCTGCTTCACGGCTTCAGCAGCAAAGGCCTCGTTTTAGCTCCATGCGCGTAGAACGCCTATCCATGGGCCTTCAGCGGCACCCAGGCCGAATGAGTCAGGCTGATTCTGCTTCGAATCGAGCTGCGTAGCGAACCGAGGATGACGAGAATGCTCTCTCTGGAAGGCGGACTTGAATGGGCAGTTCGGGGGAGGTAGCGTCAAAAAAAATGAAGAATTTTTGTTTTTCTCTGTTGACCTACTTCAAATCGCTGGTTTCATGTTGAATCAGAGGGAAAACGACCGATCATCTTCCCCATAGAGCCAGCAGCGAGGTATCTGAGATTTGGAGAGTGGGAAATGCTAAAGAAAGTCGCCATCTTCAAGGCCCTGGATGTTGAAATCAAGAAGCAAAGGGGTCCTGTGGCGGTGAAGGATGCCTACAAGGGTCACCATTCTCTCAAAGAGGAACTTAGCCAGCCTGGAATCACCATTTTAGGTGAAGTTGCCGGAGGTGATCCCGGCCGTGGCCAGGTCCGTGAGTCCTATAAAGCCTCCACGCATGCCAAGAGCCTGGCCGAAAACGGCGCCCGAGCCCTGTCGGTCGCCACGGACAAATTCCTGTATTACGGCGAGGACAAGCATCTTTCGGAAGTCCGGAGTCAGGTCAAGCTGCCGCTGGTTCGCCGGGAATTCATCTTTGAGGAGTACCAGGTCGAGGAGAGCAAGATCCTGGGGGCCGACGCCATCTTCCTGATGCCTGCCCTGCTGTCCCAGGACCGATTGGCGACCCTGCTGAAATTCGCCACCAGCAAGGGTCTGGACGTGGTCGTCGAAGTCACCTCGGAAGGCGAATTGGCCCGCGCGCTTGAGGCCGGTGCCGACATCATCTGCGCCGTGGGCCGGAACCTGGATACCTGGGAGGCCAACTGGGAGCAGGCGGTGGCCCTGGTCAAGAAGGTGCCCAAAAGCTGTCTCAAACTCGTCGAAGGCGGCATCCACCGGTTGGAGCAGATCAAGCAGGTGGAGGCCCTGGGCGTCCACGGGTTGCTGATCGGCGATGCCCTCCTCGATGACTACTATCCCGGCAAGCGCCTGGCCCAGATCCTGGCAGGTGTCGAGCCCCCGAAGAAAGCCGCGAAGCCCAAGGGCAAGACCGGCTCTGCCGCTGAAGCGGCGCAAGCCCCCACGGCTGCTCCGGCGGCCAAGGAACGCATATCCACCCAGCGGAAAGACCCGGTCAAACCTGGCGCGAAAGATGCTAAGGGGAAACCATCTTCCCGCACGACCCCTTCCAACCCCGCCCAAAAGGGCGTAAAGGAGCCACCCATGGCCGAAATGACCAACCCGGTCGCCGCCACCGAACCCGTCGCCGCCAAGAAGCCGGCGAAGAAGGCCGCCCCCAAGAAGAAGGCCGCGCCGAAGAAGGCCGCTGCCAAGAAGGCCGCGCCGAAGAAGGCCGCCGCCAAGAAGCCGGCCGCCAAGAAGGCCGTGAAGAAGGCCGCGCCGAAGAAGGCCGCTGCCAAGAAGCCGGCCGCCAAGAAGGCCGTGAAGAAGGCCGCACCTAAGAAGGCCGCCGCCAAGAA
>JANYLR010000061.1 GCA_025363715.1 Holophagaceae bacterium | reverse complement strand
CGGCAAGCAGCACATCGTTCTCGGTGACGGTGCCGGCGGCGCTGTGGATGATGCGTACCCGGACCTTGTCGGTGCTGAGGCGTTCCAGCTGACCGATCAGGGATTCCACGGAACCCTGGGTATCGGCCTTGATGATGAGCGCGAGCTCCTTGACCTGGCCGTCCTTGATGGTGCTGAACAGGGTTTCCAGGGTGGCGCGCTGCTTCTGGTGGGCTGCCTGCTTGGCCTTCTCCTGGCGGAAGGTCGCGATGGTGCGGGCCTTGGCCTCGTCTTCCACTACCTGGAAGTTGTCACCGGCGCTGGGCACTTCTTCGAAACCGAGGATCTGCACGGCACTGGAAGGACCCACTTCGGTGACCTTGCGGCCCAGGTCGTCGAACATGGCACGGACGCGGCCCATGGTGGCACCGGCCACGAAGATGTCGCCGGCCTTGAGGGTGCCGCGCTGCACGAGCACCGTGGCCACGGGGCCCCGGCCGCGGTCGAGCCGGCCTTCGATGATGGATCCAGCGGCGGGACAATCATAAACCGCCTTCAGTTCCTTCATATCCGCCACCAGCAGGATGGTCTCGAGTAGTTCATCAAGGCCCTGCTTGGTCTTCGCGCTCACCAGGACAGCGGGCACGTCGCCGCCGTAGGCCTCGGTCTGGACGCTGTGCTGGAGGAGGCCTTGCTGGACCTTGTCTGGGTTGGCGCCGGGCTTGTCGATTTTGTTGATCGCGATCAAGAGGGGCACATCGGCGGCCTTGGCGTGGTTGATGGATTCCACGGTCTGGGGCATGACGCCATCATCGGCGGCTACCACCAGGATGGCGATGTCCGTTACCTTGGCGCCCCGGGCGCGCATCTTGGTGAAGGCTTCGTGGCCAGGCGTATCGAGGAAGACCACCTGACGCATTTCGCCGGTGTTGGGATCCTTCACGTCCACATGGTAGGCGCCCACGTGCTGGGTGATGCCGCCGGCTTCGCCAGCGGCCACCTTGGTCTTGCGGATGGCGTCGAGCAGCGAGGTCTTGCCGTGATCCACGTGGCCCATGATGGTGACGACCGGGGGACGGGGCCGCTTCTCGCCCTGCACCTCACCGGATTCATCCGCCGAGATCTGCACGTCCTCTTCGAAGGTGACGATATCGGCCAGGAAGCCGAATTCGCGGGCGATCTCCTTGGCCATTTCGGTATCGAGGGGCTGGTTGATGGTGGCGAAGATACCGCGGTGGAGCAGCTTGGCGACGACGTCCTTGGCGGGGCGACTGCACTTCTCGGCCAGTTCCTTGACCGTCACACCTTCGGACAGCAAGACGATGCCGATTTCCTCATCGATGTATTCGCTGGCCACCTGCTGGGCGCGGGAGCGGGGCTGGCGGAGCTTGAGGTCCAGTTCCTCTTCCTTGCTCCGGACGTAGCCACCCTTCTTCTTCTTGCCACCCACATGGGCGCCGCGACCGGGACCCTTCTGGCTGTTGGGATCGATGGGACCGGTGGCCGGGATGGAGGGGCCGCGGCCAGGGCCGCCGGGACGGGAACCCATGCCGGGGCGACCGCCGGGTCCACCGGGCCGGGCTCCGGGGCCACCGGGGCGACTGCCGGGACCACTGGGGCGGCTGCCGGGACCACCGGGCCCACTGGGGCGTCCGCCGGGGCCGCTGGGACGACTGCCGGGCGCCGGGCGGGCCTGGGGTAGCTGGATGTAGCGGGCGGGTTCCTGCGACCTTTGAACGGGGGCCGGGGCGTCCGAAGTCTTGATGCGGCTATAACCCTGGTCCGTGCGCATCTCGGTGATGGCGGGCGGAATGTAGGGCCGGCGGCTGGGTGTGATGGGCACCAGGGGTTCGTGCCGCACTTCGCCGCGGCCCGTGTTGGTCGCCATCTGCAGGACCGCCTTCTCTTTCTGCGGCATGCCGGAACGCTGGACATTGCTGGGGGACTGGCCGGGCCGCTGGACGATGGGCCGGGCGCCCGCCTCGGGGCGGGGGCCAGAGGCCGAAGCGGGGGGGCTGGAACCGGGGCCAGAGGGCTGGGCCGGGCGCGGCGGGGCCCCGCCTGCGGGGCGGGCCTGAGGCAGCTGGATGAAGCGGGCCGGCTTGTCCTCGCGGGGCGCGGGGGCAGCCGGGGCCGTGGACACCTTGAGCCGGGAGAAAGTCTCCTGGACGGGTTCCGGGGCTGCAGGCACCACGGCCACCGGGGCCGGGGCTTCAACCACGGGGGCTGGCGGGGCCACTGGGGCCGCCGAAGCGACGGGTGCCTCGAGGACGACGGGAGGGGCCACCTGTACCTCGGGGCTGGGTGCCACGGGCGGGGCAGGTTCCGGCTTGGGCTCTGCCTTCTTCACCAGCACCGCAGGCGCAGGCTTGGGGGGCTCGGGCTGCGGCTCGACCGGGGCAGCGTGGGACGGGGTTGGACCCTTGACCACTCTGACGGCTGCCGAGGGCTTGTGCAGGGCGAGGGGGGCCGATTCCGGCTCTCCCTTGGTCTTGCCCTGGAAGCCGCGGCGCAATTGATCCGCCTGGTCATCGGTGAGGTTGGAGCTGTGGCTCTTCCCCTGGAGGCCCAGACGCTTCTCGCAGGCCTCAATGACCTCCTGATTGGCGACTCCGAGCTCTTTGGCGAGTTGGTTGATGCGCAGCATGTAAGCGGATTACCTCGGCCTGGTGTGGGAAGAAGGAAGGGGGCTGCAGGACGACAGCCTACTCCCCGAAGTGAGCCTGCACGGCATCGATGAGACGGAAGGCCAGATCCTGGGCCATGCCCTCAACCTGCATGAGTTGTTCGGCAGTGACAGTGTAAAGGGATTTGGCGTCGGGATAGCCCGCGTTGGCCAGACGATCGGCCAAGGTGGCGTCGAGGCCCTCGACCTGGAGGGTGTCCAGCAGGGTTGAACCTGGGGCCACGGGCGCTTCGGCCGGGGTGGCTTCGGGGCTCGGGGTGGGCAGGGCCAGGCCCATGGCGACCTCCGCTTCGCGGCGCTTGTCGGCCTCGCTGCGGACGTCGATGTTCCAGCCCGTGAGCTTGGCGGCGAGGCGGACATTCTGGCCCCGCTTGCCGATGGCGACGCTGAGCTGCTCGTCATCCACCACGACTTCGACCCGGCGGCTTTCGGGATCGCCCAGGTTCACCCGGATGGCCTTGGCGGGGTTCAGCGCGTTGGCGATGAACTGGGCCGGGTCGTCGGAGTAGCGGACGATGTCGATCTTCTCGTTCTTGAGCTCGCGGATGATGGCCTGGACGCGGCTGCCCTTGAGGCCGACGCAGGCACCCACGGGGTCGACATCCGGATCCAGGCTGTGGACGGCCACCTTGGCGCGGTCGCCGGCCTCGCGCACGCAGTTGCGGATGACCACCGTGCCATCGTGGATCTCGGGTACTTCGTTTTCGAAGAGCTTGATGAGCAGCCGCGGATCGGTGCGGCTCACCTGCACCTGGGGGTCCTTGGCGCTGCGGTCCACGCTGACGATCACGACCTTGATGCGCTGGCCCTTGTCGAAGCGGTCGCCACGCAGGGCCTCATTGCGGCGCAGCATGGACTCGACCCGGTCGATCTCGAGGATGATGGCGCTTTTCTCGAAGCGCTTGACCTCGGCCACCACCACCTCGCCGATGCGGTCGGCGAATTCGGTGAAGATGCGCTCGCGTTCGGCTTCCCGGACCTTCTGCACCAGCACCTGCTTGGCGGCCTGGGCGGCGATGCGACCCAGCTGGCTGGTGTCCTGGGGCAGCCAGAGGGTGTCCCCTTCGGCGGCATCCGGATTCAGCAACTGGGCTTCCACCAGGCTGATCTCCAGGTCCTCTTCCTCGACCTCGGCCACCACCTGCTTCAGGGCGTAGACGTGGAACTCGCCGGTTTCCCGGTCCATCTGGGCCTGGAAGTTGCCGTAGAAATCCTGGGAGTTGAAGAACTTGTCCGCAGCCTTGGCGAGGGCTTCCTCCACCGCCGCGAACACATCCTCTTCGGGAATCCCCTTTTCAGCGGCGATCATCTTCACGCTGTCGAAAAAGGTCGTTGCCACCGTTGCCATATCAGGCCTCCTCTTCCTCGGCGACGCTTGTCTCTACGCCGTCGGCATCAGGTAATTCAGTAAACTGTCCGGCCAAGTGCTTGGGCGGCGGGGTTTTATCTTCATCAAATGGGGCAAGGCGCGCCTTCTGGATCGCGTCGAATGGAACCGTCTTGAGCGCGCCGTCCTCTTCGAGGGTGACGCCGCCCTCCACGACCGGGCCGATCCAGCCCTTGAAGCGCTTCTGGCCGTTGATGGGGGCAGCGGTCTGAATCCGGCACAGCCTCCCCGCGAAGCGGCGGAAGTGATCGGCCTTGACCAGGGGGCGCTCCATGCCAGGGCTGCTGACTTCCACGCCAAGCTTCTCCCGGAGGTCGGGGAATTCCACGTCCATCCACATGAGCAGGCCCTCGTGGGCCGTGGTGCAGTCAGCCAGGGTGACCTTGCGGTGGCTGGTTTCGGCGTCCAGGTGGTCGATGTAGATGCGCAGCAGCTCGTCCTTGCCCTCGCGGACGGTCTCCAGGTGCACCAGCTCATAGCCCAGCAGGGCTAGCTGGCGCTCAAGGGGAGGCTGCACTTTCTTCAAGTCCACTGAGACTCCGACAGAACAACAAAAAAGGTGGGCCGAACCCACCCAGTCTTGGCACCCGAGTCGGGCGGCCATGGCCGAATTGACCTTGGAGTCTAACGCCCTTTGCCCCGAAGCTCAAGGCGGGAGATTCCTAGTGAGGGTCACAGCCCCTTGGGATTCAATAGAGGTTGGAGGCATCCATGGCCACGATCCTGGACGGCAAGGCGCACGCGGACCGCATGCTGGAGGCGGTGCGCCAGGGCGTGGAGGCCCGCAAGGCCAAGGGACTGCGGGCGCCGTGCCTGGCGGTGGTTTTGGTGGGCGAGGATCCGGCCAGCCAGGTCTACGTCCGGAACAAGGCCGCCGCCTGTGCCAAGGTGGGCATCACGTCCATCGAGCACAAGCTGGCTGCTGATACGCCCCAGGCCGAGCTGGATGCCCTCATCGATCAGATGAATGCCGATCCCGGCGTGGACGGCATCCTGGTGCAACTGCCCCTGCCCAAGGGCTTGGATTCCAAGGAGGCCCTCCACCGCATCAGCCCAGCCAAGGATGTGGATGGCTTCCATCCCATGAACCAGGGCCTGTTGCTGGAGGGCCTCCCAGGCCTGCGCCCCTGCACACCCACTGCCTGCATGTCCCTCCTGGCCCATCATGGCGTGGAGCTGAAGGGCTTGAGGGCCGTGGTCCTGGGCCGCAGCGAGATCGTGGGCAAGCCCATGGCCCTCATGCTGCTGGAAAAGCATGCCACCGTGACCATTGCCCACAGCCGCACCCGGGACCTGCCCGCGGTCTGCCGGGAGGCGGACCTGCTGGTGGCCGCCGTGGGGCGGCCCGGCCTGGTGGAGGGCTCCTGGATCAAGCCAGGCGCGGTGGTGGTGGATGTGGGCATCAACCGGGTGGAGGACGAAGCCCTGGCCGCCCAGATCTTCACGGGTGAGCCCAAGAAACTCGTGGCTCTCAGGACCAAGGGGGCGGTGCTCTGCGGGGACGTGCGCTTCGGGGAGGCCATGCTGGTGGCTTCGGCGGTGACGCCGGTGCCGGGCGGGGTGGGCCCCCTCACCATTGCGGGCCTATTGACTAACACCCTGATGGCCGCCGACCAGAATCGATAGACTGCCCTCCAGAGATCCCTGATGCCCACACTTCTGCTGATCGAAGACAACGAGATGAACCGGGATGCCATCTCCCGCCTGTTGGCACGGCGTGGCTTCACGGTGCTCACGGCAGAGGACGGAGAGCAGGGCCTGCGGATGTGCCGGGAACTGCCGCCAGACCTGGTGCTGGTGGATCTCGGCCTGCCCGGCATTGATGGTTTCGAGGTGGCCCGGCAGCTCAAGGCGGATCCACTGACGACCCCCATCCGGGTGATCGCCCTGACCGCCCGGGCCCTGACCTCCGATCAGGAGGCCGCCCTGGCCGCAGGCTGCGATGACTACGACACCAAGCCGGTGGATCTGGTGAGGCTGGTGGGGAAGATCCGGACGCTGCTGGGGATGGAGGGCGGGGTCTGAGCCTGGTCGCTCAGGGGCACAGCCCGCCATCGACATTGATGATCTGGCCGCTCATGTAGCTGGCCCAGTTGGAGCAGAGGAAGGCCACCACGCTGGCGACTTCCTCGGGTTCCCCTTCCCGCTTGAGGATGGTGGGAGAAAGGAGGTCCCGCTTGGTCTCTTCGGAGACATCGGCGGTCAGCTCCGTGTGGATGAACCCGGGGTTCACGGCATTCACCAGCACGCCAAAGGGGGCCATTTCCCGGGCCAGGCTTTTCGTGAGGGCGATGATGGCACCTTTGCTGGCGCCGTAGTTGGTCTGGCCTGCCATGCCGATGATGCCGGTGGGGCTCACGATGTTCACGATGCGGCCCCATTTGCGGTTCATCATGCCGCGCACGAAGGCCTTGGTGGTGTACACCGTGCCCCGGAGGTTCACGTTCATAACCTCCTCCCACTTCTCGTCGCCCATGAGGATGAAGGGCCCATCCCGCCGGGTGCCTGCGTTGTTCACGAGGATATCCACCGGGCCGAGCTCGGCTTTCACCCGGTCGGCGGCGGCCTCCAATTCGGCCTTCACTTTCACGTCGGCGAGCACGGCCAGGGACCGGCGGCCCAGGTTGCGGATTTCCGCCGCCGCCGACTCGGCCAGATCCAGGTTCTTCTGGGCGTGGACCACCACGTCCGCCCCCCAGCGGGCCAGCTCGAGGGCAATGGCCCGCCCGATGCCCCGGGAGGAGCCGGTGACGAAGGCGATGTGGCCCAAAAGGGGTGGGTTGGCGAAGGGCATGGCAAGATCCGGTTGCAACGGACTAGGATGCACCAGGGGGGAGAGCATGTCCAAGGATCTGGTCAGCCCTGAGGCCATGGAGGCCTTCCTGCAAGAGCATCCCGATTGGGTCGCCCAGGGGGATTCCCACGGCCTGACGCTCCGGCGCCGCTACGCGTTTTCGGCCTATCCCCGGGGTCTCGGCTTCGTGGTGGCCACCGCCGAGCACGCGGAGAAGGTGAACCACCACCCGGACCTCACCCTCGGCTACCGCTGGGTCGTGGCGGTGCTCATGACCCACGTCAGCCTGGGCATCACCCAGCGGGATCTGGACCTGGCCGAGGCGCTGGACCGGCTGTACCAGGAACATATTTAGGCTTCAGGCTTCAGGCTTCAGGCTTCGGGCTTCGGGCTCCACTCTGCTTTTCCCTACTTCACCGGCGATCCGCCCGGGGGCAAGCGGTTGAAGCGGTCCTGCATGGACTTGACCTTGGTGAGGTCCAGCTTCTGGGGTTGCGTAGGGTCGGACTGCATGAACTCGCTCAGCTCCAGGGACTGGAGCTTGGGCGGCGGCAGGGCGAAGGCCTTCAGGAGGCGCTCTCGGAACAGGGTCTGGTGCTCCAGGAAGGTCTCGCGACGCAGCCAGCCGGTCGGCAGGAAGTCGACGACCTCGACCGTGGCCTCAGCCAGACGCCGGGGGTGGACCGTTGGGGGTCTCGGGACGAGGCCCTGGAACAGGCCATCCCAGCAACCGGGCGGAGCCAGGCGGATCAGGGCTGCCGGATCGGCGCCCAGTTCCGTATGCAGATCCAGAGATAGATCCAGGCTGCCCTGGCCCTGGGCCGCCAGGATCGGCGCGAGGAGGAGACTGGCAAGCGGGACCCGCATGGAAGCAGGATGACCCAGACAGTCCCTGGGTTCCTCAGGGTTTTCGCGGCTTGGGTTTTCCCGTACGGGGCGCGGGCTTGCGGGTGGGCCGGTCGGAGGGGCCTTCCCGGCGGGGGCCCGCGGGCCGTCCGGCAGCGCTGTAGGCGCGTTTCGGCCGATCACCCGTGTCCTCGCGGCGGGGACCCCCAGGACGACCACCGGCACCTGAGGTGGGGCGCGGCCTGGCCTCGCCATCTTCGTGACGGGGCCGGCTGGGTCGCTCGGCGGAACCAAAGGTGCGCCTGGGGCGCTCATCGATGTCGTCGCGGCGGGGACGAGTGGGCCGATCAGGAGCACCTGAAGCGGGACGGGATCTCACGGCGCCATCTTCACGACGGGGCCGGCTGGGCCGCTCCGCCGAGCCGAAGGTGCGCCGGGGGCGTTCATCACTGTCGTCGCGACGGGGCCGCGCAGGGCGGTCCGGGGCGGCGGAGGCGGGACGAGGCCGGGCTTCTCCATCCTCGCGGCGAGGACGGCTGGGCCGCTCGGCGGAGCCGAAGGTGCGCCGGGGGCGCTCGTCGCTGTCGTTGCGATGGGGCCGGGCGGGTCGGTCCGGGGCACCGGAGGCGGGACGAGGCCGGGCTTCTCCATCCTCGCGGCGAGGGCGACTGGGCCGCTCGGCGGAGCCGGAAGTCCGTCGGGGCCGCTCATCGCTATCGTTGTCACGGGAGCGGCTGGGGCGTTCGGCGGAGCCGAAGGTGCGTTGCGGACGGTCTTCCCTGCCAACCCGGCGCGCGGGCGCCGGACCATCCGTGCGCTGGGGTCGATCCTCGCCCTCCCCGAAGCGCTTGGCGCGGGCCACGCGCTTGAGCTTGTGGTCGTGGCTTTCGGTGGGCTGGAAGATGCCCTCTTCTCCCTTCACGCCGCTGGCGGCCCGGACGATGCGGGCCTGGTTGCGCAGGACCTTCAGGGCCGCTTCCATATCCGCGGGCATGGGGGCTGTGACGGTGACCTGCTCTTCGGTGACGGGATGCTTGAAGCCCAGCAGCTCGGCGTGCAGGGCCTGGCGGTCCAGCAGCGGACTCTCGGTGCCATAGACCTGGTCGCCCAGGAGGGGGAAGCCCCGGTCCGCGAACTGCACGCGGATCTGATTGCGGCGGCCAGTCTCCAGCTTTACCTCCACCACGGTGTGGCCCGGCAGGCGCTCGATCACGCGGTAATGGGTCACGGCCTCCTTGGCGCCGGCGGGCATGCGCTTGCCACCGCCGGGGGCCTTGCGGGCCGTGGCCACGGACATCTTCAAGGACTTGGCGTGCTCGATGAGGTGCCCCGCCAGGGTGCCGCTGTTCTCGGGCAGCTCTCCCATGAGGATGGCGAAATAGACCCGCTGGAGGCGATGCAGCTCGAAGAGCTTTTTCATGCCGTGGAGGGCCTCGGGGGTCTTGGCGAAGACCAGCACTCCGCTGGTGAAGCGGTCGAGGCGATGCACGATGAAGAGGTTGAAGCGCTTGAAACCGCGACGACGGTAGGACTCGGTGATGGCCTCGGCCAGGCTGGCTTCGCCCGCCTTTTCGGTGGGCACCGTGAGCAGGCCCGCGGGCTTGAAGACGAAGAGCAGGTGGGTGTCCTCCCACAGGGTCTCGAAGGGGCCCGCCTGGAGCTTGTGGGCCGCGGGCATCACCTCATAGGTCTGCTCGGGGTCAAAGGACACCTTCACGGTATCGGCGGCCTTCAGGCGGTGGCCATGCTTGGTGACGACCTCGCCGTTGACGGTGACGCAGTGGCAGTCGATGAAGCCCTTGGCCTGTCGGTGGCTGATGACCATGATCCGGTGCAGTTCGGAAGCCAGGGCCGAGCCCTCATGTTCCGCCTGCCACTCCCGTTCGATGCGTGCCATGGCAGCGCCCTCCGTCATCGCCCTGCGTCCTGATCAACGCCGTGCGGATGACTAGAAGACCACGGAAACCCTTATATTTCAACGAGAAAAAGGGAGCGACGCACGTCGCTCCCTTTTTGCATCGACGTGAGATCTGGCTACTTCTTGTTCACCTTGGCGAAGTCACCGGCCTTGACGAGGTTAAGTTTGGCGGGCTCCAGGAACTTCCGGCATGCCGACAGGATCTGATCGTTGGTCAATGCCTGTACCTTGGTTTCAAGCACGGCCTGCCAGGCCAGGTCCCGCCCCAGATAGAGGTTGGAGGCCAGGCGTCCGGCCAGGGCCCCATCTTGGGCGCGGGTGGTTTCCTGACCCTGCAGCCAGCTGGTCTTGGCTGCGCCGAGTTCCTCGGGCGTGAAGCCGTCCTTCAGGGCCTTTGCCAATTCCTCGCGGAAGGCCTTCTCGAGCTTGTCAAGGTTGGCCGGGTTGTATATGGCGTAGGCGATCCAGCTGCCCGAGGCATCCATGGGGTCGGCACTCAGCTGGCTGCCCACGCCGTAGGAGAGGCCCTCCTTCTGGCGGATGCGATCGGCCAGGCGGCTTTTCAGGGCCCCACCGCCCAGGGCCCAGTTGCCCATGAGCAAGGCGGGAAAGTCGGGATCCGAATCCTTCAGAGGCAGGTCGATGCAGGCAAGGAAGAAGGCGTTGGCCTTGTCGGGAGTCTCCAGCTGCTTGTCGATGGGCTGCACATCCTTGTTCCGCCTGGGGATGCGCTGGAAGGCCTGGGTGGATGTCCAGTCGCCAAAGAGGGCTTTTGCCTGAGCTGCCACGGCGGCGTCATCGAAATCGCCCACCACCGCCAGTTGTGCGGCGGAGGCTCCGAAGAAGGCCTTGTGGAAAGCCAGCACATCTTCGAGCTTGGCGCTCTTGTAGGCGGCAATGGCTTCGTCCAGGCTGTTCACGTGGCGTACATGGCCCTTGGGGTAGGGATCCAGGTGCTGCCGCAGTGCGATCTGGGCCACGGTGGTGGGCTCGCTCCTCTGGCTTTCCACCTGGGTGACCGTCTCGCTCACCAGGCGCTCGAATTCCTCCTTGGAGAAGGCGGGCTCCTTCAGGATCTCGGCCACCAGATTTAGCACGGTCGCCAGGTTGGGGCGGGTGGTGGTGATGCGGGCGTTGATGCTTTCGGCATTGCCACCGATGTTCACCTGCGCCTTCAAGCGATCGAACTCATCCGAGATCTGCTGGCGGGAGTGCTTGGAGGTCCCCCGCATGAGCATCTGGGCGGTGATTTCCCCGGCAAGGTCCTGGCCCATGAGGGAGGCTTCGGTGCCAAAGCGCAGGGTGAGGGTGGCGCTGACCTGCTCGCCGCGGGTCTTCTTAGGCAGGAAGGCCGCCTTGAGTCCTGACGGGAAGGCCACCTTGCGGGTGCGGATGTCGATGTTGACCGGCGAGGCATCGAAGGACTCGCCCTGAGCCACCTTCTCTTGGCCCTTGTAGTCCTTCACCAGCGCGGCCACATCCACCAGGGTCGGGATCTCGGCGCGATCCGGCTTGGGCGTGGGGATGAAGGTGCCCAGGGTGCGGTTCTCCCGCTTGAAATACCTGGCGGCGGCAAGGCGGACCTCGGCGGCAGTGACCTGCTTGATGCGATCCCGCGTCAGGAAGAAGAGGCGCCAGTCACCCTGGGCGATGTACTCGGAAAGCCCAGTGCCCAGGCGGTCGCTCTGGTTCAGCGTCAGGTCGATGTCTTTCAGGAGCGATTGCTTGGCCCGGTCGACTTCCTCCTGGGCGATGGGGGTTTCGGTGGTCTGCTCCAGGGCCTTGAGCAGGATCTGTTTGCCCTCGTCCAGGTTGCCGTCCTTGGGTAGCTGGGCACCAAAGAGGGCGAAGCCGGGCTCCCGGCCTGCCATGACCCAGGGGAAGACCGCAGAGGCCTTCTTGGTGTCGACCAGTTGCTTGTGCAGTCGGCCCCCGGGCGTGTCGGCCATCACCTGCCCCAGTACTTCCACGGCGGCGTAGCCTGCATCGCTGCCGGCAGGAATCTTGTAGGTTGCCATGACCACCTGGGCATCGCCCACCCGGCGCACCGTGACTTCCCGCTCGCCATCCTGGGTCGGGTCCAGGGTGTAGGTGGGCTGGATGACCCGGGAGGGCTTGGGGATGCGACCAAAGAATTCGTTCACCTGGGCGATGGCCTGCACCTCGTCCACCTTTCCCGCCACCAGCAGCACGGCGTTGTCGGGCTGGTAGAATTTCTGGTAGAAACCCCGCAACCGATCGATGTTCACGTTCTCGATGTCGGTTTTCGCCCCGATGACCATCTTCCCGTAGTTGTGCCATTCGAAGGCGGTGGCCAGGGTGCGCTGCAGGGTGACGCGGAAGGGGTCATTCTCCCCCGCTTCGAACTCATTGCGCACCACGGTCATCTCTCCCTTGTTCGCCTCCTGGTCCCAGAGGTCCTTCTGGTCGATGTTGGCGTTGACCATGCGATCGGCTTCCAGATCCAGGATTTTGCGGAAGTTCGCGTCGGAGGAGGGGAAGGTGACGTAGTAGTTCGTGCGATCCCAGTTGGTGCTGCCGTTGAAGCGTGCGCCGACGCTGTTGAGCACCGCGACGGGGTTGGGCTGGCCATCCTTGCCGCTGTATTTCTTGCTGGGCTTGAAGACCAGATGCTCCAGCAGGTGCGCCATGCCGGTCTCGCCGTAATTTTCGTGGCGGGAACCCACCAGGAAGGTGGTGTTTACGGTAATGGTGGCCTTGCTGGGATCCGGGAAGAGCAGTACTCGCAGGCCGTTGGCCAGGTGGTATTCGGTGATGCCCTCCACCGAGGCCACCTTGATCGGCGGGGGCAGTGATGCCAGCGAGGCCGGCTTGGTCCCCTTGCCCTTGGAGGCGGTCTTCATGGAGGGCGTCGCGGGTTTCGGTTCGTCTCCTCCAACCAGGGGAAGGGCCAAGGCCCCACACAGGAAGAGGGTGAACCGGCGGTACTGCGGCATGGTGCCTCCAGGTCAGGAAGGGCCCCCAGAAGGGGCTTCAAGGAACGTCTACTCGGGAGGGGCGATCATGCCTGGATTGCGAGGTAGAGCGCAAGCGCCAAGAGGGGACCCCGAGTCAGATTCAGGACCGTCTCCGTGGATAGGCAAAAACGACCATTACGGGAATTGAAAATGTGTAAAATATTTTTTTTACAATCTTCAATGAGTGCATGTGTATCATTGATGAGCCCACGGCCGATTATTACAAGTGGTTAATAACCCTTTTGTTATCTAAAATTTATTTCGTAAAATAGCCTCGACGATAACTGAAGGACCGGCGAGGCGAGGCTCCTCCGTCAGGCACACCAAAAGTCTCTTGGCTGGGGTCATCCATGGATTGCGAAGTCGCCAACAACATCATTGAGTTCATTCACGAGGCCACGGGCATGCTGGCCATCGTGTGTGACGAGGATGGCACCATCGTGGCGGCGAAGGTGGCCTCTCGGATCGGAAACGTGCACGCTGGGGCCCGGAAAATGCTCCGGGAGGGGCTGCCCTACATCGCAGTCACCGCAGAGGAGGAAGTCACCTCGAATGGCCAGATCAAGGCCGGCATCAACATACCCCTTCGGCACAACGACCAGACGATCGGCTCCATCGGCATCGGCGGCGATCCGGAAAAGACCATGCTGGTGACCAAGATGGCCGCGGGCCTCGTCTCCAGGGATATCCGCGAGCGGGAACTCTTCCGCAGGCTGCTGGGCCACGCGGAGCAGATGGACGGCTCCATCACGGCCATCGTGGCCACGGTGGAACAGGTGAACTCGTCCCAGCAGAAGGTCTCCAGCATGGTCGACGAAGTGGAACAGCTGGTCAGCGCCTCCTTCGAAGACATCAAGACCACCGATGAAGTGGTGGAAACGATTCAGAGCATCGCCAGCAACACCCAGATGCTGGGTTTGAACGCGGCCATCGAAGCCGCCCACGCCAAGGAGCACGGCCGGGGCTTTGCCATCGTGGCCGAGGCCGTGCGGAAGCTATCCGTCCAGTGCGGTGAGTCCGCGGATTCCATCAAGGTCACTCAGGCGCATCTGAATGAATCCATGGGGAAGGTCGTGGATTTCTCGAAGGATCTGACCTCCAATACCCATGAGCAGACCCGGTCGACCCACGCCATTGCGGGGATGGTCCTGGAGCTGAAGCAGGTCAGCGAGGCCCTGATGGCCCTGACCAAGGCCTAAGAGCGCCTAAGGGGAATCAACCCCTGAGCAGTCCCTCCAGGGTCGCCTGCCAGGCCTCGCGCAGGTCCGCGAGCTTCAAGCCCTTCCCTCGATCGGGCGCCCCCTGGAGCAGACCCTGGGCGCTGGGGTGGGGCAGGGCGTGGAGTTCGAAGGGTGGGGCGTCCGAGAGACGGCGGAGGATCCATTCGGCCCGTTTGCCGAAGGCGATGACGCGCAAAGGGGTGCTGAGCCCCCGAGCGGCCCGGTCGAGTTCCGCCCGGAGCCGGGCCAGGTTGCCGGGGGCCAGCAGGTCCTTGTTGGAAGGGGCGTGGAAGTGCTCGCCATCCTTGGTGGGACAGGCGGGATAGGCGTTGCTGAGAGCCGTGCCCTGCAGGCGGGGAGCCAGGCCCAGGGCCTTGAACCGGCTTCCGTCCCAGTCCTCCCAGGCGGCTGCGGGAACCTCGGCCCGGCCCGTGGCCACCAGGGCCCGATAGACCGTGATGCCCGCGCCATCGCCCCAGAAGGGGAGGCCGGATTGGTCCGCGCCGCGGGGTCCCGGGGCTTCACCGAAGAGCATCACCGACACGGTCCCGGCTTCCGGGAAGAGGGCGGACACGGGCCTTCCATGGATGCGGGGCATGGGGACAGCCTACGGCAGGTGGATCCGCCCCGACGCACCGCCGGTGGCGGGCAGGGTGTGGCAGCGGTTGCAGTCGCCCACCGGCGGGCCCGTCATCTCCGTGCGGGTCCCGTTGCGCACCACGGCGGCCTTCTTCAACGGCAGGGCCAGTGGTGCCGTGGTGAAGAAGTTCCCCGCCGCGTTGGTGGTGAGGGTGGTGTCTACCTGGTTGGCATCCGTGATGATCACGGTGATCCCCGCCAGTCCGCTGCCGCTGTCCGCAGTGGCGGAGCCGAACACGGTGCCAGCGACCCTGAAAGAGCCGTGACAGGCCAGGCAGTTCTGTCCCGGGGCCATCAACTCGTTGTTCTTGTCATCGTCGTCGTGTCCCCCGCAGGCGAGGCAGAATACGAGGCCGATGGCAGCCAGGATCGCAAACAGCTTCATGAGTGGATCCCTTTCTAACTCAATGTGGCGAGAGCCGATGATCGGGTTGCAACCTGGATGGTGCCGCACTGAGCTTGCCACAGCCATGGATCAATTCATCATCCCTGCGGCTGCCCTTCCTTCATCAATGCCGACAGGGCCTTGAACTGGGGGTGGTTCTTGTCCCGGGCCCACTCGAAGGCCACAGACTCGTGATTGGTGATCGTGGCCCCGGCGGCGGCCATGCGGTCCAGGGCGTGGCGCCGGTACTCCTCGCCCCGGCCGCTGACTGCATCCCAGCAGAGGTGCACCTGGTGCCCCGAGGCCAGCAGCTCGAGCACGGTCTGCATGACGCAGACGTGAGCCTCGATGCCAGCCACCACGATCTGGCGCTGCGGGGGTCGCAGCATGGGCCGGGCTTGCTGGAGCAGGGCCTCGAAGTCCCCATCGCCGCAGCAGCCGAAGGCCGTCTTCTCCAGGAAGAACTTCGCTGTGGAAAGGCCGTCGTAGACGCCCCGGATACTTGCCTCCGTAGGGCCGATGCCTTTGGGGTACTGCTCGGTCAGCACTACCGGCACCGAGAAGAGGTCCGCCAGTCGCAGGAGGCGGCGCGTGGCCTCCAGTACCAGTGCGGGCCGATGGACCATCTGGACCAGCTTGCCCTGAAGATCGATGACCACCAGGATGCTGCGGGAGGAATCAAGGAGGGGCATGGGAACTCCAGGGGAGGCCATGAGCGTAGCGCGCCTCCGGCGGGGGCTCCAGGGAGGAGGTCAGGGGAAGACCTCAAGCCCCTGAGAGGTCGTAACAAAACCCCGGCGAGGCCGCGATGAAGCCAGGTTGGATGCCCTGCAAGGAAGGGCCCGCAGGGCGATGCGGGACATCGTTCAAGGGCCGTGACGCCCGCAGGGCGCCAGCCTGGCTTCATCCCTTCGGGCGGGGGTCGGCGGGCGTCGCGATGCTTCGTTACGCTCGTCGCGCGTTGTGCCCGCTACGCGTCTCCTCGCCTTCCTCGCCTCGCTCGCCCGGCGGCCCCCGTGCGGCCACGCGGGGGTTTTGTTATGACCTCTTACTTGGGAACCGCTTTTCGCTGGATGGTCCACACCAGATCGTCGCCTGCCAGGAGGGCTTCGCAGCTCATGTCCCGCAGTTCCGCCAGGATCTGGTGGAACCTGAGCAGGCCATGCTCGTAGTCTTCCATAGGTACTCCGAAGATCGCTTTCTCCTTCCCGTAGTAGATCGAATAGGATCGGTTCACACGAAACTTCACGCGGCTTTCCGTGGCTTCGATGACCTCGAACTTGGTTCCCGGGATCATGGTGAAGTTCCGGTACATGGCTACCAGCATGTCCCTGGGGCCCATCTCTTTGGGCCACTCATCGCCGACGAGCTTGATGAAGAAGGCTGTTGCCTCCTCTGCCCCCCCGCCTTGCTCCCGCTCGCGGGCCAGAAAGGCATTGAACATAATCAAGAAGTGCATGCTGACTCGGTCCCAGTGCTGGGCCTCGCTGACCCGTGGAAGCTGGAAGGCCGCGGGTGGCCCCGGCGCCTGAGCGACGAGCGATGTTCCGGCTAGCAGAAGGGCGATGCAGTGTCTGGTAGTCATGTCTACTCCTTGGATGGAAGGAATGAAAAGGGACTTCACTTGCCGGCGGGCGCGACAACCGCGGCCGGCTGTGGTTCGGGCAGGTCCGCCCCAACCCCGGAAGAGGCCAAGGGAACCAGCAGGGAAGCCATGAGGGCAGGCCCGAGGAGGCCAGGGCACATGGGGCCCCCAGAAGGACAGACATCACATCCCCAACCTGCTCCATGGCTCAAGCGAGGGGAAGCAAGCGGGCTTTGACGCAATATAGGCGCTGGTAAAAATACCGCAAGATCACGAACAGAAGTAGATCCTCCGGTCCAGTGATTTCACCAGCCGGGCTGGTTTACTGCTTCATGCATCGAGGATCGATGGCGGCCTACCAGACCTTCACGCGTTCAGCGGGCGCCAGGTACAGGGCTTGGCCCGGCTTCACGCCAAAGGCCGTGTACCAGGCGTCGAGGTTGCGCACCGTGGCGGGTCGCCACTCGGCGGGGGCGTGGCCGTCCGTGAGGATCTGCTGACGGAGGCGCGGCTCCCTGGTCTTCTCCCGCCAGCTCTGGGCGTAGCTGATGAAGAACTGCTGATCACCGCTGAAGCCCTGCGCCAGGGGCGCGCCCCGGCCCCGCAGCGACAGCCGGTAGGCGTCATAGGAGGCGGCCAGTCCGGCTACATCCGCGATGTTCTCGCCCAGGGTGAGCTTGCCGTTGATGTGCAGGCCCGGGAAGGGCTCGTAGGCATTGTACTGCTTCACCAGCTGGTCGGCGGAGGCCTCGAAGTGCTTCAGGTCCTCGGGAGTCCACCAGTTGTTCAGCTTGCCGGTAGCGTCGAAAAGCGAACCGGAGTCGTCAAAGCTGTGGCTGATCTCGTGGCCGATGACGGCGCCGATGGAGCCGTAGTCCATGACCACCGGGCGCTTCGGATCGAAGTAGGGGGGCTGGAGAATGGCCGCGGGGAAGTTGAGGGCGTTCATCACCGGCAGGTTCACGGCGTTCACGGTCTGGGGCGTCATCACCCACTCCGTGCGGTCGATGGGCTGCCCCAGCTTGCGCAGGTTCCGCACGTACTCGAAGCGCTCGGCTCGCTCGGCGTTGCCGAAGGCGTCCCCGGCCACGATTTTCAGGCCCGAGTAGTCCTGCCAGCGGTCCGGATAGCCCACGCCCACCTTCAGGGTGGCCAGCTTGGCCATGGCCTTGGCCTTGGTGGCGGGGGACATCCAGTCCAGGTGTTCGATGCGGGCGCGGAAGGCCGCGACGATGTTGGCCACCATCTTCTGGGCCCGGGCCTTTTCAGCCGGGGGGAAATACTTCGCGACGTAGGCTTTGCCCACCACCTCACCCAGGGCAGCGTTGGTCTGGTCCACACCGTGCTTCCAGCGCTCCCGGGGTTGCGTGGCGCCGCTCAGCACCTTGCCGTAGAAGGAGAAGGTCTGGTTCACCACGGCCTTGGGCAGCACCCGTGAGCGGTGCTGGAGGGCATGGAAGGTCAGGTAGTCCTTCCAGACATTCAAGGAGACTTCCGCCGTCAGGGCCGACAAACCTACGAAGGCGCCTGGCTGCCAGACCACGAACACCTGGGGCCGCTGTAACTCGGCAGTGCCGAAGAAGGCTTCCCAGTCGAGGCCCGGGGCCTTGGTTGTGAAGTCCGCTCGGGTCCAGTGGTTGTTGCCCTTCAGCACGTCGCCGGATTCCTCGCGGCTGGCATGGACCTTGGCCATGCGCGTCTCCAGGTCCACCACGGCGGCGGCGCGTTTCTCGGGATCCGCCAACCCAACCAGCTTCAGCATGGCCGTCACGTGGGCGAGGTACTGAGCGCGGATGCTGGCCATGCTTTCCGAGGGATCCAGGTAGTAGCTGCGCTCGGGCAGGCCCAGGCCGCCCTGCAGCAAGAAGGGTGCATACTTCGTGGGCTCGTCCATGTCCTGGGCCACCCACAGTCCGAACAGGTTGTCCGTGTAGTAGTTGGTGGCATTCAGCACATCCACATCGGCGCGCAGCGTGGTGCCCAGGTAGCGGGCCAAGGCCTGGCGGTCGCCGATGGACTGGATGCTGGCGAGGATGGGCTGCAGGGGGCTCAGACCCCTGGCCTCGATGGCCGGTTCGTCCATGTAGCTGGTGTAGCAGTCGCCGATCTTGCGCAGGTCCGAGCCCGCGGGGGCCTTGGAGGCCGCGGCGGCCTTGATGAGCGCGGCGGTGCGCCGATCCGTGAGGTCGGCCACCTCATGCCCGACGCCGAAGGAACCGCGGTCCGCGGGGATCTCTGTACGCTTCACCCAGGCGCCGTTGGCGAAGGCGAAGAAATCATTGCCCGGGGCCACCGACCGATCCATGCCCGCGAGGTCCAGTCCCTGCCGCTGCGTGGGACTCGCGTCCTTGGGGGGAGCTGCCACCAGCGCGGGGACAGCCAGACAGAGGGCCAGGGGGGACAGGTATGGGCGCATCAGGAACCTCGAAGGCATCCAGCGTGGACCGGATGGCCCAATCCCGGAAGTCAGAAGGCCTTTCTCTTTGGCCCAAGGGGATTCTGGCCCGCCCAGCCTTCCAGTTTGTAAGCCGTCCTGTCGCCCTTGGATTTGGGTGAACCTTCAGAGCCTGAGGGCGGTTTCCGCGGCCGAGTCGTTCCGCTCCTTCAGGTGATCGAAGAGCATCAGGTACCAGCCAATGCCCGCGAGCAGGGCGCTCATGGAGTAGCTGGGGAGCACGGGATTCAGCTTCACGTCGCAGCGCTCGAAATCACGGATGGACCGGAGGTCCCGACCGGAATGAGCCTGGAGGTGGAGCACCGGCTTGCCCCCATGATCCAGGAAGACTCCCCCGCCTTCGCCCTCGTGGAGCCAGGCCCAGTCGAAGGCCGTGCCGTCGTGGAATTGCAGGCTGCCGTGGCGCAGGGCGTGGGGGTGAAAGGTGGCCACGTTGGTGGTACTGCGCTCCTCCCGTAGGGTGACAACGGGGGTGAGGATCCCCAGGTGCTTGAGGGTCCAGCTTCCGTCGGCCGTCCGGATCCTGGCCATGGTGCGTTCCTCGTTCAGGAAGGCCAGGGTGGCGAAGACCCCCTCGTTGCCCACCAGCTCAAAGTCCGGAGGAACGAAGCCGCTTCGGAGCCACCTCAGGGTGGTGGTCGGATGATCAATGAGCGATTTCATGGCATGCCCCTTTTCCCGCGGGGATGCATCCGCGCAGGGAAAAAGTACGTTCAGGAACCCCATTCGGTCAGGGGTGGTTGCCGAATTTTTCTGATTGGTTCCGCGTCTCTGTTCAGGCTTGCGCGCTGCCTGGGATGGAAAGGGTCCGCCGCCAGGCCCGACTCACCAGCAGAAGCTCGGGTCTTCCCCCCCGGAGGAAGACCACGGTGTCCCAGAGGAGCCCAGGGAAGCTGCGGGCGGGTTGGGTGCCCAGCTCCAGGCTGCGGGTGCGGAACCAGCGCCGGTAGACCAGGTGCCACCGCCCCTGGCTGCGGACCAGGAAGGCCCCCTGGAACCGGGGCAGCCCCTTTATCCGGCGGACGAAGCAGGGCAGGGCTTCGGCGGCCCCTTCGGGGCCCTGAAAGTCGGACAATTTAACATTGCGCAGGCCCCGTCGAGCCCCGTCAAAGCTGCGTGGGGACTTCGCCTGAGGCCAAAAGGGGGCGGTTGATCCGTTTTGGAATCGGATCAACCGCCCCCTTTTGGTTTGCGCGATCGATCAGATTGCGCGAAAGAAAAGCGGCACCCCTGGAGGTGCCGCTCGTGTTTGCGCATGCCCAAGGTGCGCATCTCGGGCCTCAAGCCGTGAAGCTCATTCGGATCGGAAGGCCGTATCCAGGTGGTGCCCAGGCCACGGGTCCATCGCCAGGCCAGAGATTGGCCATCTGGACCTCGTTCCTCAGGATGCGGATGAGATCCTGGTATGTGAAGCGACGTTCCCACCTCTGGCCAGTGTGCTTCAGGAATTCGATACGCTTCATCTGGCGCCTGCGGATGGGAATCGCCGCCGGAGTCCAACAGGGCCCGTAACGCCTAAGGACTGCCAGAACCCAGAGACTATACATGGCAACCATCGCCGAAGGGAGGCGATCCTCAGCCTTTTGATTGTGGTTTTGCGGGTGGCAGGCCGTGGATCCAGGCGAAGCGCTGGCCCAGGCCCACCAGCAGCACCGTGAGGTAGAGGTTCACGCCGGAAATCGTGGCGAGGCCGAGGATGGCCGCCAGAGTCTGCAGGGGTCCCATCAGCTGGAGAACCGCTTCACCAGGTGGTAGAGACCCAGCAGGATCACGGCGCCGACCACGGACATGAGGAAGCCGGCCCCCTGGCCTTCCTGGTAGTGCCCCACCATGCGGCCGAGCCAAGTGCCGAGGAAGGAGCCGGCGATGCCGAGGACCATGGTGATGATCCAGCCCCCGGGATCCTTGCCCGGCATGAGGAACTTGGCGATGGCTCCGGCCACCAGGCCGATGAGGCAGGTCCAGATGAGGTGAAGCATGGCGGCCTCCATTGGAATTGGACGATTTCCCGAAGACCATACTCCGGCTGGCGGAGTCTAGGAAATTATTGTTAGAGGTAGGGGCTCTCGACGTGGCCATTTGGCCTAAGCTTTGGTGGAAATCCGGCTTCGAGTCGCTGCTCGAAGTCCTCGCCAGGGAGGGTCCCATGGGTCTCATGGATATGGTTGGCGGCCTGCTGGGCCAGGGTGGGCAGGGGCAGAATCCCCTGATGAGCGCGGTGGTGGGACTGGTTCAGAACCACCCCGGGGGCATCCAGGGTCTGCTAGGTCAGTTCCAGGAGAAGGGACTGGGGGATCAGGTGGCCTCCTGGATTGGCACCGGCGCCAACCAGGGCATCAGTGCCGAGCACATCCAGTCGGTACTGGGTTCCGACCAACTCCAGCAGCTCGCTTCGAAGTTCGGTCTCTCCCAAGGCGATGCCGCCGCTGGGTTGGCGAACATCCTGCCCCAAGTGGTGGATCAGCTGAGCCCTCAGGGCAGCCTGCCAGAGGGTGGAGACATCATGAACCTGCTGAAGGGCTTCCTGGGCTGAGTTAACTCTGCACCACGCCCCCATCCAGGTTGAGGCACTGCCCCACCTGCATGGTGTTGGCGGGGTTGAGCAGCCAGGCGATCCCCTGGGCGATCTCCTCGGGCTGGAAGAAACGCTTCACGGGCACCGCAGCCTCGGCCCGGGCGCGGAATTGGACCTCGGTCTGGCCCGTGGCCGCAGCGATCTGGCGGATGCCCGTCTGGGCCATGGCTGTGTCCACCCAGCCGGGCGCCACGGCGTTCACGACGATGCCCCGGTCGATGAGTTCCAGGGCCAGAGCCTTGGCGAGGCCGATGAGGCCGTGCTTGGCGGCGCAATAGGCCCCGTAGCCCGGCACGCCGAAGCGGCCCAGCACACTGGAAACCAGCACGATGCGCCCGCCGGGCCCCAGCGTCGGCAGGAAGGCCCGCACGGTATTCCAGGGACCCGTGAGATCCGCAGCCAGGATCTGGTCGAAGAAGGCGTCAGAGTCCTGATCCACAGGGGTCATGCCCGAGATGCCCGCGGCGGCCACCAGCCCGTCGAGGGGTCCCAGGCCTTTTGCGAGGTCCCCCAAGCGGGTGCGCTCCGTCACATCCGCCACATGGGTTTCGGCGCTGCCTCCGGCCTCGCGGACGGCTGCGGCGGTGGCGGCCAAGTCCTGGGCATCCCGGCCCAGGAGCACCAGATGCGCCGCCTCGGCGCGGGCCAGATGCAGGGCGCAGGCCCGGCCGATGCCGCGGGAACCGCCGGTGATGAGGATGTTGCGCGTCATGCGAGCCTCCCGTCTCCTGAGGGTCGCAGGTGGCGCGGAGGGCTGGGAAGCCTATCTTTTAGATTCCACAGGAGAAGGATGATGGGCTGCGAGAAACAGGGTGATCGGCGCCAAGCCTCGCAACCTCGGGAAATGGAGACGCGGGGGGGCCTCTGGTCCCTGCCCGATGGCCAGCGGCTGCCGAACCTGGTGACGGCGGCCCCCTTGGTGGTGGGGGATCCCGCCCATCCGGCCCGCCTCCGACCCTCGGACTTGAACGACCCCCAGAGCTTCCACTCGCGCCTTACCGCTTGGCTGCTGCGCCAGGGCTAGCTAATACCCCAGCACGCAGCGCGAATGCAGGCGCGGAATGAGGCTGCCCAGCCTGGATTCCTGGACGAGGAAGGCCAAGGATACTGTGCTGCTGCCGGTGAGCAGCCCACCCACGGGCTCCTGCCCCAGCTCGCCAAGGTGGCGCAGGGCCGCCAGGGGATCCGCCCGAAGGCCCTCGCCGACCAGGGCGATCACGGCCCAGCCGGGCTCGCAGGCCAGGCCCGAAGCGGTCAGGGTGCCCAGCACCTCGGCCGCGGCGTGGGTCTCCGGGCGCACCGCCAGCAGGGTGCCCGCGGGGCTGGAGATCAACCCGAAGCGCAGGGCCCCGGCCTCCTCCAGGCTGCGGGCCGCCTCCATGGGGGGCTCCAGCCCCGCCGAGGCCGGGAAGCGCAGCAGGTAGATGCCCTCCTTGTAGGCCACGGAGGTGACCGTGCCCGCGGGGCGTTCTGGCGGGTTCGACAGGATGACCGTACGGGAGGCGCTGGGCCGGTGGGTGTTGGCGACCACCAGCCGGAAGCCCGCCCGGCCACCGGGAGCCAGGGAGTCCGCATGCAGCACCTTGGCGCCGAAAGCGCTGAGGGCCTCGGCTTCGCTGAGGCTCATCTGGGGGATGGGGCGGGCCTCGGGCACCAGGCTCGGATCCGCGGTGAGTACGCCATCCACATCGGTCCAGATCTGTACCTCTTCTGCGTCCAGGGCCTCGCCCAGAAGGGTGGCACTGGTGTCGGAACCGCCCCGCCCCAGGGTGGTGGTGACGCCTTCGGGGGATGAACCCAGGAAGCCCTGGGTCACCCAAAGTGGGCCCTGGGCCAGTTCCGCCCGCCAGGGAGCGGCCGCCTCCCGGAGGGGGCCAAGCAGGGGACGGGCCTTGCCGAAGCGGGCATCAGTCTTCATCACGTCTCGCACTTCGCGGAAGTGGCCGCCGAAGCAGAGGGCCGCCAGGTGGGCCGACAGAGTCTCACCCACGGCCAGGGCGCCATCCTTGGCCCGGGGTGTGGCCTCCCCCAGCATGGCCATGCCGGTCAGCAGCTGATCCAGTCTCGCGAAGAGCGGGGCCCAGGCCGTTGCCACGGCCTGGGTGAGGCCAAGTTCCTCGGCCACGGTTTGGTGGCGTACCTGGATGGCGGCAAGTTGGTCCTGGGCCAGGGCCAGGTCGCCCCGGCCCGCGGCGGTGGCGGCTTCAAGAAGGAGATCCGTCGTGCCCCGCAAGGCCGAGACCACCACCAGGCCTCCGTGAGGCAGTTCGTCGCGGACGATGGTGGCGGCACGGCGCAGGGCCTCGGCGCTCCCCACGGAGCTGCCGCCGAACTTGAGGACCTTGAGGCTCATGGTCGCCCCCCTTCGGGCGGAAGGGGAACGAACTCGTAGGGCGTCTCCTGGTAGACGAAGTAGTTCAGCCAGTTCGAAAAGAGCAGGTTGGCGTGGCTGCGCCAGCGCACCAGGGGCTCCTTGCCGGGGTCGTCGGCGGGGAAGTAGTTCTGCGGGATGCCGATGGGCAGGCCCTTGCCGAGATCACGGGCGTACTCGCCCTGGAGGGTGCAGGGGTCGTACTCGGAATGGCCCGTCACGAAGACCTGCCGGTGGTCGGCGGACTGGGCCAGGTACACGCCGGCCTCGTCGGATTCGGCGAGGAGTACCAGCCGGGAATCCGCCAGGATGTCGGCCCGGCGGATTTCCGTGTGGCGGGAGTGGGGCGCGAAGAAGACATCGTCGAAGCCCTGCACGATGCGCTCGTGGGGCGCGTTCAGGCGGTGGGGGAAGACGCCGAACATCTTCTCCGGCAGCGGGTACTTGGGCACGTCGTAGTAGTGGAACAGGGCCGCCTGGGCTCCCCAGCAGATGAAGAGGCTGGAGAAGACGTTGGTCCGGGCCCAGTCCAGCAGCTCCTTCAGCTCCTCCCAGTAGTCCACGGCCTCGAAGGGCAGGGTTTCCACCGGGGCGCCGGTGACGATGAGGCCGTCGAAGCTCTGGTTGCGGACCTCGTCGAAGGAGACATAGTGCTCCAGCAGGTGCTCGGCAGAGGTGTTCTTCGCCTCGTGGGAGGCGGTGTGCAGCAGGGTCACCTCCACCTGGATGGGCGAGTTGCCCAGGAGGCGCAGGAGCTGGGTTTCCGTCGCCACCTTGGTGGGCATCAGGTTGAGGATGGCGATGCGGAGGGGCCGGATGTCCTGGTGGACAGCCCGGTGCTCCTCGATGAGGAACACGTTCTCCGCCTCGAGGATGCCGCGGGCGGGCAGGGAATCGGGAATCTTGACGGGCATGGGATCAGGCTTTCGACAGGGCCTGGTTCAGGTCCTCGATGAGGTCGTCGATGTGCTCGAGGCCCACGGACAGGCGGACCAGATCCTCGGTGACGCCGGTGGCTTCCCGCTCCGCTGCGGACAACTGCTGGTGGGT
Source organism: Holophagaceae bacterium (assembly GCA_025363715.1). Lineage (GTDB taxonomy): Bacteria > Acidobacteriota > Holophagae > Holophagales > Holophagaceae > Geothrix. The sequence goes on along the minus strand of JANYLR010000061.1, from coordinate 28,893 downwards.
GGTGCTGGCGGGATGGATGATGAGGCTCTTGGCATCGCCCACATTGGCCAGGCGGGAGAAGAGCTGGACGCCATTGATGACGGCCTTGCCGGCCTCGAGACCGCCCTTCACCCCGAAGGTGAGGATGCCGCCGAAGCCCGCGCCCTTGCGGAACCACCGGGCGGCGTCGGCGTGATTGGCGTTATTGGGCAGGCCGGGGTAGTTCACCCAGGCCACCTTGGGGTGCTTCTCTAGCCACTGGGCCACGGCCAGGGTGTTGGCGCCATGGCGCTCCATGCGCAGGTGCAGGGTCTCGATGCCCAGGAGGATGAGGAAGGCGTTGAAGGGGCTGATGGCGCCGCCTGTATCGCGCAGGCCCTCGAGGCGGGCCTTGGTGATGAAGGCCGCGGGGCCCGCCAGATCCGCCAGCACGGCGCCGTGGTAGGCGGCGAAGGGTTCGGTGAACTCGGGGAACTTGCCGTTCTTCCAATCGAAGGTGCCGCCGTCCACGATGACGCCGGCGATGGAGGTGCCATGGCCCCCCAGAAACTTGGTGGCGCTGTGGACCACGATGTTCGCCCCGTGGGCCAGGGGGTTCAGCAGGTAGGGGCTGGGCAGGGTGTTATCCACGATGAGGGGGATGCCGGCGGCCTTGGCGATGGTGGCCAGGGCGCCGAAGTCCGGCACGTCCAGCTTGGGGTTGCCCAGGGCCTCCAGGTAGATGGCGCGGGTGTTGGGCTTGATCGCAGCCTTGAAGGCCTCGAGATTCTTGGAGTCCACGAAGGTGGTGGTGATGCCCGTGCGGGGCAGGGTGTGATGCAGCAGGTTGTAGGTGCCGCCGTAGAGGTTGTCACCGGCCACGATGTGGTCGCCGCCCCGTAGCAGGGTCGTGAGGGTCAGCGTGATGGCCGCCTGGCCCGAAGCCACCGCCAGGCCCGCGATGCCGCCCTCCATCTGGGCCACGCGGGTCTCCAGCACCGCCTGGGTGGGGTTCATGATGCGGGTGTAGATGTTCCCGGGCACCTCCAGGCCGAAGAGCTGGGCCCCGTGCTCGGCGGAGTCGAACACATAGCTGCTGGTCTGGTAGATGGGCACGGCGCGGCTCTTGGTATCGGAGTCCGGCGTGTGGCCTCCGTGGAGGGCGATGGTTTCGAGGTGGGGGTGGGTGGCGCTCATGGCGTCTCCTGTGACGAAAGGTGAAAAGACCGAGGCCTCGTCGTCCAAGCAAGTCCAGGAAAAGCAATAACGACAGGGGGCCCGATCGCTCGGGCCCCCTGTCACTGTTGTCAGCTCGACACAGCTCGACATCTCTCCGCTTGCGCGGCAGGAATTGGCACCTTGCTTTCGCAGGTTGCCAAGGTTTCACAGGGCCCGTCCCTCCACCTTTCTGGATAACTCGCTATGGAACTGACAAGGATCTCGAAGAAGTCGACCCCGAAGGGCCAGTGGAAAAAGGTAGCGCTGCTGTCAAGCGGTGGCAAGCCCTTTGATGTCCTCACAGAAAAAATGCTGATAAGTGGTGGGTTGCAACAAAATTAAACCCCACTCAAGTCCGAGCCCCGGGAACGCCGGGGCTCGGTGACCTTCTCGGTGGGAGGAGAAACCTTAGAACCTAGTTGTCGAACACCGTGTACCGGACACGCGTGCGCTGCGCCCGATTGTAAGCCCCCGAGGGATCGTAGGGTACGCACTCCACGATCTCCAGCTTGGCCAACCGGCCCTCGCTGGTCCTCAGGACGAAGGTGTCGCCGTTCTGGATGGTGATGTAGTCCGGGATGGTCGCCAGATTCCCCTTCAGGAAGTTTGCAGTTTGCTGGGTGATCTCGTCATAGGGGATGCCCGACACCTTGTAGGACTGGACCTTGTTGATGCGCAGCTGCCAATTGCCACCCTGCCACCAGACCCACAGTTCGAAATTGTCGTTGGGGTAGGGGATGCCGTCGCCCTCCTCCCAGGCGAAGCTCGTGAGGTCGCTGTTGTCGAGATTCAGGGCATGCTGCGACCAGTCATCGTCCCAGTACCACCCGTAGTAGGAATTCAGATCCTTCAGTCCCACATTGTGGGGGCGCCGGACATCGAACTTCCCCTGCCATTCGCTGTAGAGTCCGCTCAGGGTATGGGCCGTCAGGGTCATGGTGTTCCACATCTCCATGCCGAGGTTCATCTCCTCGGCGAGGCTGCACGTCCAGACATCAGGACGCCGGTAGACATCCTCGACCAGGGCAAGCTTGACAGGCGCGAAGTTGGCGTTGTTGGGGAAGAGCTTGATCCAGTCGAGGGGGGCGTTCTGGCCCGCGATCACCTTGGCCTCCATGAAGGGCTTGGTCGGGTCGCTGGCGTCGATGACGGCCCATTCGATGGTCGGCGCCACGGGCTCGGGAGTCGCGTAGATGCCCGTGAGCGTCTGCTCGGCCTTGTCGCCCTTGACATTGGTGACCCGGATCTTCTCCGTGCCCTTGAACACATAGCCGCCGGGATAGGCCAGGGCGTCGGCCTGTGGGTGGTAGACATAGAAGTCCGATCCGGCCAGGTCCCTGGACATGAGGCGAGTCTTCCCTTCCTTGTCGATGAACTCCGCCTTCGCCACACCGTTGTAGTCCCCAACCACCGCATTCACACTGCCGGTGGCGCTGTCGTAATAGGCGTAGAAGATCTCAGGCTCGTAGACGAGGACGCCGTCCACGAGGACGCCATCCACTGCGGCCCGGGGTACCTTGGCGATGATCACGGAGCTTGGGTTCAGTCGGAGGTCGAAGAGGTTGAAGCCAGCGGGGAAGGGTTTCCCCTTTTTCAGTCCATTGGCCTCGTAGGTGGCGCCGTCCAGGCAGATGATCCAGTCATCCAGCTTCATCTCCTGTCTCAGCCCATCCATGTCCTTGTAAGTGAAACCCAGGCCCTGGTGGGTGTAGCCACCCACTCCCCACAGGAAGGCGTCTCCCAGGGTCACCGTCGGCGCCGTGGGCCGACTGTCCGCATAGACCAGGTTGTGGACGAAGTTCCCGTCGCCGATGTCGAAATAGAGGTTCGCGCAGACGGCCTTGCAGCGGGCTCGGTACTCGTTCCAGTCCCCCATGCGCTCGTAGGCCCCCGTGGTGGGATTCAGCCGCATGACATCCGCGGCCATCTGGGTCATGGTGATGCTCACGGGGGCGCCACACTCCAACGCCCTGAGTTCATTCAAGGTCAGGCAGATATCCTTGCCGGCCTGATTGCTGTCCACCACCCAGCTGACCCCGGGAGTCGAGGGATAGGTCCCCCCGGGTTCGAGCAGGTTGACCTGGTTTTCGCCGGGCTTGAAGGTGGCCACATTGTGGCCTCCGATCCGCAGGGTGAGGGTGGGCACCACATTGCTCGCGCAGGCGCTCCCCTGGTTGTACACCTTCAGGAAGAGCTTGATCTTGGCGGCCTCCGTGGGGTTCGTGGACGTGGCCTGGGACCACTCCTCCGTGCTCACCAGGGAACCACCTCTGGAAGTGGCGTTGCTGGTCTCGTGAGTGTTGGCGATGCTGCCTCCATAGTTCGCGTGAGCCTTCACGGAGGCCTTGACGCCAGGGAACTCGAACCCGACCTCAGCCTCGACGCCCACCTCCCAGTTGTCCTCCCGCGTTCGTGAGTCCATGGCGGTGGTAGTGGAGTCCCAGGTGGTTCCCTTGCTCACGGACCTGCCCTGGGTCACGGTGATGGAGTCGTTGAGCGTCACCCGGTAGCCCTCCAGGCGCACCACGATCTCGGGCAGGGCCGGTACCATGGGCAGGTCTCCAGGTCCCTTGACGGACACGTCCATGTTGACGCCGGATACCTCTGTGAGGTCATCGAAGGGGTCCTGGTCCGTGGATCGCTGATGCGGGTCGGTCTTGTAGTAGCGCACCGAATGGTCTTTGCCGTCCCAGAGCTTGGGCTTCCCGGTCAAGGAATCGAAGGTGAAACCGTAGATTTCCAGGTAGTCAGGAATGCCGTCGCCGTCGCTATCCACCAACTCGCCGTCGTTGACGCCGTCCCCATCATCATCCTTGTCCAGGGCGGCGATGAGGCCGTTCCCATTCTTGTCGGGAACGAGGTCGTGGATGCCCCACTTCATGTTGCCGAAGACTTCCACATTGTCCGGGATGCCGTCGCCATCCGAGTCGACCTTCAGGGGATCGGTGTGGAGCAGGTCCCGCTCGATGTCGTCGGGAAGGCCGTCCCCGTCCGTGTCGGGGTTGCCGGCCCGCAGCGAGGCGAGGGTCTTCTCATAGACCTCCGCAATGGTGAGCCCGCCCTGGGAAGCGGGGGGCGCGGAGCTGCTTCTGCCCCCGCAGCCGAGGGTGGAGAACAGCACGCACAGGATGGGCGGGAAAAAGCGGATTTCCAGTTTCATCGCGGCCTCCTCGGGCTTCGTCAGGCAACCTAAAAGCCGGCCATGTCGGTCGGTGTGTTCACCGTGGTGGTGTTCCCGGTCCCCAGGGCCCCATACCCATTGAAGCCCCAGGCCTTGTAGGTTCCTGCCGCGGTGATCGCGTGGCCGGAGTAGTAGCCCCCCGCCAGGTCGAGGACACCCGTGGTGAGGCCCTGGACCTCCACCGGCGTGGGGCAGGACATCGTGTAGGCGCCGTTGCCCAGGTTGCCGTCCCCTCCGTAGCCCCAGGCCTTGGCCCCGCCGCTGGCGGTGAGGACCAGGGAGAAGTAGTTCGTGGCCACGACCTTGGCCACGCCGGTGGAGAGGCCGGGCACATCCACCGGGGTCCAGCGGTCGGTGGAGGTGCCATCCCCCAGTTCCCCGCTCTGGTTGCCGCCCCAGGCCTTCACGCCTCCCGTGGAGGTCAGGGCGAGGACATGCCGGTTTCCTGCGCTCACGGCGGTGATCCCGCCGTCGAGACCCGTGACATTCACGGGTTGGGGGTGGTAGGTGGTGGTGCCATCCCCCAGCTCCCCATAGGCATTGGCCCCCCAGGCCTTCACCGCCCCGCCGGTGGTGACGGCCACCGAGAAGAAGAAGCCCGCGGACATGCCCTTCACGCCGGAGCTCAGACCCAGCACGTCGACCGGGTTGGCCCGGTTGGTGGTGGTGCCGTCGCCCAGCGCGCCAGCCTGGTTGAGGCCCCAGGCCTTCAGGCCGCCGGCGGCGGTGAGGGCCAGGGAGTGCACATACCCGGCCTCCACCCACACGCTGTTCGCGAGGCCCGTCACCGGCACGGGGCTGAGGCGATTCGTGGTGGTGCCGTCGCCCAGTTGGCCGAACTGGTTGACGCCCCAGGCCCAGACGGTGCCGTCGGCCTTCAGGGCCAGGCAGTGCCCGCTGCCCGCCGAGACGGCGACCACATGGTCCAGGCCCGGCACCCGGGCGGCCGTAGTGCGGTTGGCGGTGGTGCCGTCACCCAGCTGGCCGCCACCGTTGGCGCCCCAGGCCCACACGGTGCCATCGGCCTTCAGGGCCAGGCCGTGGTAGCAGCCCATGGAGATCCTGGGGGCCAGGGTGGCCGTGAAGGCTTGGGTGGTGCTGCTCCCGTTCAGGGTGAGGGTGGCGCTGGCCGGGGCGAAGGTGCAGCCAGGGCGGGAGGGGGTGAGGGTATAGGAACCCTTGGGCAGCGCGCCGAAATGGACCGTCCCGGTGGAATCCGCGACGGCCGTGGCCGTGGCTGCACCGGAGAGGGGGACGGTGGTGCCCACCAGGGCGGCACCCTGGAAGGTCACCGTGCTTGAGAGTTCAGCAGCAGCAGGCGGACTGCTGCCCTTGCCGCTGCAAGCGAGGAGCGCGAGGGCCGCCAAGCATGCGAGAACCAACCGGCTGGAGCTTCGCCTGTCCATTCCTGACTCCTGATCGCCTTACCGCGGTTGAAAGGGGAGAACGCCGATCACAACCTAACGAATTCCCGTCAACGGCTTGCAAACGAGGGAATAATAAGTTGTCAACGACCCAGTCATGAATGACTCCGCAGCCATCCTGCTCATCGAAGACGATCCCGCCCAGCGTCTTCTGCTGGCGGCCTACCTGCGTCAGGCCACCTTCCAGGTGGAGGAGGCGGCGACCTTGGCCCAGGGGCGCGCGCAGGCGGCGGCCACCCATCCATGCCTGGTGCTACTTGACCTGAACCTGCCGGACGGCGATGGCTTGGAGTTGGCCCGGGAAATGATCCGTCGGGCCATCCCCGTGCTCATCGTCACCAGCCGGCCGAAGGATCGCCTCCTGGCCCTGGAACTGGGGGCGGATGATTTCGTGGAGAAGCCCTACGATCCCCGGGAGCTTCTGGCCCGCATCCAGAACCTGCTCCGGCGCTGCGGTGAACCTTCATCCCATCCCCTGCCCATCGGCAGCTTCCACATGGACGTGCCAGGCAGGCGTCTGCTGGACCATGGGGGGAGGGAAGTCGCCCTCACCCGGGGTGAATTCGATCTGCTCGCTGCCCTGCTGGAGGCCCGGGGACGGGTGGTCAGTCGTGCAGACCTGTCCGAGATCATCAGCCCCGAAGGTGGAACCGTCTGCAGTCGCAGCGTGGACACGCTGGTATCCCGCCTGCGCCGCAAGCTGGCCGATGATCCGAGAAACCCTGCCCTGCTCCAGACCGTGCCAGGTGTGGGCTACCGAGCCGAGGGCTGAGCCTTGGACACAACCCTTTCCCGCTGGCTGGGCATCTTCGTCCAACCAGAAACGGAAGCGGCCTTCCAGGAAGACCTCCGGCCCCGCCTGGCTGCCCAGCTCCGCTTCCTGGCCTTCCTGCCCGGGCTCTATGTGGCGGCCACGGTTTTTGACTACCAGACCTTCGGGAACAGCCAACCCTACTGGGTTCTGGCCGCCCTGCGCCTGGGTGTCTGGGGCCTGCTGGGGATCGCGGGGAGCCTGGCCAGGCCCTCCCGTCCCCTGGGGATGGCCCAGCTCTTCCTCTTCGCGGGTGTGTCGCTGGTCATGGTGACGGAGGTGGTGGAGTACCACCTGCTCGTCCTGGCCCAGGGCCCCGCCCACCCCCAGGAAATTCCCTTCATCGTCCTCTTCGTGCTCGGCATCTACATGATGCTGCCCCTCGCCCTGCACCTGAGCCTGATCTCGGCACTCATAGGCACAGCGCTCTTCCTTGGTTACCTGGTGGCCACCGAGGGGCTGGGCGCGGCGGTGGGGCTCAAGGCTCTCTACCTGCTGTTCGCCAATGGGGTCGGGATCGCGTTCCGCGTGACCTGGAACCGCATCCAGCGTCGGGACTTCGCCCTGAGAGACCGCCTGGAGCATGAGGTGGTCGAGCGCAAGGCGGCCGAGGAAGAGGCACGCCGGGCCAACGAAGCCAAGAGCCGCTTCCTGGCCGTGATGAGCCACGAAATCCGGACCCCCCTGAACGGGGTCATGGGAGGCATCCAACTGCTCCAGTCTCCGGCCCTCAGTCCTGAGCAGCGCCAGGCCCTGGAGATCATCGCCCGCAACGGGGACCTGCTGGCACGCCTGCTGGACGACCTGCTGGATTTGGCCCGCATCGAGGCCCGCCGCCTGAGTCTGACTCTGGAGCCCTTTGGTCCCGCGGAATTGGTGGCCACGGTGCATGCGACCCTCCAGCCCATGGCCCTCGCCAAGGGGCTGCTTTTCCGGGTGGAGTGGGGCGATCCGCTGCCTCCGGTCGTGGTGGGGGATGGGCTTCGCCTGCGCCAGGTCCTGCTCAACCTGGTGGGCAACGCGGTGAAGTTCACCGACCATGGGGAGGTCGTGCTGTCCCTGGATGGCCGCGAGGTCGCCGATCCACCGAACCACCTCCTTTGCACCTTTGGTGTGCGGGATACGGGACCGGGCCTGGATGTGGAAGCCCAGAGCCGGGTCTTCGCCCCCTTCGAGCAGGGGGACAGGTCCATCCAGCGCCGCCATGGGGGGGCGGGCCTCGGTCTGGCCATCAGCCGCGAGTTGGTTGCGGCCATGGGGTCAGAGCTGACCCTGGAGAGCGCCCCTGGTCGCGGCTGCCGGTTCCACTTTTCCCTTCTGCTGCCCGTGGGCGATGCCCTGCCGTCGATGGCCGAGGCGAGGGTGGAGGCGAAGCCCCTGACTATCCTGGTGGTGGATGACGTGGAGGCCAACCGGATCGTGGCGGCGGGCCTCCTGGAAAGTCTGGGCCACCGGGCTTGGTGCGTGGCGAGTGGAGGCGAGACCCTGGAGGTCCTGGGCAGTCGTCCCTTCGATGCCGTCCTGCTGGACCTCCACATGCATGACATGGATGGCCTCGAAGCGCTGAAACGCATCCGGGGCCTTCCAGATCCCCGGGTGGCGAACCTGCCTGTTTTCCTGTCCTCCGCCGATATGGAGCCCACACACCTGCGGGACGGCCTTGAGGCCATGTCGCAGGGAGTGCTTCCCAAGCCCATCCGGAAGGAACGTCTCGCGGCCCTGCTGGCGGGCCTGCCCACCGGAAGGATGGAGGATGCTTCACCCGGCTCCGGTCAGGTGGACGAGGCCCACGTGGCGCGGATCCGTCGTGACCTTGGGGAGGAGATCTGGGCCAAGGGCCTGCGGGCCTGCAGGGATTCGGCCGAGGCCTGCCTGGAGGAACTGGCGCAGCCCGCACACGTGCCTCAGGCCCTCCATCGCCTGGCGGGGCTCGCGGCGAGCTACGGCATGGTGGGCCTGCATCACCTCGTGCACCACGCCGAGACCCAGCTGGCTTCCGGGGATAGCTGGCCAGTGGAGGACCTGCAGGCCTGCTGCAGGGCTTCCCTTCGGCGGCTGGAGGAAGTCTAGAAGAGAGATCGGCCCAGGCCAGGGTGGTCGAATGGAGGGGTCGGCAGGATCTTCCCCTTTCCGCTGGCCCTCCGCCCCCGGTCCTGGTCAGAATGGGCGTCTGATTTCCCCAGCCATTTGCCAGGCCTCGCTCTTCCAGCCGGTGCAGGAGTTCGAGGAACCATCGCCCGGATGAGAACCCATGGGAGGAGGACGCATGGTCCAGCTCACCTTCCTGTCCGGGGCCCAGACGGGACGCCAGCTCCGGTTGGACCGGTCGGTCATCCGCTTCGGCCGGTCGGAGGACTGCGACATTCGGCTGGATGATCCGCAGGACCTGATGGTCTCCAGCCACCACGCTGAGATCGTCGTGGAGGATGGCGCCCCGGTGGTCATCGACACCGGCTCCACCAATGGCACCTGGGTCAACGGCCTGAAGGTCGTCAAGCAGCGGCTCCAGCCGGGTGACGTGCTGTCCCTTGGCGGCGAGCAGGGCGTCGCCCTGAGGGTGGATGCCCTCGGCCCGGCCCGCCCTGTGCGCGCGAAGCCCGATCCGCGCCAGGCCACCCTCGCCGTAGCCAACCCGCTCCTGTCCGGGACAGCCGGGAAGATCCCTCCCATCCTCGTCCCCCAGGCCAACGTCACCGCGGCCCTGGTGGCCAGCGAGGCGGCCATCAAGGTCGCCAGTGAGCGCGCCAAGGCAGGCGGGCCGAACTCCGGACTGACCATGGACATCATGGCCGCCGCGGTGGTCCAGGTGCAGCAGAGCACCCGGCTGCACGCGAGCCGGAAGTGGCTCCGGGTGGTGGCGGCCGTGGGCGCGGCGGGCCTCCTGGTCGCGGGGATCATGGGCGCGGTCATCTGGAAGCAGCACCGGGAGATCAACCGGCTGGTATCGATGAAGGGCGTCCTGGACCGGGAGATCGAGCAGGTCCACCGCGCCATGGAGCGGGAGACGGACGAGGGGCGGCTGGCGGAGCTGGAGCAGCGGCTGGCCCAGCTCTCCGGGACCGCTCAGACCACCCTCGTCCAGGTGGCCCAGCGGGACCGCTCCCGGGCGGAGGCGTTGCTGAACGAAGGTGACGAGCTGGAGCTCGCCATCAAGCGGATCCTGGCCAAGTTCGACGCCACGACCTACGCCATCCCGCCGCTCTTCAAGGAAACTTTGCGGCGTGAGGTGGATCTGCTGGCCCGCGCCGGGAACCTGAAGTACATCTACAGCCGGCGCAACCGGCACTGGCCCCTCATCACCGAGGCGTTCGGCAAGCTCGGCCTGCCCGAAGAGATGGCCTACATCGCCTGGGCCGAGACCCAGTTCGATGCCGAGAAGGTCTCGCCCGCCGGGGCGCGCGGCATGTGGCAGATGACGGCCGGCACCGCCATGGAGCTGGGCCTGCGGGTCGACGACCAGGTGGACGAACGGCTCGACGTGGACAAACAGACCCGGGCGGCCGCCCGCAAGCTGGCCAACCTGCTTTCGGTGTTCGGAGCCGATTCCTTCATGCTGGCCATGGCCAGCTACAACAGCGGTGAGTTCGGTGTGCGGCGGGTGCTGGTCCAGGTGGCCCAGGAGAAGGATGGCTTTCGCAAGGAGAAGAGGGACTTCTGGCACCTCTATCGGATGCGGAAGCTGCCGCAGGAGACCATGGACTACGTGCCTCGGGTCCTGGCGGTGGCAGTGATCTGCGGAGAGCCGAAGAAGTACGGGCTGGAGCCGCCGGAGGCGAAGTAGGTCCGGCTCCCCGGGCGCAGCCGACTCGGTTATCCTCCCCGGAGAGGTTCCCCCCCATGCAAAGACTCACCTTGCTTCCTGCCCTGGCCGGGGCGTTCCTGGCCATGGGATGCGTTTCCCCGGAGATCCAGCCGGTGGCTGGTGATGTGTATGCCCTCAGCGCCTCGGCCTCCCGGTACAGCACCGGCAAGCGAGAAGATCTCATCCGTCAGGCCAATGCCTTCGCCGAGAGCCGGGGCAAGGTCGCGGTGGCCGTTCCCGTGTCTGGCGTGCTCACTGGCATCGACCGCGGCGGCGTGGTGGAGTACCGGTTCCGGCTCGTGGACAAGGGCGACCCCGCAACCGTGGTCGCGACCCCAGCCGCGACCCCTGCGCCTCGCCCGGAGGTCGCCAACCCGAAGGTCGAGCAGCCGGCCCCGATGGGGCCACCCGCCCAGGCCATCAGGCTTGCCGAGGCACCCCTGAAGGACCCCAAGCCTGCCCAGCCCTCTGAGAAGGGGCCAGACCTCTACAACGAACTGATCAAACTCGATGACCTGCGAAAGCGGGGCATCCTCACCGAAGAAGAATTCCAGGCCCAGAAGAAGAAGCTGCTGGAAGGCCAGCCGAAGTAGGCCTGCAGGCTTCGAACGCCCGCGCAGCCCGCTCCGGCCTCCTTCTCATACGGAGAAGTAGCGTGCCTGCGGATGCCAGGCCACGAGGGCGCTGGTGGTGTATTCGGGGTCCATCTGGTGACTGTCGGAGAGGGAAACGCCGATGGTGCTGCCCTGGAGCAAATCCAGGATAGGGCCATTGCCTTCCAGATCGGGACAGGCGGGATAGCCGTAGGAGTAGCGCGATCCCTGGTAGCCCTGAGCGAAGAGGGCGCGGCCGGGCAAGTCCTTGGCATGGATACCCAATTCCCGGCGGATGCGGGCGTGGAGGCGCTCGGCATAGGCTTCCGTGAGCTCTGTGGCCAGCCCGTGGAAAGCGAAGTAGTCCCCGTAGCCGTCCTCTCGGTAGAGCCTGGCCGCGTGGTCTGCGGCGGCCTGGCCCAGGGTCACCAGCTGTAAGGCCAGCACGTCTGTCTGTTCGGCGGAAAAGAAGTCGGTGATGCAGAGGCGCCGGCCCGTGGCCTGGCGTGGGAAGGCCAGCAGGGCCAGGGACCGTTTGGGATCCGAGGGATCGAACACGCGGAGGGCATCTCCTTCGGCCCGCACGGGGAAGTAGCCATAGCGCGCCCGGGGCTGGAAGATGGGATCGGTGGCGAGCCGTTCCTTCCAGCGCACCAGCTGGGGCACGGCTTTGTCCCGCAGCACGGCCGCAAAGGTTTCGTCGCTCTGGCTGCCCTGGCTGAAGCCCCAGCGGTTGCGGATGAGGGCGAAGGCATCCAAGTGCTCGAAGAGCTCCACGGGCGCCTCCGCCAGCTCCCGCACACCCCAGAAGGGCGGTCGTGGCACGGGCGCATCATGGCGAACCCAGCTGCTCTGGCCTTTCTCCGTCAGAGGGACCGAAGCTCCACCCCGATGAAGCACTGTTATCTCTCCAGCCGCGGAAGCGGCTGGAGCAACCGCCGGAACGTCCGTTTCGCCCGAGACCAAAGCTTGCATATGCCGAAGGCCCTCGAAAGCATCCGCTGCGTAAAACACCGCGCCCGAGTACGACCGTCTGCAGTCACCCTCCACGTAGTCCCGGGTGAGGGCCGCACCGCCGAGGATCACGGGCACCTTCAGCCCCAGGTCCTCCATGAAGTGCAGGTTCTCCTTCATGATCACCGTGGACTTCACCAGCAGGCCCGAGAGCCCGATGGCCTCCGCGGGCCAGGCTTCCAGCTCCTTGAGGATGGCCTCGATAGGCTGCTTGATGCCCAGGTTCCGTACCTCGAAGCCGTTGTTGCTGAGGATGATGTCCACCAGGTTCTTGCCGATGTCGTGGACATCGCCCTTCACGGTGGCCAGCAGGATGCGGCCCTTCTGATAGTTCGACTCGCGGGGCAGGTGCGGCTCGATGTGCTTGATGGCGGCCTTCATGGCCTCGGCACTTTCCAGCACGAAGGGCAGCTGCATCTCGCCGGAACCGAAGCGCTCGCCCACCACCTTCATGGCGCCCAGCAGTACTTCGTTGATGAGTTTGAGGGGATCGTGGTCCCTCAGGGCCTCGTCCACATCCGCCAGGATGGCTTGTTTCTCACCGTCCAGGATGCCCCGGTGGAGGCGCTCCAGCACGGGCAGGTCAGCCCGGTGCTCGTCCACTGCGGCGGTCTTGCGGCTGCTGAAGCGGGCCAGGAGGGCCTTGAGGGGATCGTAGCCCTCGCTGCGGCGATCGAAAATCAGATCCTCGACGATCTTCCGGTCCTCGGGATCGATCTTGGCCACGGGGATGACCTTCGAGGCGTTGAAGATGGCCATGTCGAGGCCGTGCTTCACGCCGTGGTAGAGCATGAGGGCGTTGAGCACGTGGCGGCTGGCGGGGTTGAGGCCGAAGCTCACGTTGCTCACGCCGAGGATGGTCATGACGCCCGGCAGCTGGGCCTTGATGAGCTTCAGGGCTTCCAGGGTTTCGATGGCGGATTTGCGGAACTCCTCGTCGCCGCTGCCCAGGGTGAAGGTCAGGGGGTCGATGATGAGGTCGCCGGGATCCAGGCCATACTCGCCCACCGCCAGGGCGTGGAGGCGCTGGGCGACCTCCAGTTTCTGCTCCCGGGTCTTGGCCATGCCCCGCTCGTCGATGGTGAGGGCCACCACGGCGGCGCCGTAGGTCCGGCACAGCTCAAGGATGGCCCGTGCCTTGGCATCGCCATCCTCGAAGTTGATGGAGTTGATGACGCACTTGCCCGGGGAGCGCTGCAGGGCCCGCTCGATGACCGGAAATTCCGTGCTGTCGATCATCAGGGGCAGGGTGATCTGGGAGATGAGGCGGCTCAGCAGCTCGTCGGCATCGCGGACTTCGTCACGGCCCACGTAGGCCACGCAGAGATCCAGCAGGTGGGCGCCCTCCCGCTGTTGCTCCTTGGCCAGCGTGATCATGCCGTCCCAGTCCTCGGCGGCCAGCAAGTCCCGGAACTTCTTCGAACCGTTCGCGTTCGTCCGTTCGCCCACGATGAGGGGGGCGGGTTCCTGCTTCAGGGCCACGCTCTGGTAGAGGCTGGCGGCGCTGCGCTCGAGGGTGGGCGTCCGCTTCGGTGGATTCAACTTCTCCACGCCGGGTGCCAGGGCCCGGACATGCTCGGGCGTGGTGCCGCAGCAACCGCCCAGGATGGCGATGCCGAACTCCGAAGCGGCGTGCAGCACCTTCTGCACGAAGGGTTCCGGCGCCAGGGGGTAGACCACCTGGCCGCCGCGGTTCTCCGGCAGGCCTGCGTTGGGCAGGCAGCTGATGGCGAAGGGGCTGGTCTCCGCAAGGGTCTGCAGATGCGCGTGCATCTCGTCGGGTCCGGTGCCGCAGTTGAGGCCCAGCACATCGATGCCCAGGGGTTCCACGCTGGTGAGCACGGCGGAGATGTCCGAGCCAACTAGCAAGGTGCCCGTCGTTTCGACCGTGGCTTGCACCCAGAGAGGCACCCGGCGTTTCTTCGCGGCCATGGCCTCCCGGGCGGCTCGCACGGCCACCTTGATCTGGCCCAGGTCCTGGCAGGTTTCGATGAGGATGGCGTCGGCGCCGCCGTCCAGCAGGCCGTCCATCTGCACCCGGTACGAAGCCAGCAGGTCGGCATAGCTGACATGGCCCAGCGAAATGAGCTTGGTGCCGGGCCCCACGGAACCGATAACGAAGCGGGGGCGGTCGAAGCTGCGGGCCACTGCTTTCGCAATGGATGCCGCCTGCACATTCAGGTCGTAGGCTTTGGCGGAGAGCCCGAAATCGCCCAGCACCAGGGGATTCGCGCCGAAGGTGTTGGTCTCCACCGCGTCGGCGCCGGCGTTGAGGTAGCTCTCGTGGATCTCGCGGATCCACTGGGGCCGGCGCTCCGTGAGCAGATCCACGCAGCCCTCCAGGGCCGCGCCGCCGTAGTCTTCCACCGTGGGTTTCCGCGCGAAGATCTGCGTGCCCATGCCGCCGTCCAGCAGCAGTACTTTTTCGCGGAGGGTGGTTTCGAGAGTTGTCATGAGAAAACCTTGTTGTTAACCGCAGATGACGCAGATGTACGCGGATGAGGAACCGAGGATGGTTCTTGTTCATTTATCTGCGCCATCTGCGTCATCTGCGGTTTCATCTTTAAAGCCCCAAGTAATCAATAGCGACATCGCCCAGAATGGTGACTTGGCAGGCCAGGCGCTGGTCGGCGGGGGCCTCCAGGCCCTTCAGGAAGTCGCGCTCCTCGGGTCCCGGATCGCTGCATTGCTCCAGACCCTCGACGACGCGGACGCGGCATGTACCGCAGGAGCCCGTGCGGCAGCCGAAGGTGATATCGGCGCCCGCCGCATCCGCGATGCGCTGCAAGGGAGTGCCCGCCGGCGCTTCGACCAGCAGGTCCTCGAGACGGAAGTGGACTTTCACAGTCATTCAGAACCCAAGAAAAAGAAGAACGGATTTACCACGAAGACAGGATGTGTCTGTTTGTCTCGCGTATCGCCACAGGCGATGCCGAGAAGACCACGAAAACCGAATTGGGGTGATATCGCTTTTCTTCGTGGTCTTGGTAGTCTTCGTTGTCTTCGGGGTTCACAGTTCTTGTCGTTCACGCTTTCTCCCGTTTAGGAAGCAGGGGCGCCACCAACTCCACCTGACCAAAGGGCGCGGAGAGTTGGAGACCGCGGATGCGGGGACGGATGGCTTCGATGACCTCCAGGGAGATCGCCAAGCCTTCCTTGACCTGGTCCTCCGCCGAGGACCATTTAGCCATGCGGGCCAGTACGCTGGGTGGCACGTAGGCACCCGGCACCTCATTGGCCATGAACTCGGCGTTGCGCAGGCTCTTGAGGGGCCAGATGCCCGCGATGACGGGCAGGCCGCCCTTGCCGTCCAGGGCCTCGGTGAAGTCCAGGAAGCGAAAGAGGCTCTCGGGCTCGAAGACCGGTTGGGTGATGGCCCACTGGGCGCCGGCCTCCACCTTGTAGCGGAAGCGGGTCTTCTCCCTCTCCAGGTCCGCGGCCACGGGATTGGCGCCCACGCCCACGCTGAAGGAGGTGGGCTTGCCGATGCCAGCGCCGCCGAGGTCGAGGCCCGTGTTCAGGCGCTTGATCATGTTCACGAGGCCGATGGCGTCCACGTCGAAGACGGCGGTGGCCTGGGGGTAGGGGCCCAGCTTCGGGGGATCGCCCGTGACCGCCAGGATATTGCGCAGGCCCAGGCCCGCGGCGCCCAGCAGGTCGCTCTGCATGCCGAGCAGGTTCCGGTCCCGGCAGGCGTAGTGGAGGATGGTCTCCAGTCCCACCTGCTGTTCGATGATGAGGGCCGTGGCCAGGGCGGACATGCGGGCCATGGCCCGGGGTCCGTCGGGCACGTTGATGGCATCCACGCCCAGAGCCAGACACTGGCGGGTCTTGGCCACCAGCTTGTCGTACTCCATACCCTTGGGTGGCACCAGCTCCACGGTGTGGATGAACTCGTTCTGGGCCAGCTTGAGGCTGAAGCGGCTGCGGAAGGCGAAGGGCACTTCGGGCTGGGGTTGCTCGTGGGGCTTGAGTTCGAAGCCGCCGCCGGCCTGCACGAAGGCACGCTCCTGCTGGAAGGCGCCGCGCATGGCGCGGATGTGCGCGGGCGTGGTACCGCTGCAGCCGCCCACGCCCCGAGCCCCTGCCGCCAAGGCGCGGCCCGCGAAGCCGCCCAGGTACTCGGGGCTGGCCCCGTAGATGAGCCGACCATCCACCATGGTGGGCAGGCCGGGGTTGGGCTGGAGGACGATGGGCTTGGCCGTCACGGCCTTGAGTTTTTCGAGCAGGCGCAAATGGGGGGCGGGGCCGTTGCCGCCGATGAGGCCCACCATATCGGCGCCCCAGGAGTCGAGCTGCTTGATGAACCACTCCGGCTCGGCCCCGAAGAGGGCCTGGCCCTCCTCGTTGGTGGTCATCAAGGCGACAATGGGCAGGTCGCCCAGCTCCTGGACCGCGATCATGGCCTGGTGGATCTCGTTCAGGTCCTCGAAGCCCTCCAGGACGATCAGGTCGGAGCCCGCCTCGATCAGGGGCACCGCGTGCTCGCGGAAGAGGGCCCGGGCCTCGTCGAAGGAGGTGGGCCCCCAGGGCTCGATGCGCACGCCCAGGGGGCCGATGCAGCCCGCCACCCAGGCGCGGGCGCCCTGCTGCAGGAGGGCCCGTTTCGCTAAGGCGACGCCCTCGCGGTTGATGGCGTCGAGTTCGGCTTCCAGGCCCCGGGCCGCGAGCTTCAGGCGACCCGCGCCCCAGGTATTCGTCGTGAGCACCCGGGCGCCGGCGGCGAGGAACTCCCCATGGATGGCCAGCAGCAGGTCCGGCGCCTTGAGGTTGCACTCCTCGAAGCTGCGCTGGAGGGTGATCCCGCGGTCATGCAGGGCCGAGGCAGTGCTCCCGTCGAAGAGGAAACACTCACCGGCATCGAGGGCCTGCTGAAAGGTGGAAGGAGTCATGGCTGCGCCTGGAAGGTGGCAGTCGCTTGATCGGCATCCAGGGGGTCTCGGGTCAGTCTGTGACGGTTCGGTATCTTCCCCCTGGTTATGCCAGGGGCAGGAGTTGGCACCTTGCTGTCGCAGGTTGCCAAGGTTTCACAGGGCCTTTCCCTCCACCTTTCTGGATAACGCTCTTGGACTGCCAAAGATCAAGAAATAAGAATGAATGCGGCGGCGGGTTTCGTCAAGGCGCGGCCGGCGGAGGCTGGGCTGGACCGATGCCCTTGCGCTTCATCTGCCCCCAGCCTTCTTTGCCGCGGAACCAGTCGATGGTGCCCTTGAGCCGCCACCACACGGTCATCTGGCGGTAGCCGAAATTCTCGGCCACGGCGGTGAAGAGCAGCAGGGACAAGGCCCTGAAGCCCTGGTAGCGGTGGCCGCTGAGTTCCTGGAGCACCACGGACACCACGGAGTTCAGCACGCCCAGCAGCAGGGCCACGTAGATGAACAGGATGGCGAAGGCGTTATTGATGGAGTGGTTCCAGAGGGACCACACGAAGACGACGTAGCCCAGCACCTCGATGATGGGCGCCAGAGCCTCGAAGAAGATGAAGTAGGGCATGGAAAAGAGGCCCACCCGCCCGTACTTCGGATTGAACCACATCTTCCGGTGCTTCCAGAGGGTCTCCAGCAGGCCCCGCTGCCAGCGGTTCCGCTGCCGCCCCAGGACCCTGGCCTCTTCGGGCACCTCGGTCCAGCAGACCGGATCCGGGACGAGCGTGATGTGGTAGGGCCGCTTCTGTTCCCGCAGGTGGCGGTGCAGGCGCACCACCAGCTCGAAATCCTCCCCGATGGTGGCGATCTCGAAGCCCCCTGCTTCGACGATCAGGTCCTTTCGGAACACGCCGAAGGCGCCACTCACGATGAACATGGTATCCAGGGAGGCCAGGCCCACCCGTCCGAAGAGGAAGGCCCGCAGGTATTCCACGATCTGGAATCGCGCCAGCCAGGAATCCGGCAGGTGGATGCCGCGGATGCCCATGGCCGTGACCTTGCAGCCATTCAGGGGGCGGATCACGCCACCGGAGGCCACGAGGTCGGGCCGGTCCATGAAGGGCCGGGCGATGCGCAGGAGGGAATCGTTCTCCAGGAGGCTGTCCCCGTCCATGCAGCAGACCAGCGGGTAGCGGGCCAGGTTGATGCCGCAGTTGAGGGCGTCGGCCTTGCCGCCGTTGGCCTTGTCCACCACCACCAGGTTGGGGACATAGGCGCTTTCGTAGATGCCCCGCACCTCTTTCGTGGGCAGGAGCTGGCGCAGCACGCGTGCGCTGGGCTTCAGCTTGAAGGCTGCGATGAGCTTCTCCAGCGTGGCGTCCTTGCTGCCGTCGTTCACCACCACCACCTGGAATTCCGGATAGCGCAGGCTGATGAGGCTGTTCACGCTGGGCACCACGCCTGCTTCTTCGTTATAGGCGGGGCAGATGAGCGTCATGGGCTTGTAGTGGCTGGTTTCGAAGGCCGAGTCGAGGCGGTCCGTGGCCACCTCCTCCAGGTAGCTGCGGATGGAGAAGAAGGCCCGTAGGATCAACGAAAGGTGGGTGAGGTGCAGGGCCAGGAAGTAGCCCAGGATGCCCCACTCGACGAAGGCGGTGATGAGGCCCCGGAAGCTCACTGATGTCCCCGCTCATCGGCCCATTCCAGGCGCTCCTGGGCGATGTCCCGGGCGAAGGGGTCGGCGGTGGGGTCCTCCGCCAGCCAGGTCAGGGCCGAGGTCCCCGCATGACCCAGGTCGGCCATGCCCTGGGCGGCGTTGCGGCGTACTTCGTAGACCGGATCGCTGGTCATCTGGATGAGGATGGGGATCGCATCGGGGCCGCCGATGAGGCCCAGGGCCTTGGCCGCCTGGGCGCGGAGGGGCCAAGCCTCGTGGCGGGCCAGGGGCTCGACCCGGGGGTAGGTGAGGGGGTCCGCCAGAGCCGCGAGGGCCTTCAGCGCCGAGGCCTGGATGTCCACCAGAGGCACGTCCAGCAGCTCCAGCAGCCGGTGCTCGCTCTCCCGGTGGCGATGCGAACCGGCCAGGAGGGCGAAGAGGATCCAGGGCTTGGGGGCAGCCTCCGGGGGCTCCAGGTGCTCCTCCAGCCAGGGCAGTAGCTCGGGGCCGAAGCCCTCCAGCACTCTCAGCAGGCGCTCGCGCTGGTAGCGCTCTTCGCCCAGGACCCAGTCGAGCACCGGCCGGGCATAGGCCAGATCGCCGCTGTGGGTGAGGGCCTTGGCGGCCAGGTGGGTCACGTAGGGGACCGGATCGTTCAGCAAGGGAACGACCTCCCCCAGGCATTCGGCGATGCGGAAAGCCTCGATCTCCATGGCAGCCTGGGCGCGGACCGAGGCCACCCGGTGCTTCAGGCGCTTGGGCAGGCTGTGGTGTACGCCCAGGGCGAGGTAGAGCTCCCGCAGCGCCTCCGCTTCCTGTCCCGCCAGGGTGGCGTGGTACCGAGACAGGAAGATCTGGAAGATGTCCTTGTCCCTCTCTGGGACCTCCGGAAAGGGGCGGGGCTGGCCCTCTTCGCAGAACAGGTAGTCGGTCAGGGCGGGCTCCCAGGCCTGGTAGCGCGCGATGCGGTAGCGGTTCTGGCGGTCGCGCCGGAACTGGATGATGGCGCCCAATAGGATCAGGCCAGTCACCAGGCCGCCAAGGATGATCGTTCCCCACACCAGGGCCTGCAGCACCAGTCGGGGAGGCAGGTGCATCATCGGCCTCAGCCGGCGCTGAAGGTGCGCTGATGCATGCGCCAGAGGCGTTCCACCAGCACCGACGCCGAGATGGGCTTGGTCATGTAGTCATCGGCGCCCGCGGCCAGGCAGCGGATCATATCCTGTTCATTCTGGTTGCTCGAGATGAGCAGGATGGGCACCCTGCCCTTGGGGGGCGGGAGATCGCGGATCTCCTGGACCAGGCGGAACCCGTTCATGGCCGGCATCATGAGATCGGTGGTGACGAGGTCGATGGCCTCGTGGTGAAGCAACTCCAAGCCTTCGACGCCGTTGGCGGCGGAGAAGACTTTCAAGCCCTCCATCTCCAGGCGGGCTTTGATGATACGAGCCGTGGCCTGGTCGTCTTCGACCACCAGCACCTGCGTATTCTCTGGCCACATTCGACTCATGTTCCAAGTCTACAAGGGTTTCACCACATCCACCGATTCCCTCGAAGCCGCAGTCCGAGGCGCAGCGTGTGATCCCGGTAGCTGGAGGGATCATCGGTGGCCGCCACGGGCAGGCCCGCGACACTCTGGCTCCAGGCGGCGAAGAGGGACAGAGGTGTCCGAGGGAAACTCCAGGTGCCGGACAAGGTGTAGCCCCAGCTGAACTGACTGGGCGCCCGGTTCACGGCCTGGGAGCCGGCCCAGGTGTCCAGCGTGCACTCCCAGCGCTCCTCCTGGCGCAGGGCAACGCCAGCGGTGGCGCCATAGTACCGGTAGCGCTGGGGATTGAAGAAGCCCAGGTTCAGGCTCTGGTTCTGATCGAAGAGGCGGGTGGCGAGACCCGCCCGCCACTCCCCGTGTTCGAAGGGGAAACGATGGCCACCACCGCCCTGAAGGCTCGTTTTCGCCGCGCCCGCGGACAGAAAGGAGCGCTCCACGGACAGGTTCAGGTGATCGAGGGTCTGGTTGAACACCCAGCTCCCGCCCAGGCCCCAGGTGCGGATGGCGGTGCGGAGGTCCACGGCCCGGGGGGTGGCCAGGTTCGGCTGGTAGCTGTGGTACAGGGAGACGTTCAGGCCCGGCCCCAGGCGGTACCCAAAGGCCAGCGCATGGGAGCTAGCGGCGGAGCCGCCCACGTCATCCGCCCGGCCCAGCTGAACCGAAGCACTCAGCCGAGGGCCGATGGGGTGGAGGAGGCCCAGGGTCCACTCCTGCGGGCGACGTTCCGGCTGGCCCGCCTGCTCCAGGTGGTTGAAGGTGCCGCCCATCCGCAGGCTGCCATCGAAGAAGGGCAGGGCGGCCTCCAGATGCCGGTTCTCGGTCCGGAGGCCCTCGTTGGAATCGGTGCGGGTCTGGGACAGCTCCACCCAAGGCCCCTGGGCTTCCGCCAGGTCCCGGAGCCGGGATTGGACATCTTCCTGAAGCTCCGGGTTGCCGCCCTGGGCCAGGGCCCTGGCCCGGGCCTGGCGCAGGCGGCCCATGCGCTGGTCGATCTGGCTGCCCATGAGCTCGGCTTCGGCGCCCTTGGCCTCCTCGGGGGGGAGGGCCGCCACGCGCTCGGCGGCAGCTTCGGAGTCGCCTGCCCAGAGATCCAGCTGGGCGAGGCCCAGCAGGGCCTCCCGGTCCCCGAGAGTCTTGGAGAGGATTTCCTGGTAGGCACCCCGGGCCCGGGCGTGATCACCCTTCCAGCCCAGGACCCGGCCCCGCAGGACGAGGAAATCCCGATCCCCGGGATGGGCCTTCAGCCAGGCCGCGGTCAGGGCGAGGCTCTTCGAATGCTGACCGTCCCAGCTCAGGAAGGTGGCTGTGTCCAGGGTCGCCGAGCGGTCGCCGCGGGCCACATAGGGCGCCAGGATGCCCACGGCCTCCTGGAAGCGCTTGGCCCAGGCCGTCACCTTCGCCAGGGCCGGTTCGCTGTCCGCGGCCCGGTCCGGATAGACCTCCCGGTGCCGCTGGAAATCGCGAATGGATTCCTCGAAGCGCTTCATCCAGCTGAGGGTCTGGGCCCGGTCGAAGAGGGCCATCTGGTGATCCTTCCAGATGGCCAGCATCCGGGAGTAGACCGTCACGGCCTCGCCCCACTTCTTCTGCGCGCGCAGCTCCCGCGCCTGGTCCAGCAGGGCGCCGGCATCCGGCACGGGCTCAGGCTCCTGGAGGCAGGGCATCGCAAGCAGGATCATGGGAGGTTCCTTGGTTCATCCGGCGTATCGGCCAGGGCCTTCTGGTAGATCGGGAATGACCGCTTGCGGTAGCGGTGGAAGGTGGGCTGCTCCCAGGTGGGCCAGGTGGGCCAGGTGAACAAGGGGGGCCTGGGGATGCGGGCCCCCTGGGCGGCGGGGAGGGAGAAACGGAAGCGTCCGCCACCCTCCCAGAGGGGCTGGTCGGCGGCGAAGGCGGCCAGCACCAGTCTGAATCCGGGCGTGATGGAGGTCCCCACAGGTCCGGGCACCTTGCGCTCGGGATCGTCGATGACGGTGCGGGCGCTGGGGTCCGTCACGTTCAGGAGGGTCCAGGGGATGCGGGCCTCGAGAAAGCCGCGGCCCGCCGCGGTGCGCCCGATCTGCCAGGCGGCGCGATCGTCGTAGGCGGCGTCGCTGCGGTCCTGAGTGCCCCGCTGCAGCCAGCCGATCTCCGTGCTGTGGCCGGGGAACTGGGTTCCGTCCCGGCCCACCCGGGCGTTGTTGCTGCGGGCCGTGCCCATGATGAACCGGCCCGCCTCGTTGGCGACGCTCCGGTAGCGGTGCCGGGGATCGAAGCGGTGCTCCGGCAGGGCGTAGGGTTCGTCCACGAAGACGCCAGTCCTGCCCTCCCCCTGGAACAGGGCCACGAACTCCAGCCCCGTCTCGGAGGCAGGCCCCGCGCCCCAGGGCAGCCGGTGATCCCCCCGCAGGGGATCCACCGTATCGATCCCCACGAGGTAGGCCTGCTTGGCCAGGTCCACCGGACCGGGGAAGAAGAGGCCCAGGTGCAGCCAGCCTTCGTCCGCCAGCACCTTGAGGGTGTGGCCCTGTCCTTCGAGGTAGACCGGCACCCGGTCCCAGTCCGTGGCCTTGCCGTCGATCAGGATGTTCGGGCCCTTGGCGCCGGGGCGGTAGGCGATGAGGCCGTAGTTTTCCTCGGCATCCATTTCGTTGTACCAGAGCGGTTTCCGATCCAGCGGATGCTCGAAGGGCATGGTCAGCCAGTTCTTCTTGAACCACTCGTCGATCCACGCGAACAGCACGCCTCCGGCACAGCCCGCGTCGTGGATGTTCTTCTGCAGCCGCGCATCGTGCTCACCCTTTTCGCGCTCGTTCTGCCCCCCGTGGGTCATGCCCTGGGGCTGCCAGTGGGCCACCAGCCGCGAGGCGGGCACCCCGAACTCCGCCACGACCACGGGGTGCTTCCGGTGGTGCCTCACCAGGTCCTGGAGGTAGCCCAGGTAGTTGCTGGGGCCCAGGTGATCGCGGGCCTTGGCGTAGCCGGGATCCAGATTCATGAAGTCCGGGTAGTAGGGGTAGATGTGGTAGCTGGCGAAGAGCCCGGCTTGGAGCAGGGGCGTGCCGCCAAATTTCTCCATATCCAGGCCCACCGCGTCCTCGTCATTGGACTCCTCACTGAGCCCACCCGGCGGGTCTCCCGGCTTCCGGCGCAGCTCGGCCTCTTCGCGCTCGGATGATTCGGTGACGTGGTAGAGGGGGTCGAGGGTGGGCCAGTTGGTGAAGGCCATGGGCCGTTGGGCATGGAAGCCATCCCATTCGAGACCGAGGAAGTGATCCATGCTCTCCGCCAGGAAGCGCTCCATGGCCTGGCCGTCTTTCACCGTCACGAAGCGGCCGGACCAGTCGGAGGAACCTGGATGGAGCCTGTTGAAGGCCACCACACTGGAGGACTCCCACTCCCGGCCCAGGATAATGGCCAGGGTCCAGGGGCTCACGTCCGCAAGATAGACGCCGCCGGCCCTGCCGGGGCGCCGCCCGAGGCGCGCACGCCCATGGAGCACCTGGACCACGTCCTGCATGTCCTCGAACCAGGCCGCCTTCCAGGCCGCATCCTGGAAATCGTGCCGGGGCGGCAGCTCGGCCCAGACGCCGTGGATGAGCCAGATGGGCTGCTTGGCCTTCAGGTTGTGGTCCCTGAGGGCGGTGTAGAAGTGCGGAGGATGGATGGTGTAGACCCGGACCGCGTTGATACCGAGCTCGGCCATCTCCCGCAGCCAGCCCTCGTAGGTGGCGCGGTCGGGGAACTCGCTGGGGTACCGCCCCGGCAGGGCGGCGCCCAGGTTCATGCCCTTCACATAGAAGGGCTGCCAGCGGCCTTGGCCGGCGGCGGTCTCCAGGCGGCGGCCCCAGGCGCGGGCGGGCATCTGGGCAATCGCGGGTCGGCTGTAGGGCGGCTGTTCGGACTCCGGGGGTAGGCCCGTGAGCGTGAGCAGCTCCTCGCGGATATCGGCCCGGTCCGGGTGGGCTTTGGCGAGCCGCTCCAGGGTGGCAATGGCTTCGGTGGGCTTCCCCTCCTTCAAGAGACAGCGGGCCAGGCCCACACCGGCGTCCGCATAGCCCGGCGCCAGCTCCAGGGCGCGGGTGAAAAAGGCCCGGGCATCCAGGAGGCGCTCCTGGCGCAGCGCCACGAGCCCGGCGCCGAGCCAGGCATCCGCGTCCCTGTCGTTCGACCGGAGGCTGGCCTGGAAGGCCTCCCGGGCCTCGACCGTCTTGCCCGCCCGCAGCAGGGCGAACCCGTCGGGGGCCTGGGCCATCAGGAGCAGCGAAAAGAAGAGTGGAGCTAGGGATGCGGCGGTCATCATCAGCATCCATTAGACTGGATGCTCCGCCCTCGCGGGAGGGAAATCGGAGGCCTAGATGGTGTGGTGGACCTGGATCTGCGGCCTGTGCCTGTGCGCCGCCGCCCTGTGCGCCCAGTCCGCCAGCCTCGCGGAGCGCCTGGGCTACGGCCCCAAGGACAGGCTGCTGATCATCAACGCCGACGATGGCGGCCTGGCCCACGCGGAGAATGTTGCGACCCTGGACGCCATGCGACGGGGGCTGGTGGGGAGTGCGACCCTCATGGCCACCTGCCCCTGGTTCCCGGAGATCGCCGCGGCGGCCGCGGCGGATCCGAAGCTGGATTTCGGCGTGCATCTGGTGGTCACGAGCGAGTGGGACACCCTGCGCTGGGGCCCCGTGCTGGGCCGCACGGCGGTACCTTCGCTGGTGGATGCCCAGGGCTACCTGCTGGGATCGGTGCGTGCGGTGCATGCGCAGGCCAGGCCCGCGGAAGTCGAGGCCGAGTGCCGGGCCCAGATCCAGAAGACGCTGGAGGCGGGCGTCGACGTCAGCCACCTGGACATGCACATGCACGCCCTGGCCCTGGACCCCCGGCTCTTCGAGGTCTACGTCAAGCTGGCGCGGGAGTTCGATCTGCCGGCCCGGTTCCTCCCCACCCGGGAGGACCTCCGCGAAGTCCAGCTGGCCCGGTTCCGACAAGAGGGCATCCTGACCCCGGACCGCCTGTACCCCGGCGCCATCCAGCCCGGCGAGACCGTGGCCGATGTCTGGCGGCGCGTGCTCCACTCCCTGCGGCCCGGCGTGAGCGAGCTCTACATCCACGTTGCCCTGGAACACCCGGAGATGCAGGCTCTCACGGGGGCGGAGCCCATGCGTACCGGCTGGCGGGACAGGGCCGAAGAGTACCGCCTCTTCACCACCGACCCTGGCCTCCGCCGCCTGCTGGAGAGCGAAGGCATCAAGCTGATCCGCTGGCGGGAGATCCGCGACCTGCAGCGGCGGGAGCGGAAGCAGCCCTGATCTACCAGGCCAGCAGGCGCTCCAGCTCCGAGCGCACGAGCGCGATGCTCGGCAGGCAGGCGGACTCCAGGGGCGGGCTGGCGGGGGTGGGGGTGTCTGCGGCGCCCACCCGCAGCACGGGTGCGTCCAGCCAGGGGAAGCAGGTCTCGCCGATGCGGGCCGACAGCTCGGCGCCTGGCCCATAAGTGCGAGAGGCCTCCGTGAGCACCAGCACCCGATGGGTGCGCTTCGCCAGGTCCGCGATGGCATCATCGTCCAGGGGCCAGAGGGTGCGCAGGTCCAGCACGGCCACGTCGAGGTCGGCCACCGCTTCGAGCGCCACGTGCTGGGCCGCGCCGTAGGTGATGATGCAGGCGGTTGCCCCTTCCTTGCGCAGGGCCGCTTCGCCGAGCCGTGCCGTGGGGGCGACCTCCCACTGATCCTTGAGGCGCCGGTAGAGGTGCTTGTGCTCGAAGAACAGCACCGGATCGGGATCGTCGATGGCGGCCCGGAGCAGGGCATAGGCGTCACGCACCGTGCCCGGCGCCACCACCTTGAGGCCGGGGCTGCCGAGGAAGTGGCCCTCGGGATTCTGGCTGTGGAAGGGGCCGCCACCATTGCCGCCCCCTGAAGGGCCGCGGAACACAGCGGGCACGTTCGCCCCCCAGCGCCAGTGGGCCTTGGCGGCGAAGTTCACCATGAGGTCGCCGGCGAGCAGGGCGAAGTCCATGAACTGGAACTCCGCCACGGGCCGCTGGCCCATGAGGGCCGCGCCGATGGCCGCCCCGGCGATGGTCTGCTCCGAGATGGGCGTATCGATGACGCGGTCCGCGCCGAAGCGCTCCAGCAGGCCCTCTGTGGCCCGGAAGGCGCCGCCGTAGGCGCCGATGTCCTCCCCCAGGCAGCAGACCCGGGGATCGGACTCCATGGCGTCGTGAAGGGCCTGGCGCACCGCCTCGACGTAGGTGCCGGAGAAGGCGGTCATTCCTCCTCCAGCAGGCCCCGCTCGGAGAGCCACTCGTCGTTGAAGATGCTGCTGAGGTAGCGGCCCGCGCCATCCGGGAACACCGTCACGATGCGGGCCGGCCGGTCCATGGGCGGCAGGTTTTTCGCCACCTGCAGCATCGCCCAGAGCGCCGCGCCGCTGGAGCCGCCGCCGAGGATGCCTTCATCTTTGACGAGGCGACGGGCGTGGTGAAAGGCCTGGCGGTCGGTGACCTGGAGCATGTCATCGATGAGGTCGAACTCCATCGTGTGGATAAGAAACTCGTCGCCCAGGCCTTCGATGCGGTAGGGGCCGGGCTTGGGATCCTTCTCTCCGTGGAAATGGGGCGAGAACACCGAGCCCACGGGATCCACGGCCACCACCTTGATCTTCGGGTCCTTCTCCTTGAGATACCGGCCCACGCCGCCGATGGTGCCACCGGTGCCGGCCCCCGCCACGAGGACGTCGATGCGGCCCTCCATCTGTGCCCAGATTTCGGGGCCGGTGCCGTGGTAGTGGGCGGCGTTGTTCTCGCGGTTGCCATGCTGATCGGGAAAGTAGCAGCCGGGCGTCTCCCGGGCCAGGCGCGGGGTGATGTTGTTGTAGCTGTCCGGGTGCTCCGGCGGCAGGCTCGTGTCGGCTTTGTGAACCTGCGCGCCCAGGGCCAGCAGCTGGTTCAGCTTCTCCTGGGAGATGGTGTCGCGCACCACGACCTTGATCCGGTAGCCCTTCTGGATGGCCATCAGGGCCAGGCCCATGGCCGTGTTGCCCGAGGAGTTCTCGATGATGAGATCGCCGGGCTTCAGCCGGCCGTCCCGCTCGGCAGCTTCGATCATGTACTTCGCGATGCGATCCTTGCTGCTGCCCATGGGGTTCAGGAACTCCAGCTTGGCGAAGACCTCCACCGGAAGATTCGCGACGACGCGGCGCAACCGGACCAGGGGCGTGTTGCCGATGGCCTCCAGGACGCTGCCGCAGGGCTTCCGGTAATGCATGGGGATCCTCCGGATACAGTATGACTGGGCAAGCAGGCTAGAGACTGGCCCTGGACTTCGGGCAGCGTGCGTGTTGTCCGGAGGAGGGAGTGGGATGTCAGGTGGGACCCGGACAGTCCCTTAACTTTAGATGGGCATTGTCAATATTCTGCTGGATGGTCCTGGCCGCATCCAGGGCCCGCCCATTGATGCTGTTGGCTTCGCTTATCCGCTTGAAGCTGAGGTACCAGTCCAGTGCGTTGTAGGTTTGATTGATCGCGAGTTCAACGCCGGCAATGATCGGGACCTTTCTGGCGACCCATTTCCCGAGCACTTCGTTCGAGGCGGCGATCTTGGAGATGTCGAGCAGGACCTGCAGTTCTGGGGCTTCAGTGCCGAAATAGACCTGCATGCCCGGTTCACTGAAGAACCCTTCCAGATCCTGGTTGGAAGCCTTCAGTTGGGCCACCAGGCTGGATATTCCATCCTTCATGAAGGTCTGCCAATCGCTCATGCTGCTGACAAAGTCGGCGATCTGTCCGGCTGAAGACAGTTTTTGAAGGCGTTTTATCTTGGCCTGGATGACCACCAGGTCGAGCCCATCCCTGGCCATCTGCCCGGACCGCTGGTCGTAGATCCGCTGGAGCCGGGCGGCTGCTTCACCCCGCTTGCTGAGACTGTCAAGGATCTGTCCGGAAAAATACTCCAGCCCGTCCTTCGCGGCATTCAGCAGGGCATTGCGATTGGCGATCTCCCAGGTGGTCACCTGTTCCTGGGCCGACTGGAGGGTCTTCTGGAATTGGCTCCTCTGCTGCATCGAGCCCTTCAGGAACTGGGCAAGCCTGGCGCAATCCGGGGCCTTGGGGGTAGTGGCAGCCGTCCCCTTCCCCTCGCTCTTCCTGACGAGCGCCTCCAGTTTTGGAGTGTCCTCTTTGAGGCTCGTCACGACAAAGTGGTGCGCCTTGGTCAAGTCCACCACCCGCGGATCCTGGTCGGGGTTGACGAGTAGTTGCAGGTCTTCGACCGGCATGGTGTCGCCGAAAAACGGGGTGGCACCACCGCTCGGTTCTGGCCGCGGCAGGCCAGGCGTGGCTGGTGTGTCAAAGGGGGCTCTGGCGTTGGCCGCGAGGGTCTCCGCCTCACCATCCAGGGACTTGAGTCCCAGGTCGGTATCCGCCAGGGTCTTGAACGCTGGTCCCGGGGAGTCATCCAGTTGCTTGTAAGACTGCATCATCCTCATGAATTCGGCCTGGGCGATCCTGTCGTTGTTCCGTTGGGTTTCGGAGGCCTGGGCTGCGGCCAGGGCAGCGGCTTGTGCCACTGCCGCGCTCTGATCCTCGGCAGTATCGGAGGCGAACAGGGAGGTCAATAGGTTCTGGAACAGGCTCCCGACCAAGGCGGCCTTCACATCGGCACCCGGCGACCGGGTGGAACCCGTCGCGGACCGGCCCCCAGTCTGGGGTTTGCTGCCCGCATAATAGGGACAGCTTCGGGCGTGGGTGCCATTGGGCAGGGCCGCGTTGCAATAGATACACACGGGCCTGGAAGCGTTTGGAACGGTCTGGGCGCAGAGGTGAACCGGGCTGACCAGCAGGCTGGCC
>JANYLR010000052.1 GCA_025363715.1 Holophagaceae bacterium | reverse complement strand
CGAACACCGGCTACACCTTCACCAATTGGACGGGCGCTGGCTTCACCACGACCGCGGCGAATCCCCTGACGGTTGCCAACGTGACCCAGAACCTGACGATCACGGCCACCTTTACCCAGCAGAACTTCACCGTGGCCTTCGTAGCTGGAGCGGGCGGAAGCCTCACGGGCACCACCACCCAGACCGTGGCCTACGGCGGCTCCGCATCGGCCGTGTCGGCCGTTCCGAACACCGGCTACACCTTCACCAATTGGACGGGCGCTGGCTTCACCACGACCGCGGCAGATCCTCTGACGGTCAGCAACGTGACCTCCGATCTGACGATCACTGCGAATTTCGCCGCGACTTACACCGTGACCTTCCTCAGCGGGGCCGCGGGAAGCCTTACGGGAACCACGACCCAGACCGTCGTCGCGGGGGGAAGCTCCTCCCCGGTGACGGCGGTGCCGGATCCGACCCACGGCTTCCTGAACTGGACCGGCACGGGCGGCTTCGTCACCACCAATGCGAATCCGCTCACGGTCACGAACGTCAATGCAAACCTCACCCTCACCGCCAACTACCAGTTCCTCCCGGTCATCGGCAGTTTCTGGGCCACCTCGACGACCATCACGGCGGGGCAAAGCGCCATCCTCAACTGGAGCGGCGTGAACTACATCACCAGCGCGAATATCGACAATGGGGGGGGCAGCTTCCTGTCTCCCAACGGCCTCGTGGGCCTCTATCCAGCGGCCACCACCACGTACACGCTGACCGCCTCCAATGCCGTGGGGACCGTCAGCCGCTCGGTCACGGTCACGGTGATCACCAGGCCGGTCATCAGCAGCTTCACGGCCACGCCCGCCGCTATCACCATGGGCCAGAGCAGCACCCTCGACTGGTCAGTCCTCGGGATCGGGACCACCCTCAGCATCGACCAGGGCATCGGGACCGTGTCGGGCACCTCCCTAAGTGTGAGTCCCGCGTCCACGACGACCTACACCCTTACCGCGACCAACGCCGCCGGAAGCCGCACCGCCACGGCGACGGTGACGGTATCGGCAGTGGCTCCGGCCGGGCTGGCCTACCTCTCCAATCCCGCGATCTACACCAAGGGCGTGGCCATCGCCGCGAACGCACCTACCAACACGGGGGGCGCCATCGCGTCCTACAGCGTGGCACCGGCTCTGCCCACGGGGCTCAGCCTGGATGCGAACACGGGAATCATCTCGGGGACCCCCTCGGCCCTGGCCGCTGCGGCCCTGTACCGGATCACCGGCACGAATTCCGGTGGCAGCACCTTCACGGATCTCAGCCTCACGGTGAACGATGCCCCACCGGTGATCGGTTATGCGGGCGGCAGTTTCACCTTCCATGTAGGGACTCCCCTCGCGCCCATCCTGCCCTCCAACACCGGGGGCGCCGCCCTTACCTGGTCCATCAATCCTGCGCTCCCGGCCGGGCTCTCCTTCAGCGCGGCCAGCGGGGCTCTCAGCGGGACGCCCTCGGCTCCCGCCGCCAGCCAGGCCTACACCATCACGGCCACGAACAGCGGCGGAACAAGCACCGCCACACCCACCTTCCAGGTGATTCCCGCCGCCCCGGTCATCACCGTGCAACCCTACGGCCAGATCATCGCAGCGGGAGCGCCCGTGACCTTCGCGGTGGACGCGACGGGCACCGGGACCCTCTTCTTCCAATGGTCGCGGAATGGTGTTCCCATTCCTGGCGCCACGGGCACCAGCTGCACCCTGGCGGCTGTGGACGCCCGCGATGATGGTGCGATCTACACCGCCGTTGTCAGCGATGCCTTTGGATCCAGCACCACCAGCGATGCCGCAAAGTTATCCCTCTTCCAGGACCTCACCACCTGGTTGACGGCGCATCCCACCATCGCTGCGGCCATCAAGTGGCAGTTCCAGCCGGCCAACGTGTCGAATGTCTACACGCCGCCGGCCGAGGGCGACAAGATCGCCTGGGCCAGCTGGAGCCCCAGCCAGAAGGCCGATCTGAACCAGGCCTACCTCGACGTGGTCGACTGGTATTCCCAAGGCGCCCCCCAGGTGACGATGACCCCCGGCGGGCCGAACCTGACGGATCAGCCGATCAACAACCACCCCTCCATCAACAGTGATGGCACCTCTACGCTGGAGTGGGTAACGCCCGCCTACATGTGGAAGCTCTACATCTCCCACGTGGCCTTCTCGCTGATGCTGGAGACCTCCCAGCAGGTGCCCTGGAGCGTCACGGACTACACGGACACCACCCTCAAATGGATCTTCGACAGCGCCTCCATGGGCTGGTTCCTCGCCAATGGCAACTTCTCCCTGGGCACCTATTCGGGCGCTGGCATGCCGGCCCTCCGGACGGATAATCGGCCCCGCACTACCTTTGCGGATCCCCGCTGGACCTACCCCTGGCTCAAGCAGGCCGGGATCATCGGCTCCACTCGCCTGGCCACCATCGGCAAATCCCTGGACTGGATGCGCCAGAACATGACCCATTTCTTCGGCAGCGACGAGTTCGGGACCGATTGGGACGTCTGGCAGTACCGGGGTTACTCACCCATTTCCAAGATCGTGGATGGCACCGTGGACGCCGACAATCCCTCCTATGGCGTACGCCACTGGACCGCCGGCTGCCATGGGAGTACCGGCTTCCTGAACGCGGCCCTGCGCGTGGTGAACATTCCCGTCCAACCCATCTGGGTCTGCGGCCACGAGCTGGTCTACTTCATGAGCGAGGACCGCTACCTGGATCATGCGGACGATCCCTACAACCTGACGGTGCGGTCATCGAGTTCCCCCAGCCTCCTGCTGCTCATCGACTCGGCCACCTGGCGGACCCGCTTCGGCGCCGACGAAACCGTCAATATCCTCGGAGACACCAGCAGCCCGGCCTACCCCTGGATCGGCTATACGGCCATCCATTTCCCCTGAGCCGGGGCCTTTCCGATCATCCCGGGCTTCGCCTCGCCCACCGCAGCTTCGCGCTGGTGGAGCGGGGGTTGGAGTGCCGCTCTTCAGAGGAGGCGCGGATGGGATCGGGGGCCACCTGGGTGTAGAGGCCATCGCGCAGCCCCCGCAGGAAGGCCTTCTTCACGCGGCGATCCTCGCCGGAGTGGAAGGTGAGGATGGCCACTCGGCCGCCAGGATTCAGGCAGCCCGGCAGCAAGGAGAGGAACTGGTCCAGCACCGTGAATTCATCGTTCACGGCGATGCGCAGGGCCTGGAAGGTGCGCTGGAGGGCCTTCTTGTTCTCTTCCTCCTCCAGCCCCTCGGCGCGCAGCGCCGAGCGTATGCGCTCCGCGAGGTCGCGGGTCGTGCGAACCTCTCGGCCGTGGACCTCCCTGGCGATGGCGGCGGCGTGGGGTTCGTCCGAATTCTCCACGAGCAGTTCTGCCAAGGAAACCTCATCCAGTGAGGCCAGCAGCTCCGCGGCGGGGCGTCCCCGCTGGGGGTTGAGGCGCAGATCCAGAGGCCCTTCGGCCTTCCAGGTGAAGCCCCGGGCGGGGTTGTCGATCTGCATGGAGGACACCCCCAGGTCCGCCAGTACCACGTCGAAGCCGCCGGACTCCGCCTTCAGCCGTGGTAAACCCGCGAAATTCATGCGACGCACCTGAAGCACTTCGTCATCAAAACCCAGTGCCCGCAGCCGGGCCTCAGTACGAGGCAGCTCCAGGGGATCCACGTCCACGCCGAAAAGCCGCCCGCCCGGCAGCAGGCGGGGCAGGAGCTCTCGCGTGTGACCCCCGTAGCCCAGAGTGGCGTCCAATGCCACCTCGCCGGGCCACGGCGCCAGCACCTCCAGAATTTCCGCCACCATGATGGGGCGGTGGGTTCCCGCTGGGGTATGGCCCCGGGCTGCCACCTTCTCCAGCTCCGCGGCATGCTGCTCCGGCGCCAGCTCCTTGTACTTCTCCGCGTAGCGCCGCGGGTGCGTGCCCTTGTAGCGGGGCCGCCGCGGGCGAGGAGGCTGATCACTGGTCATGTAGGCATGGTAGGTGGTGGGGGACGGACGGGGAAACGGGCAGGCGCTCAGGTCCCCGGTCGGACCCATGTTGTTTCGTGACCAGGCAGGCCAAGATGATCGCTATGAGTTTTATTTGTCTAATTTATTAACGACTAAGTAAAAAAAGATACCATTACTGAAAATAGCGAAAATAGTATAGTCGCATCGCGACCTTCGGATCCCCTTTCAAGAAGGAGGAAGAGCGATGAAGATGACTTGCCTGTTCCTTTCCATCTTCGGGCTGTACAGCCAGGCCACTGGCGGAACGCCGCTCGCATCCTTCCTGGTGGCGGGCACCAGGGCGGGTCGAGTCAGCGAGGGGCCGCACCCCACCGTCGCGCAGGAAGCCCACCAGCCCCTGGGCCCAGTGGCTCCCGCCGGTCCGCTTCGAGGCCATGGATCCCCCAACCGGGTCGCGAAGTTCAACGCCCTGGGCATCCTCGTGAATTCGACCATCTTCGATAACGGGAAGGTGGGCATTGGCACGCATGCTCCGGCATACGCACTGGACGTGGTCGGAGACCTGAACGTCACCGGGCAGCTGCTGGTGAATGGCGCTCCCCTCCCCACGCCCACGGGCCCCGTGCAGGCCCTGAATCCCAAGCAGATCGCCCTGCTGCGGTGGTACGAGGCCAGCCAGAATGGCGTGCAGTTCCCGGTAGGGACGGGCCCGTATCCTGATCCGCATAGCATCGCCTTCGATGGCGAAGCCGTGTGGGTCGTGAACATGAACGAGGGCGGCGTGACCAAGCTGAGGGCCAGTGACGGCGGTTTCCTGGGTTCCTTCGGCGCAGGCAGCCAGCCTGGGCGTGTCGCCTTCGACGGGGCCAGCATCTGGGTGACGAACATGAACTCCAAAACCGTGACCAAGCTGAAGGCCAGTGACGGTAGCCTCATCGGCACCTACCAGGCGGGCACCTCTCCCTTCGGCATTGCCTTCGACGGAGCTTGCATCTGGGTCGTCAATCGCTATGCCCTCCCGGAAGACGGGGGTGGCGGCAACACGGTGACCAGGCTGCGGGCCAGCGATGGAGTCATCCTGGGTACCTATGCCGCTGGCAACACCGGAAGCTCATCGGGAATCGCCTTTGACGGATCCAGCATCTGGGTCACGAATAGCGATTCCAACGCTGTCAAAAAGCTGAGGGCCTTCGATGGTGCATTGCTAGGCACCTTCGCCGTGGGGGCCAGCCCACATGCGATTGCCTTCGATGGCGCCCATATCTGGGTGGCAAACTTTCTCTCGAATAATGTATCCAAATTGAGAGCAAGCGATGGCACCACTCTGGGGACCTTTGCCGTGGGCACGGGCCCCGATGGAATTGTTTTCGACGGTGTCAGCATTTGGGTGGCGAATTTTCACTCCAGTAATGTGTCCAAACTGAGGGCAAGCGATGGAAGCCTATTGGGCACCTACCCTGTGGGCCTTCAACCCGAAGGCCTCGCCTTCGACGGGGCCAGCATCTGGGTGACGAACGTGAATTCAGGCACGGTCAGCAAGCTCTGATACCCAGTTGCGTTCAAAGATAGAAATTCACCACGGAGGCACGGAGGGCACGGATATCTCCGTGTCCTCCGTGCCTCCGTGGTGAATCCTTTTCGATTGAACGCGGAACAGTATGACCAACCCATGGCCGCACGTGGATTGGCGGCGGCGGTCCCTTCATGGGCCGGTCCATCGCCGGCCGCTCCCTTCCACTCGGGTGCCGCGGTCGCCCTGAATCAGGCCAGGCGCTGGGGGGCCTTCAGCTGTACAGCTGCTGGGTGGGCGAGTCGGAGTCTTCCAGGGGCTGGGTCTTGGTGGACCGGGCCTTCTCCCGGGCGCGGGTGGGTACGGCCGCATGGCCTCCCGGCTTCCGGGTCCGCGGGCTTTCCAGGAAGGCCTTGGCGGACATGGACTCCAGCAGGGCTTCGAAGGCGTCGGCAGGCAGCGGACGGCCCAGGAGGAAGCCCTGCAGGCCATCGCAACCTAGGAGCTCCAGCATGTCGCGCTGGCCCTCGGTTTCGACGCCCTCGGCGATGACCGTGAGCTTGAGGCTGTGGGCCAGCTGGATGACCGCCCGGACGATGTGCTCGGAGGAGATCTCGGGTTCCTCAGCCTGCAGGGCCGAGATGAAGGACTGATCCAGCTTGAGGGTGGTGATGGGCAGGCGCTGGAGGTAGCCGAGGGAGCTGTAGCCGGTGCCGAAATCGTCGATGGCGATGCGGGTGCCGATCTCCCGCAGGCGGTGCAGCGGAAGCACATCCTCATGGCCCTGGCGCATGACGAGGCTCTCCGTGAGCTCCAGTTCCAGGCACTCGGGCCTGAGGCCCGATTCCACCAGGGCCCGCACCACGCAGGCGTCCCAGTCCCCGTTGGCGAATTGGAGGGCGGAGACGTTGACGGCGAGGAGCAGAGGTGTGGCCGTGAGGGTCTGCCAGTGGGCCATCTGGTTGCAGGACTCCCGCAAGGCCCACTCGCCGATGGGCAGGATGAGGCGGTTCTCCTCGGCGAGGGGAATGAACTTGGTCGGGGGGACGACTCCCAACAGGGGGTGGCTCCAGCGGAGGAGGGCCTCGGCGCCCGCCAGGCTGCCGTCCATGTGGAACTGCGGCTGGTAGTACATCTGCAGCTCGCCGTTCTGCATGGCCTCGCGCAGGCAGTGCTCCATCTCCTGCCGCTCCAGGGAGATCTGGTTCAGAGTCGTGGTGAAACATTCCAGGCGGTTGCCGCCCCGCTCCTTGGCCCGGTACATGGCCGACTCGGCGTGGGCCAGGAGCGTCGAGGCATCCATCCCATCCTGGGGGTGGACACAGATGCCGACGCTCACGCTCAGCTGAATGCCGCGCCCTCCCGCGCTGAAGGGGGAGGTGAAGGCATCCACGAGGTTCTTGCCCACCTTGGTGGCGTCCACGTCTTTTTTTAGCTTCGGCAGCAGCACCATGAAGCGGCCCCCGCCCATGCAGGCGAGGGTGTCGCCTTGGCGCAGCGTGCCTTCCAGCCGCTGCGCCACCTTGCGCAGCACATCGTCGCCCCCGGCATGGCCCACCAGCTCGTTGACGCGCTTGAAGCGGTCGAGGTCCAGCACGAGCACGCCCACAAGATGGTCGTGGCGCTGGGTCTGGAGGATGGCCTGGTGGAGGCGATCCGTGAACCGCACCTGGTTGGGCAGTCCCGTGACTGCATCCTGCTGGCTGAGGGCCACAAGCCGGCGTTCCAGCTCTTCGATGCGGCCCTGGGCCCGCCGCAACCGGAGGGCCGTTTCCACCCGATGGATCTCACGCAGGAAACCCTTTAGTTCAGGGTCTCGGGACATCGGTTCCATGAAGGGCACCCCAGGGTTGTGAATCCATGATAGTCCGCGAGGGGTGGAGCGTCCCACCCGATTGTGCATGGCCGAAACTGCCGGGAGGGCCCAGGCCCCGGCCGGGTTGGGGCCTGTCTGGTCAGGGGCGGCGCGCTAGGGCTACCCTTCGGTATGGAAGCTCTCCCGTTCACCTATCGGCCCATTGGCATCGTCCGCACGCCCTATGCCCGGCGCATCGATGCTCCCCACCAGCCCTCGGTGGTGGCGGGCACAGAGACGGGCAACCCCGCCGAAGCCACCTTGGAGCTGGATGCGGCGCTGCCGGAGACCGTACTGAGGGACCTGGCGGGCTTCGAGCGCATCTGGCTCATCTTCGCCTTCCACCTCAGCGAGGGCTGGGCGCCTCTGGTCCAGCCGCCGCGGGGGCCCAAGGCCAAGCGCGGCGTGCTGGCCACCCGCTCGCCCCACCGCCCCAATGCCATCGGCCTGTCTGCGGTGGAACTGGTAGCCATTGAGGGCCGCACCCTCCATCTGCGGGGCGTGGATCTGTTGGATGGCACGCCGGTGTTGGATGTGAAGCCCTACGTGCCCTATGCGGACGCTTTCCCCAACGCCAAGGCGGGCTGGATCGACGCGGTGGATCAAGCCACGGGCACCCACTCCGCGCCGGGTCCCCGGCGACCGCGGAAGCCCTGAACCCCTTGACCGCCGGGACTCCGGAGGCCAACCTGGGGCGCCGCTTCCACCGATGTCCCCACACCCAAGGAGTCGCCATGCCCCATGTCTCCCTCGCCCTGCTCTGGCTGCCCATCCTGCTGGCCGCGGTCTGCGTCTTCGTGGCCAGCAGCTTCATCCACATGGTGGTGAAGTGGCACGCCTCGGACTACAACCCGCTGTCCAATGAGGAGGAGGTACGCGCGGCGATCCGCAAGGGCACCCCCGCCCCGGGCCAGTACGTGCTGCCCCACTGCGCCGACCACAAGGACATGGGGAAGCCGGAGATGCTGGCGAAGTACCAGGAGGGCCCCGTGGCCTTCCTGGTGGTGGTCCCCAATGGTCCGCCCGCCATGGGCGGGGCCCTGGCCAAGTGGTTCGCCTATGCCGTGCTGGTGGCCTTCATGGCCGCCTACCTGGCCAGCCGTACCCTGGCCCCCGGCACCCACTACCTCCAGGTCTTCCGGGTCGTGGGCGCCGTGACCTTCCTGACCTATGGCTTCGGCAGCATCCAGATGGCCATCTGGATGGGCAAGCCCTGGAGCAGCGCCCTCAAGGATCTGGCCGATGCCCTCATTTACGGCCTGCTCAGCGCCGGGGTCTTCGGCTGGCTCTGGCCGAGGTAGGGGTGGAGGCCACGCCGGATCCGTACGGACGCATCGCCTACCGGGGCCTCATCGCCTGGCCCGAGCGGCTGCAGCGCGAGGCCCCGCTGCTGCGGCGGGCGCTGGCTGCGGCGCCTTCGCCCCAGCTGCTGGATCTGGGCTGCGGCAGCGGCGAGCACACCCGCTTCCTGACCACGCTGGGCTTCGCCGTCACTGGCGTGGATACCTCCCCGTCCCAGCTGGAGGATGCCCGCGCAGCCGATCCGGGGGGCCGGTATCTCCAGGCCAGCCTCACGGAACTGGGCACGGTCCTCGAGGCTGGGCAGGGCGGCGCCCTCTGCGTAGGCAACACGCTGCCGCACCTCTGTGAGGAAGCGGAAGTGTACAGCTTCTTCTCCGGCCTGGCGGGTGTCCTCCTGCCCGGGGCACCCTTCCTGCTCCAGCTGCTCAACTACGACCGCATCCTCGACCGGGCTGAGCGGACCTTCCCCCTGGTGCTCCGGCCCGGCGAGGCAGAAGGGGAGAACACGGTCTTCCTGCGCCTCATGACCCACCATGGCGGTGGCCGTCTCACGTTCACGCCCACCCATCTGCGCTATCGCCCCGGCAGCGCCTGTCCGGTGGAGGTGGTGGCTGCCCATGATGTGCCCCTGCGAGGCTGGCGCCGGGCCGAGCTCGAAGGGCTGCTGGAGAAGAGCGGATTCCGGGTGGAAGAGGTCTTAGGCACCATGACCGGCGAGACCTGGACTCTCACCTCGTCAGACCTGGTCATCCTGGCCAGGCGAGCCTAGGTTTCCGCTGATCGCCGCTCCCCGCTCGACATGGGGTTCCAGCGGCCAGCGCCTCCGGGTGGCGACCTGGATGAGTTTGTTCACGGAATCTGCCTCCGGTCCGAATTCGGCGATCCCGGCACTGAGCCGGCCCTTCCATTCCCCGGAGCTGGTCTGGACCACCATGCTGGGCAGGGAGGCCCGGACCCGTTCGGTCAGGAAGATGGTTCCGGCGTAATTGGTCAGGGGGCAGATCACGAGGAATTCCTCCACCCCCACATGGCAGACCACGTCGTGGGAGCGGAAGCCCATCCGCAGCCTGACCCCGATGGCCATGAGGATCTCGTCGCCGGCCTGGTGCCCGAGGGTACCGTTGGCCTCCTTGAACCCATCCGCGGCGAACAGGGCCACGCTCAGGGGATGGCCGAAATGCTTGGCCGAGGCGATCTCCGAGGTAAGCCGGTTCAGGGCGTACTGGAGGTTGGGCAGGCCCGTCAGCCGGTCGACCATGGCCAGGGCTTCCAGATTCCGGTTGGCCTCGGAAAGTTCCTGGGCCAGACGCTGCGTTTCCTCCTGCTCGGCTTCAAAGCGTTCCACCGCGCGGGTAAGCCTTTCGTTGATGAGGGAAAGCTCCTGAGTCCTCCGGAACACCCGGTTCTCCAGGGTGTAGTTCAGCTCGGACAGCTGTCGGCTGCGCTCGGAGACCACCATGATCAGGCTGCTCAAGGACCGCAGCAGAACGCCGGTGGCGCCATCCAGCGCCCGCTCCTCCTGGGCATAGGCCGCGGCGGGGTTCCTGCCGGCGGACATGGCGGCGATCTGGCGGGCCATGGCCTGGTCCGAGCCCAGGATGTGGGCGGCGAGCCAGTGCACAAGGAATTCCAGGAGATGCCTGGCGGCCTCGGGCACCCCCGCCACGACCTCCGCGCGCATTCGGGCCAGATCGAGAAAGAACTCAGCGTGTTCGTGGGCATGGTGGGTCACGTGCCGCCGGTCCACCCCCAGCTCATCCATGAACATCTGCTCTTCGCTGAAGTGGTACCGGGCGTAGTCCTCCAGTTCCCCACAGACCCGTTCCAGCTGCTTCACATCTGCCGGCTTGCCGCCTTCGAGAAGGGCGCTGAAGCGGTTCATCAGATCTACCAGGGCATGGTGCTGCTCATCCACATCCTGGAGGCCGGTCTCGAAACACTTGTCCCACTGGAAGGTGCTCATGGTACTTATCCGGACGAAAGAAAGGAGACTCCGGGCGGGAGTCTCGCGAAGGTGGCTCGATCAAGCAGGAAGCAAGGTCGGACGATGAGGGTGAACGTTAAAAGACCCAACGGTGAAGATATCGTCGTTTCTTGAGAAATACATGAGCTCTTTGTTGTTTTTTAAGTTTATTAAAATTAATAATTTAACAAAATAATTTAATACTTTAAACTCCGCCCCAGCCAATTACTGTTCCTTTTTTTCCTACATGACCCTGCGGACCGGCGCCGGGGTAGATGGTCCAATGGAGGCAGGAGGCGACGGCACCCATGAGCCATGCCTGGGTCTTGGAAGCGGGGGGGCGCGGCCTTCCCCTGGGCTATCTGGCGGGAACCGCCGCCCTGCTCTGGGTGATGAACCAGGCCCGGCGGTCCTTCTGGTTGTGCGCGCTGCTGGCCCTGCCGGGAACGCTCTGCCATGAGGCCTGCCACTGGCTGATCGGGAGCCTGCTGAATGGCCAGCCCACTGGATTCACGGTGATCCCCCGCCGGGAGGGCCGCGGCTTCGTGCTTGGCTCCGTGGCCCTCCAGAACCTGCGCTGGTACAACGCCTTCTTCATCGGCCTGGCGCCGCTGCTCCTGCTGCCCCTGGCCTATGGCCTCTTCCTTTGGCGGCTGGGCGGCAACCCGGAGTTGGGCTGGGCGGAGGCCGCCATGATGTACCTGCTCGCGAACCTGCTCTTCGGCGCCGTGCCGTCCTGGCCGGACTTTCGCATCGCGGCGCGCTCCCCCATCGGTTGGCTGCTCCTGGGGGCGGCACTGGTGCTGGGATGGATGAAGGTGACGAAACCGAATGCGGCTGGGAGGGCGCCCGCGATCCAGGCCCACTGAGTAGTCCTACTCATGAAGAAAGTGCGTGTCCCTCTATTGTGGGGACGCCTGGTTTTTATGAACCTACCTCAACGGTTCTCTTCAAGGTGGAGGTGTGAGTTCATGTCCAGGCACTGTGTTCCCCTGTTCGCCCGTGGACTGATGTTGGCCGCCTCGGTCCTTGCGCCCCTCAGCGCCCAGGAGGCCGGGTTCAGCAAGGACTTGAAGGTCCGGACCGGGTACGGATTCCAGACCAAGGACGAGCTGCGCCAGTCCTCGCTGGGGTTCGGCCTCAACCTGGGCTATGGCACGGCCGTGGGGCGCTTCAGCGTCGAGCTCGGCTACTACTACAAGACCGGGGATTCCTACTTCCCGGCGATCAACGGCGATGCTCCAGCGCCGCTTTCGACAGTGGACCTCGCCAACTCCGGCGATGCCCGGCGGAACCAGCTGGACGGTTTCTCCCTCCGCCTGTCCTACGAACGCCGCCTGAACCGGGAATGGTCTTGGCAGGCCGGCCTGATGGTCGGGGGCACGCGCTTCAAGCATGAATACTTCGGCGATGTGCGCTCCACGGACTGGAACTCGGCCAACCCCGACTCCTGGCGGGACACCTACTCCGGAACGCCCGTCGAGGGCGGGTTCAAGGTGAGCCCCTTCGCGGGCTTCTCCTGGACCCTGTCGTCCCACTCCAGCCTTGAGTTCAACCTGCTCCTCCTGAACTACACGGCCATCGAATACGTCCACCATCCGGGCACCGGCAGCTATGCCTTCAGCACGGATCCCTCCTCGGATCCCGGCGCCGGCCAGATCGCGGCCCACAACGCCTTCCCCGCAGATGGGCTGGTGAAGAGCAACCGCCTCGTGCCGCACGTCGAGCTCGGCTATGTCATCCATTTCTAGGCTTCGGTCCCTGATTCGCGGAGAACGATCATGACCATTCGACATGCCTTGTCCCTATCCACGGTGGCGCTGATCCTGGCCGGCGGGTCGGGCCTGCTGGCCCAGACGACCACGGGCTCGCTGAACGGTCACATCACGGACACTTCGGGAAAGCCCGTCGCCGGGGCGCGCGTGGCCCTGGATAGTCCGGCCCTGTTCCAGGCGCGGATCCTCACGACCAATGACAAGGGTGAATTCCGGGCCCAGCTGCTGCCCGTGGGCACCTACACGGTACGGGTGAGCGCCACGAACCTGCTGGGCAAGACCGCCACGGATGTGCGCGTCGGCCTTGGGGCGAACCTCAGCCTCGACTTTGTCCTCAAGCCCATCAAGGATACCGCCTCCGCCGTGGTGGAGGTCACCGCCAGGGATGCCCAGGAATCCAAGACGGACGACAAGGTGAGCGTGAACTATTCCGCCGAGGAGCTCATCAAGCTGCCCACGGGCCGCTCCTTCGACGGCGCGCTGGCCATCTCGCCGGGCGTCACGGGAACCGGGCTCAACACCAGCATCCGGGGCGGCAGCGTCGGTGGGCAGTCCAAGGCGGGCGGCGGCTACAGCCAGGTGCTCTACCGCATCGACGGCATCGATGTGAAGGACGACACGGGCACCCAGTGGGATTCCCCGGCCCGGGCCCAGCTCTACGAGCCCCTCCCCGATTCCATCGAGGATGTGCAGGTCGTGCTCTCCGCCCTCAATGCGCGCAATGGCCGTTCCCAGGGCGGCCAGGTGAATGTGGTGACCAAGACCGGCTCCAACACCTTTGCGGGCACGGTCCGGACCTACATCAACCGCCCCTCCTGGACCACCAGCCTGCCCCATGGGGCCATTCCGGGCAGCGACCCTTCCGCAGTTGAAAGCGCCGCGAACGAAACCTATTCCCGGTACACGGACTTCACCCTGAGTGGCCCCATCATCAAGGACCGGGTGTGGTTCTATGTCGGCACCCGCCTGCAGCCGGTCCAGGGCGGGACGGCCACCCTCGGCTGGCTCGGAGTGCCCGTGGACCCCGCCACGGGGAATCGGGTCGCGGGCCTCACCCTCAAAGACGTCATGAAGTACCCGCTCACGACCTTCGGCCTGTATCCCAACGTGGACAACGTGCTGATGAACGGCGCACCAGCTGGCTATACGGCCAATGACATCACCCACAGCCAGTGGGGCAGCACCGTTCCCGCCAACACGAAGTTCCAGAAGTACGAAGGCAAGCTCTCCGCCCAGCTCACCGCCAACCATCTGGCCTTCTTCACCTTCCTCCACGATGAAACGAACCAGGGAGGCGTCACCGGCGAGCGCACCGCACCGCCCTTCACTGCCGTGGACCCGGCCTTCGTCGGCAACCTGACCACCAAGACCAACGGCTACACCCTGGGCTGGAACGGGATCCTGGCCAGCAACTGGTTCATCGAGGCCCGGGCCTTCATGACCGAAGTGAAGATCGGCGATGTAAGCGGACCGACCGACCATCCCATCTTCGTGCAAACCTTCGCCTCCACAGGCGTGGATGCGAGCGGCAACCCACTCTACCTCCTGCGCGAGACCGACGGCCTGGGCATGTCCTCCGGCAGTGGGCTGTCCGCCTACTACGGCCCGACCTACAACATGCGGTCCTCCAGCGACATCACGCCGAACGTCCGGAGCAACCGATCCGGGAATGTGAACCTCAAGACCTTCCAGGAGCTGGCCGGGCATCACGAGGTTGACTTCGGAGCCGAGTACTACGAATCAAGACATCAGTTCGGACGGGAGCGGAATGGCAACCGCGGTGTCTTCGTGGGTGGCGATGTCTACAACCCCACCACCAATCAGTATCTGTATCCCACCTTCTATTCCACCGGCAATACCCCACTGGTGCCCGTGGATGCCAACGGCAACGCCGATCCGGCGCAGGTGCAGTTCTCGGAGCTGCCCATGCGCGGCCCCGGCGCCCACATGGAGCGCTACTTCGCAGGCCAGGCCGCGGCCATGAACGTCAGCCAGGCCTTTTGGGTGAACGACATCTGGTCCATCTCCGACCGCCTGAATGTCCTGGGGGGCATGCGCTACAACAAGTTCCTCATCCGGGACACCAACCGGAAGGATGTGGCGGACGTCAAGGTCTGGGAGCCCCGTCTCCAGGTGAAGTGGAACCCGGACGGGGTGAACAAGGAGCTCTACACCTTCACGGCCGCCAAGCTGGCCAGCTCCTATTCAGATGAGATGGCCGCCTGGTTCCGCACCAACGGCTGGACCACCCGCACGGTCAGCTCCTGGAAGGGTCTCCCCGGTCAGCC
This sequence comes from Holophagaceae bacterium, assembly GCA_025363715.1. GTDB lineage: Bacteria > Acidobacteriota > Holophagae > Holophagales > Holophagaceae > Geothrix. Next base: position 85,804 of record JANYLR010000052.1, on the reverse strand, counting down.
GGCGGTGGACTCCCTCCCGGGTGGCAACCCCGCGGGCGTGCAGTGGGTGACCTACGACCAGCTGGTGGATCCGGCCAACTACGGTCCGCCCTCCGCGATCATCGACCTCAGCCAGACAGCCAAGACCGACGGGCTCCAGGTGCCCTATGCCATCGAGCTGACCCTGGGCTACACCCGCAACTTCGAGGATGGCTCCTCGGCCCGCCTCAACTTCGTGCAGCGCACCTACAAGAAGGAGTGGCTGGTCTTCATCCACAACGGCTACTTCGATCCCGCCAACCCCACGAAGTACCTGACCCTGGTCCATGACCCGAGCGGACTGGGCCCGCCCCAGTGGCAGCAGACCCACAACTTCTTCAACTCGGATCTGGAGCAGGTCTACCGTGGCGTGGAGCTGTCCTGGAAGGAGAACATCTCCCCCCGGCTGACCCTGGGCGGGAACTACACCTGGTCCCAGCAGACCGGCCAGAACGCGATGGACTACTACAACTACCGGGACGAGAAGCTCAAGCAGGGCATCCCGGAGAGCGTCTTCGCGCCCGAGGGTGTCCTGGCCCGGGCCCAGATCCTGAACGTCTACCTGATGTACGTGCTTCCGGTCGGGAAGGGGAATGTCTCTGCTTCCGTCCTCGGCAACTACACCACCAGTGGTGTGCGGAGCCTCGTGGGCGTCTCGGATTTCAAGAACCTGTCCTCGCCGCCCGCCACCATCAACGGTTATTCCGTGCAGGCCTACGATGCCATCGCCGGGCAGAATGTCGCCCTGAACTACAACGCCTACGTGGGCGGGCTTGGCTCATACAAGGCCGGGGCGGACCAGTACCACGTGGATGTGAAGCTGCAGGCCGAGTTCCCCATCTCCGGCAAGGTGATGTTCACGACCTATGTCCAGGTCAGCAACCTCTTCAACCGCATCCTCCGGACCAATTCTTACGATTGGGGGGCGCCCGGCGAACTGTCCACTGGCGGGGCCGTGGGCAACAGCCAGCCCGTCAACGGCCGGCCGCAGGGCAGCTTCGCCTATCCCTGGGGCTACGCCGGCGACAACACCTACTACCTGGCGGGCCGGTCCTTCACCCAGTTCAGCGCCGGGTTCAAGTTCTGATCTCAGATGCGGGAAGGAGAATTCATGAACCAGACCCTTCGCACGATCCTGCTCGGGTTGCTCGTGCTGCCCCTGGCAGCCCAGAGCCCAGGCCTCAGCGTCGCCGGCGGCGTTGTCGTCGCCAACGACGCCTTGAAAAAGGTCACCAATAACAGCACCGGCTTCGTCCTCGGCGCGGACTGGGGCGCCCACGTCTGGGGCACGGACTTGGCGGCCCGGATCGGCTTCCTCGGGGGCAGTTTCCCGGGCGCCGAGAAGAACCAGCTGAAGACTTCGCTCACCCTGCTCCAGGCCCATGGGGATCTGGTCATCCCCACGGGGCATCCCACCCTGACGGGTCTGGTGGGGCTGTCCTTCAACTCCTATTCCATGTCGCGGACCGGGGTGGAATCCCAAATCCCCGAGGACGTCGATCACCACTTCCCGATCCGCGATGCCAAGGGGCTCAAGCTGGGGCTCCGGCTTGGCCTCAACCTCGCGATCAGCAAACAGCTCTCCGCGGAGCTGATGTTCCAGCAGACCGAACTGGCGGGGAAGGATTTGATGGATCCCTTGGTCCGGCAGGGGGGCGTCAACCCCAGCTGGCTCGAGCTGGATCTGCGCTGGCACTTTTGACCCTTCGGCGTCAGGCCTGAACCTTCGAAGGAGGACTCCGTGAAGCTGAGATTGGCTGCGCTCATCCTGGCCGTGCCGGTCCTGGTGGCGGGGGCTCCGGAACGCCCGGTCCCCGCAAGGGCGGTGGACCGGGAGATGGTCCTGAAGGAGGGCTGGAGCCTCCAGGCCGCAGCCCAGGTCGAGGCTGGCGGGCCGGAGCTCTCCCTGCCGGGCTTCGCTGCCAAGGGCTGGCTGCGCACGGACGTGCCCGCCACGGTGATGGCGGCCCTCGTGCGCAACGGGGTGCACAAGGATCCCTTCTTTGATCGGAACCTGGACGCCATTTCGCTGGAGCCGTTCAAGAAGGCGTGGTGGTACCGCCGAGAATTCACCCTTGGACCCGGGAAACTGGGCATACACACCCGCCTCATCTTCGAGGGCATCAACTACCGGGCGAGCCTCTGGCTCAACGGGAAGAAGATCGCGGACAGGGAGACCATTGCCGGGGCCTTCCGGACGTTCGAGGTGGATGTCACCGCCGGGCTCAGGGCCGGTGTCAACGCCCTGGCCGTCGAGGTTCATCCGCCCCAGCCCGGGGACTTCACCATGGGTTTCGTGGATTGGAACCCCCTGCCGCCGGACCGCAACATGGGGATCTTCCGGGAGGTGAGGCTGAGGCGCACCGGCGCCGTCTCACTGGAGGATGTCTACGTCCAGAGCCAGGTCGATCTCAAGACGCTCAGGCAAGCCGAACTGACCATCAGCGCCGACCTGGTCAACCGGGCGGGGCGGGCGCTTTCCGGCAAAGTGACCGGCGTGATCGGCGGGCTCCGGTTCCAGGTGCCCTACAGCCTCGCGCCTGGTGAAAGGAAGCCGATCCAGATCGGAGCAGGCCAGTGTGCCGCCTTGCGGATCCGCGACCCGCGGCTCTGGTGGCCCCACGGCCTCGGGAAGCCTGAGCTCTACACGCTCCACCTGGCCGCCTCGGAAGGGGCAGGTACCAGCGACCTCCGCACCGTAACCTTCGGCATCCGGCAGGTGGGCGACTATCTGAACGCAGAGGGGCACCGCGGGTACACGGTGAACGGGCAGAAGGTGCTGATCCGCGGGGCCGGTTGGGTGGACGACCTGTTCCTCCGGGAAGACGGGAAGAACCTGGAGGCTCAGTTCAGCTATGTCCGGCACATGAACCTCAACACGGTGCGCCTGGAGGGCTTTTGGGGCAGCAGCCAGCGCCTCTATGACCTGGCGGACCGTCTGGGCATCCTGCTGATGCCGGGTTGGAGCTGCCAGTGGGAATGGCCGGAGTACATCGGCGCACCCATTGTGGAGGATGAGACTTTCGGCGGCCCGAAGGCGCCCCGGGATGTGGAACTGGTGGCCTCTTACCTGCGCGACCAGGTCCGGTGGCTGCGCAACCACCCCAGCATCTTCGTCTGGGTGGTGGGAAGCGATAAGCTGCCCTGGCCGGAAACCGAGAAACGCTATGCCGAAGAGCTGAAGGCGCTGGACCCCTCCCGTCCGTACCTGGCCACCTGCAAGGAGCTGAAGAGCCCCGTGAGCGGGCCTTCCGCCGTCAAGATGGCGGGGCCGTACAACTACGTGACCCCCAACTACTGGTGGGAGGACACGAAGCATGGCGGCGCCTTCGGGTTCAACACAGAGACGGGCCCCGGGCCACAGATCCCGCCCCTCTCCTCGCTCCGCCGGATGCTGCCACCGGAGAAATGGTGGCCCATCAACGAGGCCTGGAACTTCCACTGCGGCCGGTTCGAGTTCGGCAACCTCGACATCTACCTGAAGGCCTTCAAGGCGCGCTACGGCGAAGCGGCTTCTGCCGAGGACTTCGTGTTCAAGGCCCAGGCGGCGAACTACGAAACGATGCGGGCCATGTACGAGGCCTTCGGGGCCAACCAGCCGAAAGCCACTGGCGTGGTCCAGTGGATGCTCAACGGGGCCTGGCCCAAGTTCTACTGGCAGCTCTACGATTATTTCCTCATGCCCAACGGCGCCTTCTACGGCGCGCGCAAGGGCTCCCAGCCCCTGAACGTGGTCTACCACTACGGCGAGAAGGCCGTATATCTCGTGAACGATACCCGGGAGGCCCGGCGGCAGGTCTCGATCCGCGCGCGGCTCTACGGGGCGGATTCGACGGTGCTCTCGGATCAGACCATCCGGGCCTCCGGCCAGCCGAACAGTGCCCAGCGGGTGCTGGAACTGAAGGGCCTCGACACCAGGGGGAGCGTCCGCTTCCTGGACCTCCGGCTGCTGGGCCCCGGTGGCGAGCAGCTGGCGGACAATTTCTACTGGCTGTCGGGAACACCGGATGTCCTGGACGAGGCCAAGTCGACCTGGTTCGTGACGCCGAACCAGTCCTTTGCTGATTTCTCGGCCCTGGGGAAGCTCCCCTCCGCCGCGGTGGATATGAAGGTCGAGAAGCGGGACCGCCGGGGCAGGGACTGGGAATGGACCCTCAGCCTGACCAACACCAGCGATAGGATCGCCTTCTTCCTGGAGCTGGGGTTGGTCCAGGGACGGACGGGCGAGCCGGTCCTGCCGATCTTCTGGGACGACAACTACATCTCGCTGCTCCCCCATGAGCGCAGGAGCGTCCGCGTCCGCTTCGCCGAGGCGGACCTGCAGGGCGGCCAGCCGCGCCCCATCCTGACCGGCTGGAATACAGCATCCAGGCCCTGAACGAGGAACCGCCGAATGAAACGCAACCACTTCATGGTCTTCCTGGTAATGCTGATTTTTGTCGTCATCTCCTTCGTGACGAACATCCTCGATCCCCTGGAGCCGAACATCCAGGAGTCGTTCCACCTCAGCGCCTTCGCGGCGGGCCTGATGCCCTTCGCCTTCTTTGCGGCCTATGGCGTCATGTCCATTCCGGCCGGAATGCTGATCGAACGGTTCGACGCCAAGCCGGTGCTCATCGCCGCCTTCCTACTCGCCTTCCTGGGGTCGGGGTGCTTCGCCCTCCGGCCCACCTACGGCGTGGCGCTGCCCTCCTTGTTCACGATCGCCGTGGGGTTCGCGATGCTCCAGGTGGTCATCAACCCCCTGCTGCGGGTGGCCGGAGGCGAAGAACACTACGCGTTCTACGGGAACCTCTCCCAACTGGTCTTCGGGGGCGCCTCCTTCCTGAGCCCCCATATCTATTCGTACCTGGTACTCCACCTGAAGGATCCGGCCCTACCCCGGAATGTACTGACTGCCACCCTGGCCAGGGTGGTTCCGCCGGACCTGCCCTGGTTGTCCCTCTACTGGGTCTTCACCGTCATCACGCTGGCCATGGTGCTCGTGGTGGCCATGGTCCGGATGCCCAAGATGGAGTTGAAGGAGGACGAGAGGGTCGAGTCCCTGGGCACCCTTCGATCACTCCTGAAGAACCGGACTGTTCTCCTCTACTTCATCGGCATCTTCTGCTACGTGGGGACTGAGCAGGGCGTCGCCTTCTGGATCTCGAAATTCCTGGAGACCTACCACAAGGTGGATCCCGCCCAGGGCGGACACACCGCCGTGGCCGGCTTCTGGGGCCTGATGATGGCCGGCTGCGCTCTGGGTCTCGTGCTGCTCAAGCTCTTCGACCAGCGCAGGATCCTCATCGTCTTCGGCCTCTGCGGCGCGGTGACCCTGGTCGTGGGGCTCTTCGGCTCCCGGGTCGTGGCCATGATCGCCCTGCCGATGATGGGCTTCTGGTGCTCGGTCATGTGGCCGCTCATCTTCGCTCTGGCCCTGAACTCCGTGGACAAGCACCACGGCTCCTTTGCGGGCATCCTCTGCACCGCCATCGTCGGCGGCGCCTTCCTGCCTCCCATCATCGGGCGGCTGGGCGATGCCTTCGGCCTCCGCTTCGGGATGCTGGCCCTGCTGGCCACCCTCGGATACATCATCAGCATCGGCATCTGGGCCCGTCCCCTGATCGGCAACGCGACGATCGGGAAGTCGAAGGATCCCATTTCCGGCTCGGCCTGAAGGCGCACCCATGGATTCCAAAACCCTCATCGGAGTGGATCTCGGCGGCACGAACATCCGCGCCGGACGCATGGAGGGCGGGGCTGTCGCCCATCACGCGGCCAACTCCACCCCCTCGGCCGCCGCGGCGGAGGTGGTTCTGGCCAAGCTGCAGGAAGTCATCGAAGCGGTCCTCACACCGGATGTCAAAGGCATCGGCATCGGCGTACCCAGTGTCGTGGACGTCGAGCGTGGGATCGTGTTCACCGTCGAGAATATCCCCTCCTGGCAGGAGGTCCATCTCAAGGAGCTCCTGGAACGGCGCTACCGGGTGCCGGTCTACGTGAACAACGACGCGAACTGTTTCGCCCTGGGCGAGTTCCACTTCGGGCAGGGCCGCGGGTTCCAGCACATGGTCGGCCTGGTGGTGGGCACGGGCCTGGGGGCCGGGGTGATTCTCAACAGCCACCTGTACTCCGGCGCCAACTGCGGCGCGGGCGAGATCGGGACCATTCCGTACCGGGAGCAGACCTTCGAGTTCTACGCCAGCGGGCAGGTGTTCGCCCGTGATCATGGCGAGAACGGCGCCCTCATCCATGCCCGGGCGATGAAGGGGGATATCGATGCCCTCAGGATCCTGGACCAGTTCGGCGAAGACCTGGGCATGGCCCTCATGACCGCGCTCTACGCCTTCGATCCCGAGCTCATCGTGCTGGGGGGGTCCGTGTCCAGATCCTTCCCCTTCTTCGAGAAAGGCATGTGGAGGGCCCTGGCGCGCTTCGCCTACCAGCGCGCGCTGAAGCGGCTCCTGATCAGGGTCAGCGAGGAACCCCAGATCGCCATCATGGGTGCCGCCGCGCTGTGTCTGGACGCGCTGCCGGCTCCGGAAACCGCCGCATCCAGAACCCGGTAGCCGGGCGCCCGGGATCCGGTCATCGGGGCTGATCGCCGCAGGAGGTGCCTTGGAAGTCATCATCGTCCCCGATCCCGAAAAGGCCGCCCTCCTGACGGCCCGCATCCTGGCGAAGGAGCTCAGGGCCCGGCCAGACCTGGTGCTGGGGCTGGCCACCGGCCGGACCATGGAGCGCGTCTACGCCTACCTGGCGGCCTTCCACCACCAGGAGGGGCTGGATTTCTCCCGCTGCCAGACCTTCAACCTCGACGAGTACATCGGCATCCCGGCCACGCATCCCGGGTCGTACCGCCACTACATGGACGAGCACCTGTTCAGCTGCGTGAACATCCAGCCCGGCAACACCCACCTTCCGGATGGTGCCGCGGCGGATCTGGCCGGGGAGTGCCGGAGGTACGAAGCGCTCATCCGGGAGGTCGGCGGCATCGACATCCAGCTGCTGGGGCTGGGCGCGGATGGGCACATCGGCTTCAACGAGCCCCTGTCGGCCCTCCTTTCGCGCACCCGGGAGAAGGCTCTCACGCCGGCCACTCTGGCGCAGAATGCCGCCATGTTCGGCGGCGATCCGGCCCAGGTGCCCCGGCGGGCCATCACCATGGGCGTGGGCACCATCCTGGACTGCCGGCGGGTTCTGCTCCTCGCCACGGGTATGGCCAAGGGCTCCATCCTGGCCCAGGCGGTGGAGGGCCCCATCACGGCCATGATCACCGCCTCGGCCCTCCAGCTCCACCCGCGTTGCCAGGTGGTGGTGGATGAAGAGGCATCGACGCACCTCCAGGGGCAGGAGTACTATCGATGGATTTTCGACAACGAACCCGAGTGGGCCGAATTCCGGGATCTGGATGCCCTGGACCCGCGCGCCGGGCTTCCCTGATTGCCGGAGTGTCCATGGAAGACGAGAAGAGTGCCGCACAGGATGCGCAGACCGGCCTCGAGCGGCTGGTGGATCTGCGCACCCGGGAACTCGCGGCCGAGATCGCCGAGCGGAAGCTCCGGGAGGAGGAGCTGGGCGTCGAGCGGCAGCTGCTTCGGACAGTCATCGATAACGTGCCCGACTACATCTACGTGAAGGATCGCCAGAGCCGCTTCATCGTGGACAATGCGGCGGTGGCCCAGAACCTGGGTGTCACGCCGGACCAGGTCATCGGCAAGACGGATTTCGACTTCTTCCCGAAGGCGCTGGCCGAGCAGTTCTATGGCGATGAACAACGGGTCATGGAAACCGGGGAGCCCCTCATCAGCCGGGAGGAGCCGAACTACTATCCCCTGACGGATTCCTGGGGCTGGCACCTGACCACCACGGTCCCCCTGCGGGATCTCCAGGGCGAGGTCATCGGGATCGTGGGTGTGAGCCGCGACATCACCTCCCACAAGCGGATGGAAGACGCCATGCGGGAGAGCCTCGTCCACCAGAAGTTCGCCCGCCAGCTCATCGACTCCCAGGAGCGGGAGCGGAAGCGGATCGCCGGCGAGCTGCATGACCACATCGGCCAGAAGCTGCTCCTCGTGAAGAACAAGCTGCTGCTTGGCCTCCGTTCCATCGCCAAGAACGAAGATCCGAAAGGCGCGGTGGACGATGCCATCGCCTGGGTCACGGAATCCCTCCAGGATGTGCGTGACATCTCCCACAACCTCCGGCCCCACCAGATCGATGAGCTGGGCCTGAGCAAGAGCATCGACTCCATGGTGCGACGGCTGGCCCACAGCTCCGAGATCAGCTTCACGACAGACATCGAGCCCGTGGACAAGCTGATGCCCTCGGATGCCGAGATCAACCTGTACCGGATCGCGCAGGAGAGTCTCAACAACGTCATCAAGCACTCGGCCGCGAAGGGGATCTCCGTGGTGCTCTGCCGGACCGGGGACAACGTCCTGCTGAGGATCACCGATGACGGCTGCGGGTTCGATGTCGAGGCCCTGACCCAGGGCTCGGAGCGGCACACGAGCTTTGGGCTGATGATCATGTCCGAGCGGGCGCGGATGATGGGGGGCGAGCTGGAGCTGCGCTCCACGCCCGGGTCCGGCACCACGGTGTCCGCCATGCTGCCCATCCAGCGGAGGCTCCATGGAGCGTAGCGTTTCGGTGCTGATCGCCGATGACCACCCCCTCTTCTGCACTGGCGTCAGGCAGGCGATCGAGAGCTTCCCTTCGCTGAAGGTGGTGGCCGAATGCCGCGACGGCGAGCAGGCCCTGAAGGAGATCAACGCCCAGGTGCCGGACCTGGCGGTGCTGGATATCCGCATGCCCAGGATGAGCGGGCTCCAGGTGCTGCGGGAGATCCACGCCCGGAACCTGGCAACGGATGTCATCTTCCTCACCATGTACGACGACGAGGAGACCTTCAACGAGGCCATGGACCTGGGGGTGATGGGCTACGTCTCGAAGGAATCCGCCGTCGATGACGTGGTGGCTGCCATTGAGACCGTGGTGCGTGGGCGGCACTTCATCAGCCCCTCCCTGATGGACATGATGGTGGCCCGCCGGGCGCAATCCTCCAGCCGCATCAAGAATCGCCCCCTGGACACGCTCTCGCCGATGGAGCGGCGGATCCTGACGCTCATCGCCGAATCCAAGACCAGCAAGGAGATCGCGGAGGCCTTCTTCATCAGCCAGAGGACCGTCGAGAACCACCGCGCCCACATCAGCGCCAAGCTGGGTATCCACGGGAGCTACAGCCTCCTCAAGTTCGCCATCGAGAATAAGGCCAGTCTTTGATCCCAACCGCAGGCACCGCTTGAACGAAAGGATCGCCCATGCTTAGGATGAACCTGATGAAGGGACTCCGGGTGGCCCTCCTGGCCATGCTGGGGATCGGAACGGCCCTCCTGGGCGCCGGTGGTGGGGATGATGCCTACCGGTTCGGCGGAAAGGCCGGAACCTCCCAGACGGTGGAATTCCGCGCGATTCCCGGCGGAGTCCGCTGGACCTGGGCGGCCCCAGTCGTCGGGTGGGATACCGCGCTGCTCGGGGTGCGCCTGAAGGCCGTGGAGAGCGGAGCCGGCGAGCCTTGGGTGGAGGTCTCCGCCGGAGCCATCCACCTCCATCAGCATCTGGAGCGGGGCGTCCAGGGCCTGCGTTGGCTCAACCTCAGCGGCCTCCGGAGCCAACTGGCGGAGGGCGCCACGGTGGATTTGCTGGGCCATGGCGTGGAACTGGAAGCGGGGTCGGGCCCGCTGCGCGTGTTCGCCAACCGGCTGGACCTGAAGGGCCGGATCCTGGTGCTCGCCCCCCATCCCGATGATGCCGAGATCGCGGCTTTCGGACTGTACGCCCAGCGCAACGCCACCATCGTCACGGTCACCTGCGGGAACGCCGGAGATTCGAACTACCGGGACCAGTTCGGGGATCCGGCCGAGCAGTACCGGTTCAAGGGCTACCTGCGCGCCGTGGACAGCGTCACCGTGCCCTGGCAGGGGGGCATTCCGCCGGCACGGTGCTTCAACCTGGGCTATTTCGATGCCCGCCTCCAGACCATGCAAGCCAGTCCCACGGAAGTCGTGTCGGAGCTGTACGGTCCCAACACCGATGTATCGCCCTATCGCCAGGCGAACCTGGGGCGCCTGCTCGGAACCGGTCCGCGAACCAACACCTGGGCCCACCTGGTCGAGGATCTGGTCAAGGTGCTTGAGCAGGTCAAGCCCACCCTGGTCGTCATGCCGCACCCCGTCCTGGACAGTCACCGGGACCATGCCTTCACCGCGGTGGCCGCCGTGGAGGCCCTGCGGCGCTGGAAGGGCCGCGCCACCTTCCTCCTGTACACCAACCATGCGAACGAGAACCTCTACCCCTACGGGCCTGCAGGAACTCCAGCGCCCCTGCCGCCCTGGGGGGGCCGGGAACTAGCTGTGGAGGGGGTCTACGCGCATCCGGTCAATCCGGATCTGCAGCGCCGCAAGCTGTTCGCCCTGGAAAGCATGCACGACCTCAGGCTCTCCCCCTCCGAGCAGGGCTCCTGCCTCTCTGGCGGCGTGAAGACTCAACGGGATGACTACCCTCGCGTCGCTGCCGTGGACTATTTCCGCCGGGCGCCGCGTCCCGAGGAGCTGTTCTTCGTCTTCCAGCGGGAGGGCGTGACCAACCTGATCCGCGACTTCCTGGAGAACCTGAAGGACTAGGGCCGGGATCCACGGCCCCAGCGCTGGTTGGGCTGGATGGCCTCAAATCCGGCAGATCCAGGTGGTCGTGAGGGAGCCGATGGTGGTGCGATCGAGAGGCCATCCCGCGGAGCCCCTGTCACACATCATGCCGCCCCTCCTGTTCCTTGCCCTCATCTCCCCTGTGGCAGCGCACTCCCGGGAACTCCGCCAGCCACGGAGCGGACCCTCGACCCGCTCCTGTGAAGTGGCCCGGGCCCATCGGGGCACGCCAGAATTACCCAACAACCCACCTCATGACGATGGGTAGGGAAGCTGCTCCGGCGCCTCCTCGTCAGGCCCACCCTCACCATGCTTCCCTTCATCCCACCAGGAAGTGCTCCCATGTCCAGCCGGATCCGACGCATTGCCATCTCCACCGGGGGCGGGGACGCCCCTGGCCTCAACGCCGTCATCCGCGCCGTGGTCATCGCGGCTTCGGACCGCGACTGGGAATGCTACGGGATCCGCGAGGGCTACAACGGCATCCTGTTCCCGGAGCGCTATCCCGAAGGCGGCGTGTTCAAGCTCACCCGGGATCGGGTGCGGGGCATCGGCCACCTGGGCGGCACGATCCTGGGCACCACCAACAAGGGCAATCCCCTCTGCTTCCCCATGAAGATGGCGGATGGAACGGTGAAGGAAGTGGACCGCACGGACGAGATCCTCGACACCTTCGCCCGCAAGGAGCTGGATGCCCTGGTATGCATCGGCGGAGACGGCTCCCTCACCATTGCCAACGCCCTCCACCAGAAGGGACTCCGCGTCGTGGGTGTGCCCAAGACCATCGATAACGATCTCGACAAGACCTACACCACCTTCGGCTTCGATACGGCGGTGAGCTTTGCCACCGAATGCCTGGACCGCCTCCACAGCACCGCGGAAAGCCACCAGCGGGTGATCGTGGTGGAGATGATGGGCCGCTACGCGGGCTGGATCGCGCTGCATTCGGGTATCGCGGGCAGCGCCCACGCCATCCTCATTCCCGAGATCCCCTTTGATCTGGAGAAGGTCGCCGCCAAGATCCGGGCCCGGGACCAGGTGGGCCGCATGTACTCTCTGGTTGTGGTGGCCGAGGGCGCGCAACCGGCCGAGGGCCAGCGCGCGGTCCTTGAGCAGGCCGGCATCGGCCAAGTGGAGCGATTGGGCGGCATCGGCGAGTGGGTGGCCCGATCGCTCCAGGACATCACGGGCAAGGACGCGCGGACCGTGGTGCTGGGCCACCTGCTGCGGGGCGGCAGCCCCACCAGCTTCGACCGCCTGGCTGCCTTGCGCTTCGGGGCCGCCGCCGTGCGGGCCCTGGAGGAGGGCCAGAGCGGCGTCATGGTGGCCCTGGCCCTGCCCAACGTGAACTACGTGCCCCTCGACGAGGTCGCGGGCCGCATGAAGGCCGTGCCCCTGGATTGCGACACCCTGCAGACCGGGCGGGATCTGGGGATCTGTTTCGGAGACTAGCCGAGGCCGGGGAAGGCACAACGCCCACGGCCTTCGCCTTGAATGGAGGCCTGGTCTGGACCCCCGGTTCCGAAACGTGACGGGCGCCACGCATTCTTGATGCGGAGGTCATGCAAAATAGACCTTCGCATTCAGAGGCACCTGTGCAAAGCCATTCCGGTCAGGCCAATGAAACCCAGATTGACCACCGCCAGCCCGGCGACTATTCCGTCGGAGAGCTGATTCTCGAGAACCAGTGGCTGCGGCACAAGGAGGCATTCCTGAATCGTCTGCTCATGGCGATGATGCTGCTCACTCGCCAGCAGTCCCTGGTTTCAGGGAATCTGCCGGAGGCCCTGCGGGACATCACCCGCATGGCGGCCCTTTCGGTCGAGGTGCAGCGGGTCAGTATCTGGTTGTTCGATGAGACCCGCAGAACCCTCAGTTGCGCCTGCATCTTCGATGGTCGCGAAAGCCTCCATGGCGAGGGTGCCCGCCTGATCGCCAGCAACTATCCCGACTATTTCGCGGAGATCGAACGAGGCCGTGTCATCGCTGCTGACGATGCGCTATCGGACCCCCGCACCCGGGAGTTCGCCGAGGGTTACCTCACCCCTCTGAGCATCTCCTCCATGCTCGATGTGCCCATCAAGAACGGCGACCGGTTGGTCGGTGTCGTCTGCCTCGAGCACACGGGACCGCGGCGGCACTGGCAGCCGGAAGAGCAGCAATTCGCGGCCTTCGTCTCGAGCCTGGTGAGTCTGGCCATGGAGGTCTCTGAGCGGATGGACGGGGCGAGCCTGGTCCGGTAGCCCTGCACCCTCGCAGAGTCGCCCTCAGGCCCGTTCCTCCTGGGCCTGCGGAACCGTGAAATCCTCCCCCGGATTGATGAACTGGTCGATCTCCACCCCATGCTGGCGGTCGTAGAGCTGCTTGTAGCGGCCGTCCAGGGCCAGCAACTCCCGATGCCTGCCCCGCTCGACGATCTCGCCTTGTTCCACCACCAGGATCTGGTCGGCGCTTTCAATGGTGCTGAGCCGGTGGGCGATGACGAAGGTGGTGCGGCCGGCCCGCAGCCGGCGTAGGCCGTCTCGGATGAGGGCCTCGCTTTCGCTATCGAGGCTGGAGGTGGCCTCGTCCAGCAGCAGGATGCGGGGATCCGCCAGGATGGCCCGGGCGATGGCCACCCGCTGGCGCTGGCCGCCGGAGAGCTTGACGCCCCGCTCGCCCACCACGGTGTCCCAGCCCTGCTCGAAGCGGTCCACGAACTCGTGGACATGGGCGATGCGGCCCACGGTCTCGATCTCAACCCGGGTGGCACCCGGCTTGGCGAAGCCGATGTTGTCGGCCACGGTGCCATCGAAGAGGAAGTTGTCCTGCATGACCACGCCCAGCTTGGCGCGATACTCCCGCAGCCGCAGAGACTCCACGTTCTTGCCGTCCACGAGGATCTGACCCTGCTGGGGATGGTTGAAGGCCATCACCAGGGAGATGATCGTGCTCTTGCCGGACCCGCTGGAGCCCACCAGGGCCACGGTGCTGCCGGCGGGCACTTCGAAGGACACGCCCTTCAGCACCGGCGTATCGGCCTCGTAGCCGAAGTGCACGTTCCGAAAGGCCACACTGCCCTCCAGGGCGGGCAGGGGCTCCCGCCTGGCGTCCTCCTGGTCTTCGGTGGGCATGTCGAGGATCTCGCGGATGCGGTCCAGTCCCGCGAAGGCCTCGCTCACCTGGGTGCCGATGTTGGCGATCTGCACCACCGGCGCCGCCATGAGGCCCACGAAGAACGTATACATGATGAGGTCGCCCAGGGTCATGGCCCCGCTGAGGATGGCCCGGCCGCCGATGATCATGATGAGCACGCCCAGCACGCCCACGATGGCAGTGCCGAAGGCGGTGATGGCGCTAGTGCCGGTGAGGGTGCCCGCGATGTTCTTGAAAAGGCGGTCCGTGCCTTCGGCGAAGATGCGGCGCTCCCGGTCCTCGGCCACGTAGACCTTGAGGATGCGGATGCCTCCCACGGATTCCGTGAGCCGGCCCGTGATCTCGGCGGTGATCTCGCTGCGCTTGCGGAAGAGGGGGCGCAGCTTCCGGAAGGCCAGGGCCATGGCCCCGCCGAAGACGGACAGGAAGAGAACTGTGGCGAGCGTGAGCTTCCAGTTGATCCAGAACAGCACGGCCAGGGAGATCACCGCCGTGAGGGTGCCCCCCACCAGCTGGATGATCCCGGTGCCCACGAGGTTGCGCACGCCTTCCGCATCGTTCATCACCCGGGCGATGACCACGCCGCTCTTGGTGCTGTCGAAGTAGCGGATGGGTAGGCGGAGAATGTGGTCCTGCACCCGTTGGCGCATGGCCATGATGGCCCGCTGGGCCGCCACACTCACCACCTGGGAGTTGGCGTAGCTGGTGATGGCCTGGAGCAGGGTGGCGGCCCCGGCGCCGAAGGCCAGGGGCATCAGGAGGTGGCCGTTGTGCTTGGCGATGACTTCATCGATGAGGTACTTGGTGCTGGCCGGCAGCACCAGCCCCGCCAGGCGGCTGATGAGCATCAACCCAAGGCCCAGTGCCAGCGAGCCCCGGTGCTGTCGCAGGAGGGCCTGGGCCTCCCGCCAGGCGCGGGCCGTGTCCACTTTGGGCTTGGGTTGGGGTTGGGGCTTGGTCATGGCTCCGCCGGGTCAGAGTCCAGCATGGCCCGCTCCATGAGACGCCGGAAGCAGTGTCTTCGTTTCGGGGGCTTCGAGCGTCGAACACCCCCGGCGGCAGCGTCTGGTTTTTTGGCGCCCTCAGCCCAGGAGCCGGGCCATGAAGTCCGAGTGGAGGTTCCATTTGAAGAACCCCGCTAGGCCGTATAGGAAGCCGATGCCGGCGAAGGTGCCCGCCACGCCGAAGAGCCACTTCTTCTTCGTCAGCACCGTGACGCCCGCCAGGGCCACCGCCACGCTCAGGCAGGCTTCCGCCAAGTCGAACTGGTCGTCGTGGATGTTCATGGCGTCATAGTCCTTGGCTGCCGCTTCCGCCACGGTCTTGATCTGCTCCTTCTCCTTTTCGTACTTCTTGGCCGCGGCCTCCTGGGCCGTGATCTTGGCCTCCACCTTGGCGCGGACTTCGGGCTTCAGGCTGGGGTTCATCTCCAGCTGCACCTTCAGCATATCGGCGGTGTTCTCGGCAATGTGCTGCTTGGTGCTCTTGCTCTGGTAGTAGGCCCACTGATCGATGGCCTTGGCTTGGGACTGCTGCATGGCCTGGACGACGTTCCCGTCCTTCACGTTGCACAGCGCCATGAAGGTGGCCACCACCGCCACGAAGAGGGCGATGTACCCGTTGAACCGGCTCTCTGCCGCATGG
Source organism: Holophagaceae bacterium (assembly GCA_025363715.1). Taxonomy (GTDB): domain Bacteria; phylum Acidobacteriota; class Holophagae; order Holophagales; family Holophagaceae; genus Geothrix. Next base: position 70,319 of record JANYLR010000052.1, on the reverse strand, counting down.
TCCTGCACATCGTCCTGGATATTGTCGAGGGCTTCGGCCATGGCTGCTCCTGGTGGGTTCACATTTTAAGCGGGGTTTTCCGGAGGGACGCCAGGAAGTTGTGGGCTCCCGGGCCAACCTGTGTACATTCCATGGATGAGGAGTGGGAACCGATATGGCGCTTTCCGAATGGGCTTCTGACTACGTGAACCTGGTGCTGGCGGTGGGCCGCCACGATGGCAATTTCGTGGATGCTTACTACGGTCCGAAGGCCTGGAAGCAGGTGGCTGATGCCGGGGCACCGCGCCCTCTGGCCGAGCTGCGGGCGGAGACGGGAAGAATCCTGGAGGGTGTGGCCGTCTCGGAACCACTCCCCGACGAGACCCTGCGAAAGGACTATCTGCTGGGTCAGCTCGGAGCCGTGGACGCCCACCTGGCCCGGCTGGAGGGGCACCGGTTCAGCTTCGACGACGAGGCTGAAGCCCTCTACCAGGTGCGGCCAACCGTGACAATCGAGGCCACCTTCGAGGCGGCCCTGGGCCGGCTGGACCACCTGCTCGAGGGGCCTGGCTCCGTGCAGGAGCGCTACCAGGGCATGCGGGAGCGCATCCTGGTGCCCACCCTGCGCGTGGACGAGGTCTTCCAGGCGGCCATCGCGGAGGCCCGCGACCGCACCCGCAAACACGCTGTGCTGCCGGAGTCGGACCACTTCCGCGTGGAGTACGTCACGGGCAAGGCCTGGTCCGCCTACAACTGGTACCAGGGCGGCGGGCATTCGGTGATCCAGGTGAACCTGGACCTGCCCATCGCCATCGATCGGGCCCTGGATCTGGCCGCCCATGAAGGCTACCCGGGGCACCACGTCTACAATGCCCTGCTGGAGCAGCGCTTCGCCCAGGCCCCGCCGACAGGCAAGGGCTGGCTGGAGTTCACGGTCTATCCGCTGTTCTCCCCCCAGTCCCTCATTGCCGAGGGGACCGCCAACTTTGGCATCGAGGTGGCCTTCCCCGGCGAGGAGCGGCTGGCCTTCGAGCGTGACGTGCTCTTTCCCTTGGCAGGCCTCGATCCAGCCGACGCCCAATGCTGGGCCCGGGTTCAAGCTGAGCTGAAGCTGTTGGCCTTCGCTGATAATGAAGCCGCTCGCGGCTACCTGGACGGCCACCTGGACCGTGCCCGGGCCGAGGCTTTCCTCGTGAAGTATTCCCTGCGCACCGAGGCCCAGGCCGCCCAGCGCCTTCGCTTCATCGATACCTATCGCAGCTACGTCATCAACTACAACCTGGGAGAACAGCTCGTCCGGACCTGGGTCGAGGCCCAGGGCGGTACCTTGGACGATCCCGCTCGGCGCTGGACCCTGTTCTTAGAGCTGATTTCGAGCCCACGGCTGCCACGGGGGTTGGGGCTTTAGGGTCTGAGTCCCACCTGGGAGGTCGTAACAAAACCCCGCGGCATCGTCGGGTTTTGTTACAACCTCTTAATGGTTGAGGCGCGACTCGGTGGATGTTTCGTCCAGCCCCTTGGGGGTTTCCTGCAGGACGGGCAGGCGGATGTGGAAGGAACTGCCCTTGCCGGGCTCGCTGATGACCTGCAGGTTCCCGCCGTGCCCCTGAACGATGCCGTACACCACCGACAGGCCGAGCCCGGTCCCGTGGCCCATAGCCTTGGTGGTGAAGAAGGGCTCGAAGATCCGTTCCAGCGTGGGCTGATCCATGCCGCAGCCCGTGTCCTCGATGCTGAGCAGGACGCAGGGCTCAGGAAAGGGCTGGTCGCCCATCCTCCGCCCGGCACCCAACGGCTGGAGTCGAATGGAAAGCACCCCTCCCCCTGGTTGCATGGCCTGGCTGGCGTTGATGCCCAGGTTCATGATTACTTGATGGAGCTGGGAAGGGTTGCCGAGGATCCTGATCCCCTTGGCCAGATACGTGCGCAATTCCACGTTCTTCGGGAGCATGGTCTGGAGGACGCTGATCACCTCGATAGCAAGGCCTGTGAGGTCGAACGGAGTCCAATCGTCATCCGAGCGGCGACTGAAGTTGAGGATCTGGGAGCTCAGATCCCGGGCCCGGCCGCCCACCTGCTGGATGATCCCCAGCGATTTATGCAGGGGACTATCCGACGGGATGTCCATTTCAATGAGTTCGGCCGCGTTGAGGATGGCCCCGATGAGGTTGTTGAAGTCGTGGGCCATGCCTCCGGCCAGGGCCCCAAGGGCATCCATCTTTTGGGCCTGGCGGAGATGGGCATCCTTTTCGACTTCCAGGGTGATGTCCCTCAGCCGTACCACCAGGGATTCAACCACGCCTTCGGCAGTGCGCACCGGGGAGACGGTCCCTTCGAACGTGATTCGCTTACCGGCGTGGGTCTTCAAGGAAGAGCGGCCGGTCCAGGCCTCGCCCAGGCGCGCCTGCTCCAGAGCGGTAGTCAGAATCCGGCACTCGAACAGATCCGTGAATATTTGCTTCGAGGCAGCGGGACTGGGGTTCCCAAACACCTGTGAAAAGGTGGTGTTCGAATAAAGGATGGAGCCATTTCCGGCGTCCAGGATGGCGATGACCTCCATGACTTGATCGAGCGCGGTGGAGAGGCGCTTGCTTGTTTCTTCGAGGTGCCTTTTTTCCGAAACGTTTTTGATCACTGCCAAGGTCTCCAGGTACCTGAAATCACTGAGATAAGTCGATTTCCACTGCCCGAAGTGCCGGGTGGGAGAAAGGGGGTCAAGGGACTGGGAAGCATGGCCTAGGCGATCTGCACCCATTGGAAACTCCTGAATCTCAAGGCCTCAAGGGCAAACAGGGCATGGACCATCTCAAGAGACCCTTCGACGAACATAGTTCCCGCGCGAAGGCTCGGATTGGAATTCCGCCGAACCGTGCTGTTTTTACCGCCGAACGGGAGCCCAGAGTCGCAGCGACCCCTCAGAAGGAGACCGACCGGAGACATTCCCTTGTTCGCGGCGTCATGGCGCGGCTGACCAGCAGCTCCACCTTGGGAGCGATCAGTACCTTGATCCGCCCCACCGTGGTGGACCGGATGCCCTTGACCATCCGGGGTCGCAGCAGCAGGTGGCGCTGGATCCGGAGCATGCCGTCCTCGGGGAAGGCCTCCTCCACCTCCGACAGGACGGTCCACCGGGTCAGATAGCGGTTCAGGCCCCGGCAGGCCCAGACCCGTTCATTTTCCAGCTCGAAATGGGTGATGAGCTCCAGCTCCATGAAGATCTCCCCATCCCCGGCCCGGATGGGGAAGCGCAAGGGCGGGGGCAGGAGCGATCTCAGCTCCGTCGGGTTGAGCGGGCGGATCAGCTGATCCCGCAGCCGTTGGAGGCATTTGGCCAGCCGGTCCTCGAACACCGGCTTCAGCAGGTAGTCCACCGCGGCCAGCTCGAAGGCGCGCACCGCATAGGTGGAATGCGCCGTGACGAAGACCACGGGAGGAGAGGCCGGGACTTCCGCCAGCACCTCCATGCCGCTGGGGCCAGGCATCTCGATATCCAGGAAGATGACATCCACTTCCTGGGGCTGCTTCAGCCACTGGAGCAGCGCCATGCCATCGCCGAGCTCGGCGACTACCCTGCAATCGACTTCCTGCAGCAACCGGGACAGGCGCTCCCTGGCCAGGGGCTCGTCATCGACCACCAAGGCGTTGAGGCGCTTCATGCAGGCATTCTACTTGGATCGACTCCAGCCGAATGCAGGCAAGTGTCCCCAGGCCCGAAGGCCCGATGGTGAAACTGGCGCCGGCGCCGAAATGCAACGACAGCCGCGAGCACAGGTTCTTCACACCGATACCTGTTCCCCCCTTGCCCTGGTGAAAGGGCTCACCTGAATTCCAGACCTCAAGGAAGATCGCCCCGTCCTGCGCTCGAGCGCGCAGGATCAGCTCGCCACCGGCAATGCTCCGAGAAATGCCATGCTTGATGGCGTTTTCCACCAGGGGCTGGAGGAGGAGGGGAGGCACTTCCAGCGTGTCCAGCCGCTCGTCCCACTCCCACACCACCTGGAGCCGGCTGCCCAGGCGGATGGCCTCCAGGGCCAGGAAATCCGCGATGATTTTCCGCTCCTCTCCGAGGGGCAACCGCATGTACTCAGAGGCGCGCATGATGCGCCGGAGCAGATCGGAGAGGTGCCGGATGGCGGATTCGGCGGCCTTGGGGCTCTTATGGACCAGCTCCGCCAGGCCATTGAGGGCGTTGAAGAGCACGTGCGGGTGGATCTGGCTCTGGAGCAGGCGGTTCTTGGCGACCAGGGCTTCCGCCACCGAGGCCTCCAGGAGTTCTTCAGAACGAGCCCGGGCAGCGACAAGTCCTCCCACGAGCATCATGGCTGGACCGACCAGCGAGGTGTAGAGGTTGAGAACTTTTCCCAGTCTGAACTTGAAACTCCCATGGGCGAGAATCCAGGCGTCGATAAACGGGAGAAGCAATGAAACCAGTTCACAAGTAACCACCGAAAGGATGAACCCGAGAATGAATTTCCAGGGTGTGGGTAGCCGGCGGGGCAGGATCCACGGCAGGGGGGCCACAAAGGCGAAAGCGCCAATATGAGTCAACGGACTGGAGAAGGCGCTGGCCCAAATCCATCCTGACCCGAGGCGATGAACGGCCCACTGCTCTTGCAGGATAAGTAGGACCCAAAGGGCATAACAGGTTCCGAGGACCCGCCAGTTCTTGGCCAGCGGGAACCAAGCGGCCCAAGCGCTCGCCGATTCTAAGGCCATGTCGGCCCTTGAATCGGCGAGCCCAGACTGGTCATCAATCCATCGTGAGCAAGGTGGTGAGGGAAATGGGTCGTTGCTCACGGGCACCCTTCGGTCCCTGGGCTGCCTGCGCCTGATTCAGGGTTTCGCTGGCGTTGCTCGAGCGCTGAATGGATTCCTTGCGGAAGGAGAGGCTGCTGTTCATGGGGGCTCCCAGGTGGCGCCACGGGGCGCAACCAAGGTTCTGAGGCTTGCGGGGCTGAAAGCCAATGCCTTTCCATGAACGGTATCTAAACATGACTTCAACCGTTGGGGCCCCGATGCGATACCGTTCGGCGCTTCCTGGTGGGAATGGGATCGGGGACAGGTCTCCTAGGTTTGGCTCTACTCTTCTAGCTCAAGGAACCCACTCTGCATGCTTCAACGGCCCACCTGCCAAACCGCTGATTTCTTCCTGCTCCGCACCCCCGGGCTGCCCTTGGACGTGCTGTCCTCCGGCCATCGACCCGGCCCAACGGGTGAGGTTGGGGGGCCCTCTGCTGCCCGGCTGGAGGAGAACCGGGAAGCCATGCGGCAGGTGCTTCGCCGGCTGATCCAAGGCGACGCTGCGCGGGAGGCCTTGGCCCTGGCCTCTCCGGATTTCGCGTCGCGGCTGGACGCCTGGCTCGAGGACTCCCTGGAAGGTCCGGCCGCTCACTCCGTCGAGCGGGCCCTGTTGCGATACCTCGGCCGCATGAGTAGCCGCGCGACCCCCTTTGGTTTGTTCGCAGGGGTTTCCAAGGGGGCCTGGGGCGGCGCCAGCCACCTTTCGGTGGAGCCCTGGCTGGCTGGCCGTAAGGCGCTGCGCCTGGACTGGGGTGTCCTGGAGGCTCTGGTGGACCGGCTGGAGCGGGAGCCGGCGGTCCGGGCCGCCCTGCGGTATCGGCCCAATTCAAGCCTCTATGCTCGTGGGGGTTGGCACCGCTACCTCGAACGCAGAGACGGGACGGAAGGGCAGGGCCGGACCTACCACCTGGAGGCGGTGGAGGCCACGCCCCACCTCGACTTCGTGCTGCAGCGGGCCCAGGAGGGCGCTGACTTGGCGCAGCTCCGGACGGACTTGGCCAGCCGCCTTGAGGTGGGAACAGAAGATGCCCAGGCCTTCCTGGAGCAGCTCATCGACGCCCAGGTGCTCTGTGGGGAACTGCAACCACCGCTGACCAGTTCCGACCCCTTGGGGTGGGTGGTCCATGCCCTTCGGGCCCATCCGGCCACCGCCGATCGGGCCGAGTCCCTGGTGGCGCTGGATCTGGAACTGAAAGCACTCCAGGACGCCCCCCTCGGGGCCCATCCCGAGGGCTACCGCAGCCTGACAGTCGCTTTGACCGGCCTGGGAATGCCCCGGGAGACCCGGGATGTCCTCCAGGCGGACCTCTTCCGACCCGCCCCGGGCCTAGCCCTTTCCTCCGTGGTCCGCCGGACCCTGGAGGAAGGGGTCGAGCTGCTCCGCCGCCTCACCCCGGCCCCGGCAGAAGGCCCCATGGACCGGTTCCGGGCGGCCTTTCAGGAACGGTATGGCACCCGGTGGATGCCGCTCCTCGACGTCCTGGATGAGGAAAGCGGCCTCGGGTTCGATGGGGGAGTTTCCCTGGATTCCCCCCTGCTGGAGGGCTTGCCCTTCCGAAGCTCGCCGCCGCCCCGCCCCCTGTCCCAGCGGGACCTGTTTCTCCTGAAGCAGATTCCCCGGTGGCAGGGATCCGGTACCTGGGAACTGGAGGAGGCGGATCTGGAGGCCCTCGCCCAGCCGGAGCCCCAGTCCTTCCCCCAGTCCTTCGCGGCCCTCACCAGCCTTGAGGCCTCCGATCCCGCCGCCCTGGACCGGGGCGACTTCCGGTTCTGGATGCAGCAGCATTCGGGCCCCACCGCCGCCCGCTGGCTCGGCCGGTTCGCTTCCGGTGATCCCGAATTGAAGGATGCCCTCCGCAGCCACCTTGGGAAGGAGGAGACTTCGCGTCCGCAGGCGGTGTTCGCCGAGGTGGTCCATGTGCCCGAAGGCCGCATGGGCAATGTGCTGGCCCGGCCCTCCCTGCGGGACTTCGAGATCCCCTTCCTGGCCACATCCGGTGTTCCGACGGAGCATACGATCGCCCCTGCTGATCTGGTGCTGACCGTCCGGGGAAACCGCGTGGTACTCGCCTCCCTCCGGCTGGGCCGGGAGGTGGTGCCCCGCCTGTCGTCAGCCCACAACTTCGCGCGCGGGCCCGTGGTCTACCGGTTCCTGGCCCACCTGCAGGACCAGGATGGGCGCCCGGGTGGATGGTCCTGGGGAGCCCTGGCGGAACAACCTTTCCTGCCCCGGGTCAGTCGGGGTCGGCACGTCCTCTGCAAGGCGCGCTGGCGGATCGAAGCCAGCGAATTGAAAACCGCCTTGCAGGCTTCCTCTGGGGGGGCCTGGGGTGCCTTTCAGAGACTGCGAAAAAGCCTGGGGTTGCCCAGGTGCGTCCTGCTCACCGATGCGGATAATGGCCTGCTGGTGGATCTGGATCAGGTGCTCTGGGTGGAGACCCTGCATCACCTCGTCTCGAACCGCCTGGTCTTCACCCTCACCGAGTGCTTTCCGGATCCCGGCCTGGCCCTGGTCAACGCGCCGGAGGGACGGTTCGCCCACGAGCTGGTCATTCCCTTCGAGGCGGCCCCGCCGCCGCCGAAGGCGATTCCGCTTGAGATCAGGTCCGATGAGACCAACATCCGCACCTTCCCGCCGGGTTCGGAATGGCTCTACCTCAAGCTCTACTGCGGACCGGCCAGCGTGGATCGTCTCCTGGTGGAACTGGAGCCCCTTCTTCGGCAGACCCAGGCAGAAGGGCTGTGGGACCGCTGGCACTTCATCCGGTACCGGGATCCGGACCACCACCTGCGCCTGCGCTTCCATGGCCTGCCCCAGCGCCTGCTTTCCGACTTCCTTCCCCGGATCCACGGGCACCTGGGGGATCCCCTCGCCCAGGGGCTGCTGTGGAAATGGCAGGTGGATACCTTCGAGCCGGAATGGGAGCGCTATGGGGGCCCGCTCGGGTTCAAGCTCGCGGAGGAGTGGTTCTGCGAGGACAGCCAGCACCTCCTGGCGCGCCTGGTGGAGGGCCTGACCCTGGAACAGCGCTGGCGGGCGGGCCTCAGGCAGACCGATGCGATCTGGTCGGCTCTGGGCCTGGGTCTCCCTGACCGGATGGACCTGGCCCAGGCCGTCCGGGAAGGTTTCCGGAAGGAGTTCGCCGACACGGGAGAAGGGGCCGTGCAGATGGGGGCGAAGTTCAGGGAATTCCGCAAGGAGCTGGAACCAGGGTTCCCCCAGGACCTGGGTTCGCTCCCTGTCCCAGGCTGCCGCGGCTTGCCCCGGATCCGGGCGGCCTTCGACCAGGGCCTGCTCCAGGGGGACCTGCCGGGCCTCGCCGGGAGCCTATCCCACATGCACCTCAACCGCCTGCTTCGCACCAACCACCGGGAGCACGAATGGGTCCTCATGGAATTCCTGGTGCGCCTCTACGACTCCTGTCTCAAGCGCCCTCCCCAGGGGAAGGCCACGTAGGCCCGGCTGGCCCAGGAACTGCGTAGAATGAGAGCCTCGATCAGGCTCGATGCGTCTTGTCATGGTGAGGAAGGCCGGTATGGTTGCAATCACATCACGCAGGCTGGTCCACAACCTGAATGAGATCAAACGCCTGGAGAGGAACCATTTCGTCCGCCTGGGGCAGGGCGCGACCAAGACCGTGCAGGCCTGCGGCGTCGAACTGGATGCCCTGGCGCTGCACTACAAGAAATACGTGGGTTCACGGCGAGTTGGCATCGAGAGCAGGACCTGCAAGGAAATCGAGGATCATTTCAGCAGCATCGCCGACGCCATGGAGCATCTGCACGCCTGCATCCAGGCTCAGCCCACGGGCATGCACCTCATCTACGATACCTACGAGCATGGCCATGCGGCCTGGTCCCTGGACGGCTGCAAGCGTTCGGCGGATGCCAACAACGTCATCATGCAGCTCTGGCATGACGGCCAGGCGGCCCAATGGTTTCTGCCAGAGTCTCCGGTCGCCCCGGCCGCAGAGGCACCAGATCCGGGTGCCGTGCCCCTGCCCGGAAATCGCCTGGAAGAGCTGAACCACCTGGCCCACCTGATGCGCCGACTATCAGGCATCTACCAAGGACTGCAGGATCCGCAGGCGACTGCGGACGAAAATGGAAGGCCCCTCTTCGACGAGAAGGATGCCCTGGTGTTCAGCCTGGCCGAGCTGATCAAGAAGAAGGCCCGACCGGTGTTGCACGCCGTGGATATCGCCACCTCCATCCATGAGTGGGCAACGGGGGACCTGAACCCCGAGCCTGCCCGGTTCCAGGCCGCCTATCAGACCTGGAAGAACCGGCCCATCCCGGAATCGAAACGAAGGTCCTGATTCCGGATCGAGCCGGACCAGAGGGTGTCAGCGCAGAGCCTGCACGCCGTACCTGGATTCCTTCCACCAGCTGAGGCCCATCCCAACGATGGTGAGGAAGGCAATGCAGACCTGGGCAGTGATGGCGCGACCAGGGTTGTCGACACCCAGGAAGGCCAGGACCACGATGGCAAGGGCCGAGAGGACGGGGAACCAGTTCATGGCGATCTCCTGTGGGGTTTCAGATGAGCAAGCATAGGTTTCAAAGTCCATGTTGCAACAAAAAAATAATCAACAACATGAATCAAATCTAAACATAGATACTTTGATCTAGAACCAGATCAATCAATGGATATCCGCACCATCCAACCAGCGAGGTCCGATGGAAGGTCTCGACGACGCTTTGATTCGGGAGAGGCCTCCCCCCAAGGCGATGGGAAGAGGGTCGGCGATTGAAGGATGAGGTCTGGCCTCTGGCGACCGGGCGCCAACCCCGTGCCAGCAGATCCACGGCCGGGTGGGTGGACAGCCGGTGTCGCACTCGGTCTGCCAGGATACTCAAGTGCACTGAACCCACTGAGGCCAGGAATGAGTTACGCCCCCTTTGACGGCGTCCTATTGAACGATGCAAGGCCGCCAGTGCCCGGCTCGGTGGGCATGATGCTGCACCTCCGGGTCGCCCGCCGGCAGGCCAAGGCCAATGGCTGGATGAGTCCAAGCCTGGATGGGTTGCAGGCAAGGGCCCAGGCCTGCCAGGAACTCCTGGCGCAGGGATTGGGCCCCTCTGTGATCCGCGAGCTTCAGGGCCATGGGATGCCACAAGGGAGCCCAAAGTCGCCCCACAGCCTGGCGAGCCTCGTGTCCCATCTGGAGGCCTACCTCCAGGAGGTCGATCGCGCCGGCTACCTGGAACCCGATGAGGCCCTGTGGCGGGCCGTGGACCTGGAGTTGAGGGGTGAGCGGGGACTGTGGATCGAGCGCACGGAACTGGATGGTCCGATCAAGGCAGGACTTCACGATCTGGTGCCCGCCCGGCTTCGAACCCTGGCCTGTGTGCCAGGCCTGGGAGGAGCCACCTTCGCCCTGGCCACTCGCAAGGGCGATGGAAGCTCGGGGCTTTTCGGCAGCCCCCAGCCCCTGGTCGAATGGTTTCTGGAGGGCCTGGAGCAGCATGGAGACAGCCTTCCCAACGAACTGGATCTGATCGAGCCCGAAGGCTGGGGAGCGGCCCCCTGGACGGCGGCCCTGGAGCGTCTCTTCGAAGGCCCGCTGGAGCTCGAACCCTTGGCCGACCAGTTCCAGCGTGGGCTGGTCGAAAGTCCCGTCGATCTGCTCCGTCACGCGGTGGAGCAGGTCTGTGCCTGGCTGGACGAAGGCATCCAGCCGCAGCACATCACCCTCGTCCACCCTGAACCCTATGCAGCTGGGGCCTTCCTGGCCCCCATCCTCGCCGCCGAGGGCGTGGCCCTGCATGTTCGGGGCGGGTTGCTTTCCCTTCGGGCCAGCGAAGCCTGGAGCCCTCTCGTCACGCTTTTGACGGGGGTTCTGCGCTCGGACCCCTGCGCTGTCTCCGCAGGCCTGCGCGCCTCCCGTCGGGAGGACTTGCGACGCTGGGCAGACCAGTTGTCCCAGGCGGACCAGAATGGGCCGCTGGCCTTCCAGGGCAGCTTCATGCTCCTGGAGGACTGGGCCAGGGCCGGTGCCCAGCATGTCTTCGAGGAGCTGACCACGCTGTCGAACACCGCGCTCACGGCCCGCTTCTGGGCGGAGCGGTTGGAAGCCCTGGTGGGTTCCTTGCGCCTCCCGGTGGATCCGGATGACTTCTTCTCCCCCCTCGGCTTGATCAAGGAAACCTGGGGCAACGAGGTGTGGCGTTTCCCCGACATGCTGGTCGCCCTGGAGGCCTTCCTTGGAACGGCCCGCAGCAACCGGGTGCCCCGGTCCGCCGCTGGTCTGCGTCTCATCTCGCCAGACGCGGTGATGCAGGATTGGTCCGGCTCCCAGGCCACCCTCATCCTCGACCTCTCCGAAGGCGCCTGGCCCAGGCGTCCAGTCGAGAATCCTGATCTGGACTGGAACCGCAAGGCCGCCCTCAACCGCGCCCTGCTGGAGAAGACGGCCGCCGACACCGCGTCGGCCTTCCCAGCGGCCCTCCAGCGGTTCTGGCTGCCACGAAGTGAGCACGCGGAGCAGATACCCCGCACGTTCCAACGCGAAGCGTACGCCTTCAACAAGGTCTTGGCGATGACCCGGGAACGCCTGGTGGTGCTGAGCCCTTCCCAGGATGCATCGGGTCGGATGAAGGCCCAGGGGCCTTTCTGGCATGCGCTGGAAGGAGCGGGATCCTGGGTGCCCCACGCCACCGCGGTCCGCAGTCGGCTCCGTTGGCTGTGGGAAGGACACGAACGCGATGCCAGGGCCGAGCAGCGGGCCACAGCGGCCATGGCGCGATCCGAGCAGGAGGCCCTGACCACGGCCGCTCCCGGGTTTGATCGGGTGGACGGGGTCCGGGCCGCCTGGCTCAAGGGCCGCCCGAGCGCCAGCCCCACGGCTCTCGAAGGCCTGGCGCGGTGCCCGTTCCGCTCCCTGGCGGAACGGGTCTGGAGGTTGCGCGGCTTCGACGCCTCCAGCCGCCTTGCCATGGCGGTGGGCACCTTGGCGCATCACGTCCTGGAAGCGGCCCTGCTGCCTCTGGTGGGTAAGAAGGATTGGCCTGTGGCCTTCCTGGAATCCATGGGCGTCACCCCGCTGTCCGGCGCGGAAGCGATCCTTCCTTTCCTCCAGGCCGCGTGGGCGAGCCATCAAGCTGACTGGTTGGCGGGCCTGGGCGATGCCATTCCCCGGGAACAGTGGCCCCAGGCCGTGCTGGACCTGGAAGCCCTCCTGCCCAACCTCGCTTCGGCCCTGCTGATCGACGCACGGGCCGAACAGCCCACCCGCCACGAGCTCGCCTTCCTCTATCCGGATCGGATCGTAGAATCGGAAAAGGGCAAGGGGCCCAAGGTCCAGTCCCTTCAGGATGGGTGGACGCGGACCCTGCTGGCGCTGGAACAGGACCTGGGGCCCGTGGCGCTGGATCTCGGCCACCAGCGGACCCTGACCGTGGACGGGAAGGTGGATCGCATCGAGCGTTGGGACCATGTGGAAGGACTGTCCTTCCTTCGAGTGACGGACTACAAGACCTCCAAGAAGTCGACCCTGGACCACTACGCCGAGGAGGGCGCGCCCTTCGCCTCCCACTTGCAGACGCCGCTCTACATGCTGATCGCGGAGGCCGCGCTGCCAGGCTCTGTGGCCACGGCAGCCCTGATTCCCCTGCGCGAGGAAGATCCTGTGCCCTTCACGGACCATCTGAAGCGACTCACCGCTGCTGGCGAGGAAGGTGCCTGGCGAAAGGTGCTGCTTCAAAACCTCGCCAACTTCGAGGACCGGTTGGAAGCCGGCGACTTCCCACCCACTCCTGGAGACCACTGCCACCGCTGTGAATTGAGCGCGCTCTGTGGCCGTCCCGTGGATGTGACGGCTGAGGCGGAAGGGGAGGAGGACTGAGATGCGCGACCTTGATCTGAGCGATCCCCGCCTCCTTGATCATTCCATGGTCGTCAGCGCCAGTGCTGGATCCGGGAAGACGTTCACGCTCTGTGTGCTGGTCACGGCCAACCTGGGGCGCGGTGAGCTCCGCTCCTACGAGATCCTGGCCACCACCTTCAGCGAAGCCTCCGCGGCGGATCTCCGGGAGCGCCTGCTGCGCCCCCTGGACCTGCTGACAGCCTTGGGTACCTCCGCGTGGAAGGAGTTGTTGCCCTTGCTCGTCGATCCGGAGGTGGGGGCGATCGAGCCGTACTTGAAGGCCCTGGCCCTCCCCGATCGGCTGAAGAAATCCGCCGGGGAAGTGGCGCAGGCGGCCGCCCACTGGCGCGGCGCGCCCTGGCAGGATTCAGCCGCGAAAGCCCAGGCTTTCTGGCGGCGAACCCGCCGGGAGGCGGAATTGCTCCAGGTCTCCACCATCCACAGCCTGGCCATGCGGGTCATGAGCCGAGGAGAGGGCGCGACCCTCACCATCCTGGATGTGGAGCATCCGGGCCTGCTCCGGTTGCTCCGCCAGACCGTGCGGGAGTCCCTGACGCGGCCCGACGGGGATCCGGACCAGGTGGCCGCCCGGCTCCTGCTGGTCTGGGCGGAGCGGAACTGGGAGAGCCTATCGAGGGCCCACGACAATCACCAGGACGCCATGGGGCACCTGGAGCCTGAGGATGCCGCCCCCTGCCGCACCCGGCTGGTCGTCGCCCTGGATCGCGCGGAGCAGGCCCTGCTTCCTTTCGCCGCGAATCCGATGTCGGGACTCGATCCGGCCAGTTCTTCGAGACGGTTCTTCAAGCCATCCTGCATTCTCCAGGTGCCGTCTCCAGGTTCGGATCTGGCCACCCGCCTTCGCTGGGCCAGTGGCCAGAGTGGGCGGGTGGAGGCCGAGAAGGGGTACTACTCCGAAGCCCTCCGGGCGGCTATGGCCACCTTCGAACCCGTGGTCGATGCCCTGGAGGCCTGGCTGCGGTGCCTCCTGGTGGAAGCCCTGGGGCGGTTCGAAGTCCGGAAGCAGGACTTGGCCATGGCCACCTTCGGGGATCTGGTTCGAAAGGCCCTCAAGAGCCTGCGGGCAGGCGGATGGGATGGCCAGCCCCCGAAGCTGCTGCTGGTGGATGAGTACCAGGACACCTCGCGTTCGCAGGATGCTTTCCTGGCTGAGCTGGGCGCGGAGCGGGTCGTCCGCGTGGGTGACATCAAACAAGCCATCTACGGGTTCCGGGGTGGGGATCCCGACCTGTTGCGCCAGCACCTGGTGGCTGCGGGAGACCACGCCTTCCGGTTGCCTTCCAACTTCCGCTCCACGCCTCAGGTGGTGGCCCTGGCCAATCGGTTCGTGGATGAAGTCTGGCCGCAGCTCGATCCGGATGCCGGGGACCTGGATGGACGGCAGGAGTCGGTCCTCCCTGATGCGCTGCCAGTGGGTCTGGTCCGAACCGCCATGCCCACCTCCTGGGCGGACCTCACGACCCTGTCGGACTGGATCGCCGGACTCTCCAGGGAAACGGGGTGGGTGCAGTGCCTGGGTGGCACCCCGAAGCCCGGCCCGCGCCGCAGAGTCCTGCTGCTCAAGCAGCGTACCAAGCTGCCGGCCCTGCTTCAGCGATTGAAAGCCAAAGGCATCCAGCCGTACGTGGTCGCGAAATCGGGGTTTTGGGATAGCCCAGGTATCCGACTCGTCATGGCGGCCCTGGAGGCGGTGGCGCATCCCGAGCGCCCGCTCCCATGCACGGCCCTGCTGCGTCTGGTGGTGGGGCTCAGCGAGGCTGAGATCACTCGATTGACCTTTTCCAAGGAGGGGCGAGCGGGTCTCCCCGGCCTGGGCTCGTTGGATCCAGAGGATCTCCCCCTGGAGCATCAGGAGGCCGCGAATGGGCTGCTGGACCTGCGCCAGGCCTCCACCCAGGAGATCGCAGGACGGCTGCTGCGACAGGGCGCGGTGCTGCGCGCCATCAGCGCCCTGGCCGTCCATGGAGCCATGGAACCCCTGCGGGCCAGGCGGAACCTGGCGACCTTCCTGACGATGCTCATGGACCTGCCGGCCAGCCCAGCGGTCGCCTACGCCCTGCTGGCCGACGAGCGGACCGGGGCGGAGCGGGGTGATCTGCCGGCCCTGGCCGAGGCGGCGGACCTCATCATCCAGACCGCCCATGGCAGCAAGGGCCTCGAGTACGAGGACGTCATCCTGCCCCTGCTGCACGCCCGTCCCAGGTCCTTCCAGCGGGGCGACGTGCGGACGCGGACGCGAACGGGGGAACTCCTGCTCGCCTGGAAGCTGGGCAACCATCCCGGCCGCGCCTATCGGGAGCTCAAGCCGATCGTGGAGGCGCGCCAGCGGCGGGATGATCTAAACCTCCTCTACGTGGCCCTGACCCGGTCCCGGGAGCGCCTGTGCCTGCTGCTCCAGGAACCCAAAAAACAGGAATCTCCCGCTGCCGCCAGGACCTGGGCCCAGTTCGGCCAGCACCTCGCAGGCGCCCATCCGGAACTGAAGGAACTTGCGGAAGCCCCTCCGATGGCCCCCATCCAGAAGGCGAGCGGCGTTTCATCGGAGCCACCCCGGTGGCGGGTGGCGCTCTCCGAGGGCAGGAACAGCTCGGACGCTCATGAGGGGGGGCCTGCGGATACGAGTACCAAGGCCCGCCAGGAAGGGGAGGCCGTTCACGCTTTCCTGCGGGATCTGCTGGTCCGCTGGGAGGACAACCAGGCCTTCGCGGCCTGCCTGGCTGCGGCGCCGGAAGTCGCGCACGTGCGAGAGAACGCGCTCCGGTTCCTGCAGCAATTCGAAGCTCGGGGTTGGCGCCGCCTCCGACGGCGCACCGAGTTGCCTCTGGAGGGTGCCGCCGCCAGTGGCGCGCTGGGCCGAGCCGATCTGGTGGTCTGGGACCAGGACCGCATCCATCTCCTGGACTTCAAACATTCCAAGGGCTTCGGGGAAGAGGAACTGGCCGTCTATCGGGAGCAGTTGGCCCGGTATGCCGAGGCCCTGAAGGCCAGGGACGGGAAGCCGGTCGAGGCCTGGCTGGTGGCGCTGAGGAGCGGGGAGTGGGTGGGAGTGCCGGTCTCAGAGGATTGATGGGACGGACCCTGGCTCAGCAACCGACGACAGAGCCTCGCTGCCAGTTCTTGGCGGACAATCAGGGGAAGAGGTGGTCATGGCCGTGGGGAGACTCAGCGGGGTCTGGATCAGTCAGGTTCTGAGGGACGTCTACCCGGCCGGGGTGCTCCGTCGTGCCCTTCTCGATCATTTTGCTTTGATCCTGGTTACCCAAAAATCCTCCAAGGGAGCCAAGGGCCGTTTGGCCAGGCGGCTCTACGGGAGGTTGCTGAAGCTCCAACGCCGGGGTCTGATCACCCAGGAAGAGGGCATCGTGCGGGGGCTGGTGTTCACCACGAAAGCTAAAGGAAAGGTTACGCCAGAGTTGGACGCACTGCTCGAGAGACTTCTGTTCAAGGCTCTACTTGCCGAGGACGGGCAGGGGGACGGCCATACGCAAGCTGATTTGGAGGCCTCCCGGTGGCATTTCCTTTCCCGGGCCGTCGAATCAGGTTGGTCCGTGGCCGAGGCAGCCTTGATTCTTGGGGTCAAAGCAGCGCAGGCTTCACAGATTCTGGAGGAGAGGTAGGCCTGATCTGAAAAATCAAAAAAATCTCTGCTTGAAGGAATTCAAATTTAAGGCAAGATCCAAGCGGTACATCACTCAGCGCCCGTTGGCGCTTTCATATGGGAGGCCAGCAACATGGCCGAAAATCTTACCAAGGCTGAACTCGTCGAAGCCGTCGCCAAGACTGCCGACATCACCAAGGTCGCCGCCGCGGCTGCCATCGGTTGTTTCCTCGATTCCATCGCCGGCCATGTCGGCAAAGGTGGCAAGGTGACACTGGTTGGTTTCGGCACCTTCAGCCAGAAGTCCCGCAAGGCTCGCACGGGCCGCAATCCGCAGACCGGTGCTGCGATCAAGATTGCCGCCTCGAAGTCCATGAGCTTCAAGGCCTCGAAGGCCACCAAGGCGGCGAAGAAGGCCGCCCCGAAGAAGGTCGCGAAGAAGAAGTAGCAGCCTCGATTCACCGAGAAGAAGGGGCCCTTTTGGCCCCTTCTTCCTTGGTGAGCAATCTCTTTTCGTAACACTGGAATCGTAGTCCAGGTCGGAAGCTGAGTCCGATTTCACCTGCCAGCGAATACCCAAGCTTCGGGAAGAGCCTCTGAGTTGCTTCGTTCTGGGTGTTCGTATCCACCCGCAACACGGCGATCTCCCTTGTCCGACATATGACCTCAGCCTGAAGCATCAGGGCCATCGCCACCCCTTTGCCCTGGAAGGCAGGATCCACGGCCAGGCGATGCACCACGATGGCCAATTCGGATAGGTCCCACCCCACATTGGCATACTCGGGCTCCTGGTCCGTGGTGATGGCGGCCACTCCGGCGATTTGCCCGTCCACCTCAGCTACCCACAGTGTCGCCATGGCCACATCGCGTGCAAAGACTGAAACGTTCGGGTAGTGGTCATCCCACTGGAAGTTGCCGCTCGCCCTCATCTGCGGAACGACCCTGTGGACGAGGCCCATGACCGCAGCCACATCCTCCAGTTTCGCTTCTCGCACCTTCATCGCAGCCATACTCCGGTAAGTTGAGAGAAGCTCTTCGGGAAAGAAGGCAAAGGCAGGTGGGGGATTCTACTTGTCACCAATTATCTGCTTCCTTACGCGAAAAACCAATTCACCCATTTTCCCGGCAGGAGCTTTGACGATGCCCTTCTCCCACCTATTTCTTTGTCGCGAGCTTGGGCTCGCCTTCAAGGCGATGGGCTATACCCACCCCTTCCCAGTGCAGGAACAGGCTATTCCGCCCACAATCGCTGGCCAGGATCTGGTGGTGCAGGCGCAGACCGGATCTGGGAAAACGATCGCTTTCCTGGCACCCCTTCTGCACCTGCTGGCGAAGGGCGAGTCTGGACGAACCCCAGGGGGGGGCCCGCCGCGGGTCCTCGTGCTGGTGCCGACCCGCGAGCTGGCGGCGCAGGTGCGAGACCGGGCCACCGAACTGGCGAAGCACCTGCCCATCACCCTGAAAATCCACATGGCCTTTGGAGGCGTTTCAGTGAATCTCCAGATGCTGGCCCTCCGGGGAGGCGCCGATTTGGTCATTGCCACCCCCGGACGGTTGTTGGACCTTGTGCGGAAAAAGGCCCTGAGCCTTGCCGGGCTGAAACACCTGGTGATCGACGAAGCCGACAAGATGCTGGAACTGGGTTTCATAGACGAAATGAGTGAAATCCTGCGGCTGCTGCCGGCCCAGCGACAGACGCTCGTATTCTCCGCAACCATGAACACGAATGTCCAGGAAGTCATCCATCTCTTCCTGAAAACGCCGCAGACCATCCATGTGGAAGCCGGGCCGGGCCTGGTCGTTGCCATCGAAGAAAGAGCCTATCTCCTCCCCCAGGAGCGCAAGGGCCCCTTCCTGCGCGAACTCCTGGCCCGGGAGGTCTGGCCCCAGGTACTCGTGTTCGTGGCTTCAGGAAGACGGGCCGATAACGTGGTCCGCAAACTGGGAAACAGCGGCATCCGGGCACTTTCGCTGCACGGCGATAAGAGCATGAGCGCCCGCACGGATGCCCTGGAGCAATTCCGAAGCGGCCGCCTCCGCGTGCTCGTGGCCACTGATCTCATTTCCCGGGGTATCGATGTACGTGGCCTCGCCTGTGTCATCAACTACGATCTGCCGAGGTCGCCTCGGGATTACGTCCACCGGATCGGCCGCACGGGACGGGCCGGCATGAGTGGCATTGCCATCAGCCTCGTTGGCCCGGAGGAGGAACCCCACCTTGGCCTCATCGAAAAGAAGGTCGGCCGGACCTTCGATAAGGAATGCGTCCACCCTCCGGGCGATGCCCAAAGTCAGTCTTCCCCGAAACGGAGCGGATGCCCCGATCCATCAGGGCTCTAGCGCCGGGAACAGGCTTGGCTCCGCCAGTCGGCCTGGTACTGCATGAAGCAAGCGGTAATCAACCTCTTTCACCAGTGACCCCGCCCGGATGCCAAGAAGGCGCAGCTTCCGGTCCAAAGGCACACGCTTCAGGCTGTCCCGTGCTGCATCTCGGAGGGACGCAGGATCGGCGACCGGCACCTGCAACGCGTGATCCCGGGTGATCGTGGAGAAGTTGTCGAAGCGCAGCTTGATACCCACACTTCGGGCCAGGTACCCCTTGCGGGTCAGGTCCTGCGCCAGACGCTCGCAGAGGTCGAGGAGGATGCGCGTGAGTTCCTCACGGTCTTGCCGGGGGTGCAGATCGCGCTCGAAGGTGGTTTCCCGGCTGATGGATTTGGGTTCCCGCGAAACCGCTAGGGGTCGGGCGTCCCGACCGTGGGCAGCCTCATGAAGCCACGCGCCATAGTTCTGGCCAAATGTTTCGATGAGGAAATCCGGGTCAGCCTTGGCCAGCTCACCGATGGTGTGAATCTGGAAGCCCGCCAGCCTGGCGGTGGCCTTGGGCCCGATGCCATTGATCGCGGCGCAGGGCAGGGGCCAGATCCGCGTTGGAATGTCCTCCAAGCCGAGGATCGTCAGGCCATCGGGCTTCTGGAGTTCGGAGGCAAGTTTGGAGAGCAGCTTATTGGGCGTGACGCCGATGGAACAGGAAAGGCCCGTGGACTGTCGCACCGCCTCCTTGAGGCGCTGGGCCAGGTCTCGCGTCTCGCCAGGCACTTCGGTCAGGTCAACGAAGATCTCATCGATGCCGCGGTCCTCGATGCAAGGCGCGAGCTCGGCGACCGCAGACTTGAACGTGCGCGAGACCCGGCTGTAGGTCTCGTAGTCGCCGGGCAGGAGGATTGCGTCCGGAGCTAGCGCCGCAGCCTTCATCAATCCCATGCCTGACCGCACGCCGAACGCCCGGGCTTCATAGGTGGCCGTGGTCACGACCCCCCGGCCCGCATAACTGCGCAGCCGCTGGAATCCCTGGGTATCCGTCGCTGTCGTCCGACGACGGCCTCCAATGACCACAGGCTGACCCTTCAGCTCCGGGTAGCGCAGCAGTTCCACCGATGCGAAGTAGGCGTCCATGTCCAGGTGAGCGATTCGGCGGGGCCGTGACATGGCAAGCAAGGGCTCCCCGCTCGGCATCTCGTAGCAGCTCATCCGCGAACCAGCGTCGGTTCGCCTGGAATACGGGTTACTGGATGTGGGGCCACGTTGCTTCCCCCTAGAAGTGATGGCGAAATTATAGCGAAAATAGATCATGCAGTTAGCAGAAGTACACCCCCGGCCGGATGGCTCCTCTTCGCACAGGTTTAGGGACTACCTAGGGGACGATCAGCGATCGATGGTCGCCATCATCCGATCGTTGTAGCGCTTCCCCGAGACTTTTCCTGGCACCAAAGCGTCGTCGAGCGCCTTCACTTGCCCGGGATCAAGCTGGAGGGTTCCGGCGGCCACATTCTCTTCAAGGTAGGTCCGGCGCTTGGTTCCGGGGATCGGGACGATGTCTCCGCCCTTGTGCAGCAGCCAGGCGAGGGCGATCTGGCCGGGCTTGGCGCGCTTGGCCGCCGCGATGTCCCGGACCGTCTGGGCGGCCTGTACATTCGCGTCGAAATTCTCGCCCTGATAGCGCGGATCATTGCGCCGGTAATCCCCTTCCGGGTAATCCTCGGCGCGCTTGACCTCACCGGTCAGGAAGCCCCGGCCGAGGGGGGAGAAGGCCACCAGACCGATGCCCAGCTCGCGCAGCACCGGGATCACGTCGGCCTCCAGGTTGCGCTCCCACAGTGAGTATTCGCTCTGCAGCGCGGATACGGGATGGACTGCATGGGCGCGGCGGATGTTGGCCACACCGGCTTCGGACATTCCGAAAAACCGCACCTTCCCCTGCTGGACCAGCTCACCCACGGTGCCAGCCACCTCCTCGATGGGCACGGCCGGATCGATCCGGTGCTGATAGAGCAGGTCGATGTGGTCGGTGCCCAGGCGACGCAGGGAGCCCTCCACCGCCTCGCGGATATGCCCGGGCCGGCTGTCTCGTTCCGTGCCGACCTGCTTGCCACCCTCGAACCGGAAGCCGAACTTGGTGGCGAGCACCACCTGGTCGCGGCGGCCCTTGAAGGCCCGGCCGATCAGCTCCTCGTTGATGAAGGGGCCATAGACTTCGGCTGTGTCGATGAAGGTGCAGCCCAGGTCGATGGCCCTTTGCAGGGTTGCGATGGACTCCTGGTCATCGAGTGGACCATAGAACTGGCTCATGCCCATGCAGCCGAGGCCGATGGCTGACACCTCAAGTCCCTGACTGCCGAGTTTGCGCTTGCCTAGAGTCATGATGGCCGCCCTCCCGATAGAAATAGGATGCCCGACAGGGAGCCCAGGGAATTTGACGGTCCTCGGAAAGTTTTAGGGGTTGACGGGGGAGAAGGAGGGGCTTAGTCTTGGTCATCTAGATGATTAAAGCATCTAGATGATGCAACCAGGAGCTCCTTCATGTTTCCCATCGTTCTGCTGGCCGTAGCCCTTGGAGGGGTGGCCATCTCTGGATTCAAGGACCGGGCTCGCACCCGGGCCGCCTTGTTATCCGCGGCAAGATCAGGTCTGAGCCTGGTCCCTCCCCTCCTTGCCTTGACGGCGGGGGTGGGTCTGACCATGTCCGTGGTTCCGGCCCCCGTCATCGCCCGGCTCTTTCAGGCCCATGGCGCAGCTGGCTTCTTTCTGCTGGCCGGTCTCGGGGCCCTGCTGACTATTCCCGCGCCGATGGCCTACCCGCTGGCGGGTTCGCTGTATCGCATGGGCGCGAGCCTCCCGGCTCTGGCGAGCTTCATCACGACCTTGACGATGGTCGGCATCCTCACCGCTCCCCTGGAGATCAAGGCCTTCGGGCGCCGGTTCACCCTCATCCGGCAAGCCTTGAGCCTCCTCCTGGCGCTCTGGATTCCTTTCCCGGCCCTGGCGGTGCGATCCGGCAAGCAATGGTTCGTTGGGATCGGGGAGGTGCTGGCCATCGTTCCCTCGGTCCTGATCCTGATCGGTCTCTTCGATGCCTGGGTGCCGAAAGAAGTGGTGGAGCGCGGCCTCGGGCCGAGGTCCGGCCTTCGAGGAGTCCTGTTGGCGCTGCTGCTGGGAACGGGAGCGGCTGGGCCGCTGTATGCCGCCTTCCCGATCGGCATCTCCCTGCGGGAAAAGGGGGCGCGCATGGCAAACCTCGTCATCTTCCTCGGTGCGTGGGCTACCATCAAAATTCCCATGCTGATGATGGAAAGCGCCTTCCTCGGAACCCGATTCGCGATGCTTCGCCTGGCCATCACGCTCCCAGGCATCATCGCCTGTGGGTTCCTGATGGAGTTCCTGGAGCCGAAACCTATAACCGAATCTTCTCCTCTTGCCAGCACCTAGCGCCATGGCAGCCGCGAACCGCCAGTCCCGCCATCTTCCCGCCTTCCTCCTCCTCGCACTGATGGACGGCCCGCTGCACGGCCACGCGATTCGTGCGGCCCTGGTCGAGCGCTTCCCCGGCTACAAGGCCGACCCCGGCGCCACCTATCGGACCTTGCAGGCCCTCGAGGAGGCCGGCGAAGTCGCCTTCCACTGGGATACCGATTCCCGGGGGCCGGCCCGGAAGGTCTATACGCTCACCCCCTTCGGCTGGGAGCGCCTCGAGTTCTGGCGGTCGGATATTGAAAGCAGGCTCGCCGTCCTCCAGACCTTTCTGGACCATTTCAAACGATCGAAAGCCAAGAAGAAAAGGGCCAGGAACTGATCCCCGGCCGAGCCTGGCGTGGGTCCATGGTGGCCTCTCAGGTGAGGGGCTCCGGTAGACACGAACTCATCGAGACCATCGATGCCGCCGTCCTGATGGTCGAGCGGGAAGCCATTATTTCTAGGCCGATTAAAATTCGGTACGGTTTTGGGGCTTGGGGTGGAGTAATGTGGTGACAAGAATTGTAAATCACAATATTCCATATCAAGGGGGGATCACATGGCCACGCAAGAATCCCATCCGACCAGGTACCTAATCTGGGCCTATCTTGGTGCGGTCATCATTGTTTCCTACCTTCTGCTGAAGGTGATCATGTGGATGGACGGGGTCAAATAGCTCTGTGCTCCCAGGACTATTGAGCGCCTGCTCGCCTGAGAAGCCCCACACCTTATTCGGAGTTGACCTGTCCCATGTTCGGACGCATGGTGGCCCTGGCGCTCAAGAAGGGGCTCCGATAGGCATTCCCCAGGAGGTTGAGAAGGAACGGATCAAGGATTACCTGACCGGCACACCTGACGCCGACTCAGTCAGGGGACCATTACCGCCGTTCTCACCTCCAGGTTCTCGAATTCAACAAGTAACTGCCAACCCTTCTTCTTGCTCGCCACAGGATTGCACGGCGCCCAGGAGAGGTCGGTGCAAGGATCTGGTGGCTACTGGCTCAGAACCGCAGCAAGCCCCCGGATGGCCTTGCTGTCCACGTCGGTGACCGCCAGCGCGGCCCAGGTGAAGTCGCCGATGGCCGGGGCGCTGCCGGGGGTCAGGTCGCATTGCACGGTCGCGAACTCGCCTGTGGTGAATCCCCTGGCGTTGATCAGCACGATGCGGAGCTTGGCCCGCTGGCTCGAATCGGCCGGGGTGTACCGGGCCGCCACCAGGGAACCGGCGCCGCCGCCGGACGCGGTAACCACCCCGTCCAGGGCCTGGCCGTTGCCATCGGCCCGCACAGTCGTCCCGGCCGGAAGGCTGAGCGTCAGGTCGATGCTGCCGATGCTGGCGCCGGAGGCCAGGGGCCCCTGGAGGCTCGGCCGGAGGGTGAAGGTGGACGCGGGCGCGGGTCCCGCCGGAGCCGGACTGCCACTGGAACCCCCGCCGCAACCCATGACCAGGGCCACTGCGGCGGCCAGAACCAGGCTCATCACATTCATCATTTTCATGGGCGCACCTAAGCTGTGGGCAGTGGTTGGATTGGCTCAGAAGGTGACGAGTCCGGCCGCCTTGCGCAGAATCCGCAGAGCGTCGGCCACGTCGATGATGCCGTCGGGCGCGCCCGCAGGCATCACATCCCCGTGCACCAGGTCGTTCAGGGTGGGGGGCAGCACACCCAGGGACAGCCGCAGGGCCTTGAGCGCATCGGCGGTGGCGATGGTGGGACCTCCGCTCAGGATTCCGTCGGCCACCACGACGGTGATGGCGGCGGTCCTGCTGGCCACGTTGCCGGCTGGATCGATGGCGAGCACGGTGACATTGTTGATCCCGGGCACCAGCCCGGTGAGTTGGGCGCTCCAAAGGATGCCGTTCACGGTGGTGGTGGCGGGCACAGCCGAGGTGCTGACGGTGACCAAGGGAGTCAGTCCGCCTTCCACGGTGCCGGACAGGGTCAGGGTGGAGCCCTGGATGGGGGTGGGCACGGGATCCAGGTTCAGGGTGGGGGCAGTGGAATCCAGCGTGATGGTGGCGTTCAGGGTCACCGGAACGCTGTTGGGGAGGGTGGCCGTGGCGGTGAGGCTGTTGACGCCTTCCACCAGTCCGGAGACGGTGGCGTTCCAGGAGGCCGCAGTGGGCGTGGCAGCCTGGATGGTGGCTCCGCCGTTGACCTGGATCTGGATCACTGCCCCGGTCTGCCGGGTGCCGCTGAGCTGGAGGCTGGGCCTGTTGGTGATGGCGGGAAGCGTGTCCAGGGTGAGGGCGATGGACGAGGCCGGCGTGCCGGTGGCGTCCCGGGCCGGGATCAGGGTCAGGACCTCCGGCTCGCCCTCGGGGATGAGAATTTCCGGATGGTCGAAGGGCGCGGAATGGTTCCGCACCCGCTCGTCGGTGAGGGAGCGCAGGAAGGCCACCATGGCCGCCACCTTGTCGGGGGCGTTCTGCATGCCGCCGATCTCGGAGATGGCCGAATCCAGGCTCGGGCTCTGGGCCACGGTCGGGAAGTTGCCCCCGCGGACATAGAAGTGCACCACATCTTCCAGGGTCAGCACGCTGCCGTCATGGAAATAGGGGGCCGTGAGCTCCACGTTGCGGAGCCCCGGCACCTTGAAGGCCCCGCGGTTGGCCACGGGGAAGGTGGCCGGCAGTTGTGGCGGCAGCACCACGGAGGGGAAGGGCAACTGGCCCAGGGCCTGGATCTCGGCCAGGGAGGCGTAATCCAGGGGGAGGAACTGGCCGGTGGCCGGATTGGTGAAGGGGGAGTTTCCACCCCGGCCGGAGTCCTCCGTCGTGGGGCGCAGGCCGGTGCTGTTGAAGCCGTTGTCGTAGATGGTGTCCCGCCCGCCGGCCACCATCTGGTCCAGCACCCGGTTGCTGAGGTTGGTGAGGAAGGCGTTGGCGGTGGCCGAGGCGGCGGTGAGCTCGGTGCCGGCATGGCAGGTGTTGCATTTGCCGGTGCCGCCGAAAAAGAGGTTCATGCCATCCCCCTGCAGCTGAGTGATGGCGGTGGAATCTCCCCCCAGGAAGCGGTCGAAGGGCGTCTGGTCGGACACCAGGGTGGCCTCGTACAACTGGATGGCCAGGCCCCAGAACAGGGAGAAGTTGGCCTCCAGCTGCGTGGAGCCGTCCGGAGCCGTCAGGCTGGTGGAGGTCAGGGAGTCCAGGAAGGCGGCCTTGATCATGGTGCCGTACGAACGGTTGAGGCCATTGGCCCCGGTGAGCTGGCCGCCCGGCAGCAGCACGGCCCGGGATAGGGGGCCCAGCACACTGTCGCCGGGGTGGACGGCCTGTTTGCCCAGGGGGGTGAGGGACAGCAGCTTCCGCGCAAGATCCGGGAAGGTCCGGCCCGCGGCCGACATCTCAACGCTGTCCAGAACAGGGCCCACCGCCTGGGAGGCCAGGCTGGCGGCCTCGATGATGACCGGTGCCTTCACCAGCACCGGGCTCCCTGGGGTGCCGCTCTGGAACCAGACGCCGGCGCTGGTGTCCAAGGGGCCGAAGGGGTTGTTGCCGTTAAAAATGTTGTGGGCGCGGCCATCCCAGAAATTCTCGAAGTTGAAGATCGCGTTGATCACGCTGGGGGCGTTGCGGGCCGTGACCTGGCGAACATTCACCCCGGCGTCCTGGAAGACCGGATCGGCGACGGAGCGGGTGGCGTCCAGGGCCGAGCCGCTGACGGTGGCCAGGAAGGTGGCCTTCCGGACCCCCTGGGAGCCCACCACGTCGTTGCTGTCCCGGAGCACGGCCGAACGCTGGAGATCAGGGTTCTGCCGCACATGGAACGGGAAATCGGAATCCAGCAGGGTCTGGTTGGGCCCGCGCACCTGAAAGCTCTGGTCGTTGCTCCGGGTGCCCGGGTTGAGGGTGTTCTTGCGCCGCTTGTCCACGCCCGCGTCGAAATGACAGGTGGCGCAGGCCACCTGGCCGTCGCTGCCGGCCTGCACGTCCCAGAACAAAGCCTTGCCCAGCCGGATGGCGGCCGCCTTGTCCTTGACGAACTGGTACAGGTTGGGCGGCTCGGGCACGGGGATTTGGCTGAGGGGCATCTGGAACAGGCCTGGCGGCGGTGTCGGCACCCCTTGTGCGGGACCTGGCGGGCCATAGCCCACCAGGGCGATGGCCAACAGACCAAGTGCGTAGCGCTGCCACGAACGTAAGGGGTTCGTCATTGCCCACCTCCAGGCAGGGAAGGTTTCTTGATCGGGGAGGTCAACAACCTGGTAGCCAGATCCGGCGAGATGGTGAAAAACTCGGTCACCAGGATTAGGTTCTTCTTGATGCCGCGCAGGGTGCGGCTGAAATCGAACTCTGCCCCGGGCTCGGGAGTCTTGATCCCGGCCAGTTTTCCGGTGACCTGTCCGGTGGCCACATCGAATCGGTCGAAATCCCCCAGGGTCAGCCCGGTGAACTGCCCTTCGAACTCCGCCTGGCGGAAGCTCCCGGCATAGGTGCCGGACATTTTCTGGATGTACAAGGTCTTGATCCGAAGCTCGAGGCTGAGGACCAGGAAGATCTGGATCCCGCCGAAGCGCCCCTTCTGGTTGACGCCGTGGATGTAGCCGATGATGTCCTTGTTCCGGTAGATGACATAGATGGTGTAGGGCACGTCGATGGATTCGTAGAGGCCGTGCAGCTTGTCCCGCATCCGGGATTCGACCCTGGCCAGCAGCGGATCGCCGCCCAGCTTCTGGATGTCCACTTCGACGGTCTTGAACCCCGTGGAGCCCGGGAAGAGCCGCGCCACGTCCCGGTCGGGATTGTTGAGGTCGCAGCCCACCGAGGCCCAGACCGGTGCGCAGGCCAGGGCGGTGAGGCACGGGACGACGAGGGCAAGACCTGGTTTGATCATGGTGCAAGGGCCTTCAAGGTGGCTGGCGGGAGGGTGGGGCCGCGAGAGGGGATCACCTGCACCGGTCCGGTGCCGTCCCCGCTGTCGGCGGTGGGCAGCTGGAAGGACGGTTCGAAGAACACCCCGTCCCAGGTAGGCATGGGCGTATCCATCTGCCGAGCGCCTTTCTTGCTGGCGTTCCAGTGCATGAGCATGGAGTGATCCTCGTGCATGGTGTTGTGGCAGTGCTGCACGTAGCTGCCGAGGAAATCCCTGGAACGGTAGGCGATCTCCACTTCTTGGGTGCTGTCCTTTTCTGTGCCGATCCGGTACATGTCCTTACGGGCCCAGGTCTCCCATTCGGGAGGTGCCTTGCCGCCCCGGGTGAGGATGACGCCCTCCTCGAAGTGGATGTGCACCGGGTGGGTCCAGCCGCCGCCGGTGGTGATCCGCCAGACTTCAAGGTCGCCGTGTTCGATGGTGGAGATGCGGTGTGTATCCGCCAGATCGGGGGGGCCACCGTCCACCCGGATGCCCCAGGGCAGGCCATGACCGTCCTGGGAACTGCCGGCCTTCACGAACTGGAAGGTGTGGTGCCGGGCCAGGAGCAGGTTCGGATCATGCCGGTCGATGGTCAGGGGCAGCATGGTGGCCTTGCCCGGCTCGTAGGCGGCGGGGTTCATGGACTGGTCCTGGCCCGAGTAGGCCTGCACCCGCAGCTCCAGGAACTTGCCCACGCCGGGATCGCCGTTCACCCACTTGCCGGCGGGCCCGATGATGGGGTTGTAGGCCCCGGACAGGATGTCGGCCATGGGGATCCGGCCGTTGCTGCCCAGGCCATCCACGTGATCGATGACGTTGACGAAGTAGAGCCTCGTGCCGGGAGTGAACCGGGCGAAATCCACGACGATGTCGTAGCGTTCGGCGATGCCCTGGGAGGGCAGCTGGCCTTTCCATGCGTCCGGCTTGCCGTCGTGGAAGAGGTCCATGACGCCATCGAAGGGCACCGTGTGCTCCAGGAGGTTGCCGTCGTTGGCGATCATGTGGAAGGGCACGCGATTGTAGGAGCGGTTGGAACCGGCGGGGCCCGCCAGCTCGCCCGCGCCCGGCTGGCCGAAGGGGATCTCTACCTCCTGCACCAGGCCCACCGCCATGATGCGCGACACCGAACCGTTGAGGATGCGGAAGCGGTACCGGCGTGCCCGCACATCGAAGGTGGGCTTGTAGAGCAGGTTGACCGTCATGCGGTCGCCCAGAAAGCCGAAATGCTGGGTGGTGTTGTACCAGAGCTGGCCCGTGGTCTGGTCCCAGGCCTTGTCGGCGAGCACCAGGTTCACGTCGTAGTCGCGGTTGCCCCAGCTGAGGGCCGAGCCGCTGGGGAAGCGCAGGTTCACGCCATCGTTGAGGGCCTCGTTGCCGCGGTCCAGGGCGCTGTAGTAGTTCATCATGGACACGTTGCCCTTGTACACGTTCTCCGCCGTGTGATCGAGCATGTGATCGTGGAACCAGTGGGTGCTCATGGTCTCCCGCCAGTCGCCGGGGATCATGACGGTGCCGTTGCCGTGCCCGTCCTGATCCGGGCAGACCCGCTGCTGGGGCTGGCCGTTGACCAGGACCGTGAAGGTCTCCCCGGCCAGCGCGGGAATGGCCGCCCTGGGTTCGTTGGCCGCCGGGTTGATGGCACCGGCGTCGTTGTTGTTGTTGCTGAAGCCGGCCAACTGCATGGGCCAGCGGTAGTCGTAGAACTGCCCAGGGAAGAAGAAGGCACCGGCATAGCCATCGCTTTCGGCCGGGTTGTGGCCGTTGTGCTCGTGGGTGGTGATGGTGTGGCGGCCGAACCCGTTGTTGGCGGTCTCGTCCAGGGGCAGGCCGTTGTAATTGCGCATGAGGATGGGTTCGCCGTAGCGCACCTGGAGCAGCTTGGGCGGCAGGGTGCCGTCGAAGGTCCAGACGGAGTTGGGCGCCTGCACCGGCAGCTTGGGATGGAACGCGATGGCGATGCCCTTGGTGGTGCCGTCCGTGGCCGATACCCCGGCGACGTTGTGGTAGAGCCCGCCGGGGGCGAATTCACCCACCGCGTAGCCGTGCCGCTGTTTGCTGTCGCGCAGGCCCTGGTTGACCCGGGATTGGAACAGGCCGGTCTTGTAGAAGGTCCTGGGGTAGAAGATGGGCACGCCGGTGACGGGGTCCTGCCAGTCCTGGTGGGCCCAGTCCTCGCCCCCGGGACGGCCTTCGGCCGGTCCGGCCACGCCGCCCGACGGAGGCGCGACGAGCGGCCGCTGGAGGAAGGCCTCGATGGCGGGCTTCCAGGGGTTGGCCAAGCCGATGTTGGCCAGGCGCTGGGGCAGCGGTGCCACGCCATTCTGCTTCAGGAATTCCTCCACCAGATTGGCCGCCGGCCCGTTCTGGGGGTTCTGGGGCGGCGGGAGATTGAGCCAGGGGGCGGCGGCGCCCACGGGCATGGGCTCGGGCCCGAACTCCTCGAACATGAGCAGCTGCTGCTCGAAGGGACCGGCCGTGCCCTGGCCGAAGTCCAATGGACTGGCCACGCTCTCCGTGGGGATGTTGGTGATGCCCAGCAGAGGGGCTGCGTCCAGGATGAGGCCGGAGGCGGCGATCTCGGACGGTGTCGCGCCAGGCAGGAAGAAGTCGGGCAGGCCATCGCCGTCCGTGTCCACTGCGGCCACCTTCTGGAAGGGGAAGGCGTCCAGCTTCAGCTTGGAGGCGGCGATCTGCTCGGGGGTGGCGTTGACGTTCCAGGAATCCGGGTAGCCATCGCCGTCGCTGTCCAGGGAGGCGGCCGGGTCCAGGGGGAAGGCGTCCAGACGCAGCTTGGAGGCGGCGATCTGGGCCGCGGTGGCCTTGGGATTCCAGCAGTCGGGGAAACCATCGCCGTCGCTGTCCAGGGAGGCGGCGGGGTCGAAGGGGAAGGCGTCCAGATGCAGCGGCGAAGCGGCGATCATCGCTGGGGTGGCGTTGTCATTCCAGCAGTCCGGGGAGCCGTCGCCGTCGGTGTCCAGGGAGGCGGCCGGGTCCAAGGGGAAGGCATCCAGGCGCAGCTTGGAGGCGGCGATCATCGCGGGGGTGGCATTGGGATTCCAGGCATCCGGGAAGCCGTCCCCGTCGGTATCCACCGAGGCGGCCGGGTCGAAGGGGAAGGCATCCAGGTGCAGCTTGGAAGCGGCGATCATCGCGGGGGTGGCGTTGGCGTTCCAGCGATCCGGAGAGCCATCGCCATCGGAATCCACGGAGGCGGCCGGGTCGAAGGGGAAGGCGTCCAGGTAGTCGGGCACGCCATCGCCATCGGAATCGAGGGTGAGGTTGATGGGCGCGCTGGCCACCGTTCCGGGACCGGTGGGGTGGCTGCCACAGCCGCCTAGTCCCAGGAAGGCCAAGGTCGCCAGGGCTGTCAAGTACGGGGAGAGCCATTTCATAGCGTTACCTTCTCGGGGGTCGGGCCATTTAGCGGAGTCGGGTGAGGCCGGAGGTCGCGGTGCCCCCGAAGCTGGAGGTCACGATTACCGAGTCGGGTTGCGCCACGCCGGTGAGGATCACGGTATAGATGCCACCGCCGGTGTAGGTCATCGGCACGCCGGCCTTGTTGGGGCCATACCCCTGCAGCGTGAGGACTGGCGAGCCATCAGCGATGTTCGAGGTGGCGTTGATGGTGAGGCGCTGCTGGGCGAGCCGGTACTCGGCGAGGGTGATGATCACGGCATCGTTGACACCGGCGTTCACCGTGACGGTGACCAGGCTGGGCGTGGACGAGAGCAGGCCGTTGTTCACGGTGAGGGTGAAGCCCAGCAGCCCCGGTTTCGGGGGCGTGGTGAAGGTGGGACTCACGGTGGTGGGGCCGGTGAGCGCCACGGCGGGACCGGAAACCTGGGTCCAGGCATAGGTGAGGGGCAGCCCGCTGGGATCGGAGCTGAGGCTGCCGTCCAGGTGCACCAGCGCCGGGAGCTGGACCCCCTGGTTGGGGCCGGCGTTGGCCACGGGGGCGGTTGCGGGCTTGACCGTGATGGTCACCGTGGCCGAGGCGGACAGGGGCAGGTTATTGCTGGCGGTGAGCCGGAAGGTGAGCACCGCGGGCGCCTGGCCCGGAACGACGGGGGCGCGGAAGGTGGGGGTGGCCGTGGTGGTGCCGGACAGGGTCACCGGCGGCAGCCCGGCGAAGGCGGTCTGCACCCAGGCGAAGGTGAGGGGCCTGGCCGGGATGTTGGGGTCCGAGGTGGCGGTGCCGTTGAGCTGGACGATGGCGCCGGAGGCCACCGACTGGGCGGTGCCGGCATTGGCGATGGGCGGCGCTGGTGGCGCCGGGGGGGTGACCGTGACCTGGGCGAAGGCGGCGGTCGAAGCCAGGCCCGCGGTGTTGGTGACCACCAGCTGGAAGGACAGCAGGGTGCTGGGGGCGCCGGCCGCCACGACGGGAGCGGTAAAGGTGGGGTTGGCGACGGTGGCGCTGTTGAGGGCCACCGCTGGGCCCGCGGTCTGGGTCCAGGCGAAGGCCAGGGCCAGGGCACTGGGATCGGTGCTGGCCGAGCCATTCAGGGTGACCGGGGCGCCCCCGGCCACCGTCTGGGCCGCGCCGGCATTGGCGGTGGGGGGACCGGGCGTCACCACCGGGTTGCAGGTGGGGATGGGCACCACTGCCGCCGGGAACGGATTGAGCTGGCCCACGTTGACGCCGTTGAAGCCGCCGGTGCCATTGGCCAGGAAGGGGAATTCGTTGAAATTGAGCGGTACCGGGGGATTGCCTACGCCCAGGTTCTCGGGGAACAGGAACTCGAAGATCGGGGCGTGGTACTGGCCGGTGATCAGGCCGTTGCCGGAGATGACCGGGGCCGCCGCGGTGTAGGCGCCGCGCAGGACCGCGCGCATCTCACGCGTAGCAGGCAGGAAGACGCCAGTCGCAGGCATGGCTGCCACCTTGCTGGGCGGCCGGAAGCGCCACCGGCCCAGGACGGCGCCGCCGGCGGCAGGGCCTTGATCCACGTCGCTGGTGCCCCAGGAACGGTCGCCAGTGTTGCTGCTGCAGGCGTCCACGTCGATGCCGAAGAGATCCACCACCCGGCTGGGGTCCGTGCAGAAGCCTTCGAACCGGGTCCGGGTAGTGGCTTCCTGGGGGATGCCGTTGATGGGAATGCCGCCCACGCCCAGCAGCATGACGTCCACGGCCACGTAGGCCGGGTTGCTGCCGGGGAAGGTGTAGATGCCCACATTGGCGATGAGGGTGTGGGCCGCCACGTAGGTGGCCGCCCGGCCTGCGGCGGGAAGGGGCCCGGCGCTGGGCTGGGGGCCATCCTTCATCAGGCAGCCGGAATAAGTGATCAGGTCGCCCACCTGGAACGGGGCGGCCAGGAAGGCGTTGGGGGTGATCCCCGAGCCGGGTTTGGGCATGGTGAAGCTGGTCAGGTAGAGCCCGGTCAGCGCATCCTTGGGCCGGTTCCCCTGCGGGATCAGCGGGTCATCCTGCACGGCCGGATCAAAGTGGGGAAACCCCATGGGGTAGCCGGTGGCGCTGCGGATGGTGGGATTGTCGGTATCGATGGTGAAGCGGGGATCCAGGGTGTAGGCGGGGGCGAAGCGGCCGGAGGGATCGTTAATCCTGAGCCGGGTGCCGGTGGTGGGGTCGCCGATGACCCCGCCCACCCGCAGCTCGCCGTTGGCGTAGTCCATGAAATTGATGAAGCCCTGGCCGCTGTTGAGGCCCAGCTGCGACAGGAATACCAGGCCGGCGATGTGGCGATTGCCGATGCGGTTGCCCTGCACATGGACTTCATAGGTGCTCAAGGGGGCCGGGCTGTCGTGCTTGGCCAGGCCGGTCTGCAGGGGCCCGTAGGGGGCCGGGGCCAGGGCGAAGACCTGCTGCCAGGTCAGGGCCAGGGCCGGCATCTGCAGGATGGTGTTGCGGGGGACGATGATGGAGGTGCCGTTGACTTTCAGGGTGCCACCGGCCAGGAGGTCGCCGGGCGCATCCAGGGTGGCGCTTTCCAGGAAACCGGTCATGTCGAAGGGTGAGCCCGCCGGCTGGAGCGGCAGCTGGGCCCAGGCCGGGCCTCCCCCAACGAGGGCGAGGAGGGCGAGCGCGATCTTGACCATCCTGCGCGGGACCAGCATCGTCATGGGGGCACTCCTTCGAGTACGGGTTCAGGGAGGAAAGGGTTCAATGGCCCAGCTCGATTTCGGCTTCCGTCGCCGGGTCGGTCAGCAGCCCGAAATGATTCCAGCGGATCTTCACCACGGTGGCCTTGGGGATCACCTGGGCAAAGAAGGCGGCCTTGGTGGTCGCCACCTCACTGGCCGTGGAACTGGCCCGCCATTGGGTGACGCTATTGGATGAGAAGGTCTGGCCCAGGATGGTCAAGCTGCCGGCGGTGGCATCGGCCGTGCTCACCGGGCCCTGGAAGGAGGCCTTGCTGGACAAGGGCAGCACCGCGACCCGGGTGGCCTTCAGGGCTCCGTTGCGATCCAGTACGGCGCTGACCAGGACATGCTTGTTGAGCGTCAAGTCGATGGGCGTGTCGATGCGGGTGAAGGCATCCAGTCCCACCGTCAGGCCCAGCACATCCAGACCACCGATGAAGCCCGTGACATCCCCCTCGAGCCTGATGTCGCTCACGAACCGGATCCGGGTGGCGACGATGGCGCCGCCGGCGTCCACCGAGCCTTCCGCCTCCAGGCGCACCCCCACGTCGAAATCCGAGTCCACGCCGCCTTCGAACAGGGTCGCCGCATTGGTGGTCACCTCCTGCCCGTCGAGCACGAAATCGGCCAGGACCCCGTTGGCCACATAGCCTTCCACCGCGACCTTCTCGCCGAGGGCGCCGAGGGGGTCCTCCAGCTTCACGGCCGTGGCGGTGATGACACCGGCCACCGGCGGGGCCAAGGCCTGGACCTGAACCCGGGCTCCGTTGACCACCCCGGCCGGCAGCGTGCCGGCCAGGAAGTTCACGACGAGTACTTCGGCGCCGCCCTTGGTGAGGCTGAGGCTGAACGAGGTGCCGCTAAGGCTGGAGATGAAGCCCTTCAGTTCCAGCGGGCCGGAGGCGATCCGGTCCACCCGGGTGGCGCGCAGGCCCGTGGCGCTATCAGCGAAGCCGTGCACCTCGACCAGATCCCCGGGGAGGTAGCCCGCATCGTCAAAGACCTTGGCCGTATCGTCGTTCAGGTGGGTCACGTTGTCCTCGAGGTGGACGACCTGCCCCAGCACGGTCAGGGTCTTGTTGAGGCTGTCGACGCTGTCGATGGGCCCCTGCAGCGCATCCCGGATCTCGATCTGGGATGCGCTGCCCTTCTTGGTCAGGTCATCGCTGGTGCCCCTGACCTTGACCACCCGGCCTGCGGTCAGGTCGGCCAGGGTGCCCGGGTTGCCATCCACCAGGATGGTGGTGGTGCCCGCGGTGGTGTATTCGACCCCGTTGACGAGCACGCTGCCCGGGGCGGTGATCATGCCGCGACTCGTCGTGGGCCCGGGGGCGGGCGCTGGGGTGGGGACGGGAGTGGGGGCTGGGGTGGCGGTGCCGCCACCGCCGCCACAGGCGGTCAACGCCAGAAGGACAACCAGGAGGGCTGCTGATCTTGGGAAGTTGGAGGCGATGGCATTCATGATGAAATTCCTCGCATTTGAAGGCCCAACTTGGGGTAAAACCGCTTGATTGCCCAATGATCGTTAAGTGTTGTTTTATCAATACAAGTTGGTGGTCAATATCATTGTTGTATTCATCAATTGAAATAGGGCTATTGAACCTACAACTTTCTCCAAGTCATTTATTAAGCGAAGTTAATATTGTTAACAAAATTAACATTTGTTCATTGATGTCTTTCGAGCGATTAATTTATAGTTTATTGGTCTCATTCTCTGTGTCAAGTCCTCTTCTCCATCGATTTTTATGGGGGTTTCTATGTAGCTATAGCCATTGAAAGCGTGAAAAACAAAGAACTCATTAGTAATTTACAATTCAAATTCAATCTTGTAGTGTTTTTCAAAAACGAGACACTAACTCATGCTCGATTTCGGAAAGGAGGGGGGTCATGACGCACCTGGTCCCATTCGTCCAAGCGGCTGGCCCAGTCGCACTGCGGAAGGCCTTCAGGCTCGTGCTCACCCTCCTGGCCGCGGTGGGGGGATGCTGCCTCCAGGCGCAGCTGCCGCTTCAAGCCGTGGGCTCGCCCTTCGACATGATCGGCTTCATCGAAAGCGCGACTCTGGATGCCCCGGGCGATGCCCTGGCCGGTGGCACCCTGTCGGTCAATGGCACCACCATCATCATTCCCCGCAACACCATCCTGCAGATGCCGGCCCTGGCCCTGACCTGGCAGCAGGTCTTCGCCCTGGCCCCGGCCCCCTACGGGCCTCTGCAGACCGGCCTGGCCATGAACGACAGCCCCGCCCCCCTGACCACCTATGAAGTCCACGTGCAGGGCAATCGCATCGGCGACCGCTACATCGCCGGCCTGGTGTTCCTGTCCCAGCAATCTCTCAATAGCGGGCAGGGGTTCATCAACTATCTGGACTACGCCAACGGCGAGCTGCGGGTGGGCGGGGTCATCGGCGACCCCACCACCGGCACCCGGCTCAGGATCAACGATCCCTCCGGCCGCTTCGCCCCCGCCTACACCCTGGATCCCCGCTTCACCATCGATACCGACAATCCCACCATCCGCAGCGAGACCGGCTATCCCATGGGGCTTCCCCACTCGGACCCGGCCGTGCAGGATGACCCGCTGCTCCCGCAGACGAACCGGCCCAAGAACTTGGCCACCGGCTTCTTCCAGACCGTGTTCACCATGCCCAGGCCCGGCCCCGGCATCACCCCCAACGCCTTCCTGGCCGCCCCCTTCGAAGTGGGCGACTACGTCACCTACTCCGGCTGCCTGATGAAGGACGGCCTCCAGCCCAGCGCCGGCCCCATGCCCGCCGAGGGCAGCGGGGCCACCTACGTGGCGGCCCACACTCTCATCGCCAACGTGGGCATCTACACCTTCCCCGGCAGCAACCCGGCCTACGTGGCCGTGGACGTCATGCTGCTGGGCGTAGGTGGCGCGCCCATTTCCGGCATCGCCCAGGAAGCCACCACCCGGACCCGGTTCGAGGGCTTCTGCACAGATCCCAGCCGAGTGGTGGACTTCTACGGCATCGACGTGGATGCCTGCAGCTCCATCACCTCGGATCGCCCCTGGGGCACCATCGACGTCGATCAGGGCCCCCTCGCCGGCGGCGCAGTCCTGGGACGGTGGCGCTTCCGGCCACCCAGCAAGGTGGTGGCCATGCCCGCGGCTGGCGTCTTCCTGCCCGCCACCCGGGAGCTGCGCGCGGTCCTGCGCGGCGCCTACACCCTGACGGCCCCGGTCATCTCCGGCAACGGCCTGATCACTGGCCAGTACCACGCCCCGATCTTCGACTTCCTGTTCCCGGAAAACCTGGGAGTCGGCGGCCCGCCCGTGCCGCTCAACCTGGTGGATTTCCCCTTCCTGGTCAACGGCACCGGCGACTTCGGCGGCCTCAGAGTCGGCCAGCTGACCCCCTGGCCTGGAGCCGTGCAGGTGGTACCCCAGTGCGGCTCACCCCAGCCGCCGCCTCCGCCCGCGCCGCTGCCGCCCACCGCCAACGCCGGTCTGAACCAGGTCACCTTCAGCGGCGTGCCCGTCACCTTGAACGGCACCGGCAGCTCGGATGCAGCGGGCCTCGCCCTCGCCTTCGCCTGGACCCAGACCGCCGGTCCCGCCGTGGTGCTCAACAGCGCCACCGTGGCCAACCCCACCTTCACCGCGCCCCCCCTGCCACTGGGCACCCTCAACGCGGTGCTGTCCTTCCAGCTGGTGGTCACCAACACTGCGGGCATCGCCTCGGCGGCGGCCGGCGTCAATGTCGGCGTGAACGTCCCGCCGCCCCCGGTGCCGCCCATCGCCAATGCCGGTGCCGACCAGACCGTGGCCTCCGGCGCGGTGGTCCAGCTCAATGCCACCGCCAGTGCGGATCGAAACTTCCCGCCCAGCCCCCTCGCCCTCAGCTGGGTCCAGACCGGAATGGGCGGACTGGCTCCGGTCACCCTGTCCGATGCCACGGCCACCACGCCCACCTTCCGCGCGCCCGTGGTGGCGCCCGGCGACCCCGTGGCGCTCACCTTCCAGCTCGCCGTCACCAACAACGCCCAGCTCTCGGCCACCGCCTCGGTGACCATCACCGTCAGTCCCGCCCTCCCGCCGTTGGCCAAGGCCGGCTTGAACCAGCGGGTCAAGATCCGGGACCTCGTGCACCTGGACGGCAGCCTGAGCACCGATCCCAACGGGCTGCCCCTCACCTACGCCTGGCTCCAGGTGTCCGGCCCCGCAGTGATCCTGACCGGCGCCAATACAGTGGCCCCCAGCTTCACGGCCCCCGCCACCCCCGGGGTACTCGGCTTCACTCTCACCGTCAGCAACGGGCTGCTCAGTTCCACCGCCGCCCTGGTCACGGTGACCGTCGCCGATCAGGCCGACGTGGTGACCATCACCGGCGCGGAGTACCGCACCGGTCAGCAGCGGCTGATCGTCACCGCCACCTCGAGCATCCTCGACGGTACGCCGGTCCTCACGCTCCTGGGCTACGGCCCGAACAACGCCGGGGCCCAGCTGACCACCACCGGCGGCGGCATCTACACCCTGACCCTGAACGGTGTTCCCCAACCTACCACCGTGACCGTCACCTCCAGCTTCGGCGGCAGCGCCACCTCACCGCTGACAAAGCTGCGGCAATGACGGGCCATGCCTATCAGCCACACTCAGCCTGAATCTCTTTCAACCGCGAATGACGCGAATCGCCCTGCGGGCGCGCGAATGGTGGGCAGACATGCTTCCGCCTCTGCTCACGGGGTCCAGGCGACCTGCCCCAGCCGCATTCGCGGCCATTCGCGCCATTCGCGGTTCCAGGTATTGTTCTTGAAACCATCAGGCTGAGCCGGGCCGACCCTCAGCGGAAGAAGAGCATGGCCATGGCGAAGGCGCCCAGGAAGCCGCACAGGTCGGCGAACAGGGCGCAGGGCAGCACAGAGCGCGTCTTCTTGAGCCCGATGGCGCCGGAGTAGAGGGCGATGACGTAGAGGGTGGTATCCGTGCTGCCCTGGAGCAGGCAGGACAGCCGGCCCGTGAACGAATCCACGCCGAAGGACCGCATGGCGTCGACGGTGAGGCCCCGCGCGGCGGAGCCCGACAGCGGCTTCATGAGCATGGTGGGGAAGGCGCCCACCGAGGCCGCCGGCAGGCCGGTCCACGCCACGCAGGCCCAGAGCCCCTTCACGACCAGGTCCATGCCGCCCGAGGCGCGGAAGACGCCCACAGCCACCAGAATGCCGACCAGGAACGGGATGATGGAAAGGGCGGTCTGGAAACCCTCCTTGGCGCCCTCGATGAAGACCTCCCAGGCGTTCACTTTCCTGAAGGAGGCCAGGGCCAGGAACCAGAGGATCGCCGCCAGCATGAGGGCGGTGCCCAGCGTGGTGGACGCCGCCTCGAGCCGGCCGTGGGGCAGGCTGGCAATCAGGGCGACTCCGCCGCCCAGCAGGATCGCGACGCCGACGATCCACGCGAGGAGCACCGGATCCCACAGCTTCAGGCGCTGTACCAGGGCCACGGCGAGAAAACCACCCGCCACCGAGCAGGCGCTGGCCACCAGGATGGGCAGGAAGATATCCGCCGGGTTCCGGGCCCCCGCGGCCGCGCGAAGGGCCATGATGCTCACCGGAAACAGCGTGAGGCTCGCCGCGTGCAGCACCATGAACATCACCTGGTGATTCGTGGCGGTGCCCGGGGTTGGGTTGAGGGTCTCCAGCTCCTTCATGGCCTTGAGGCCCGCCGGAGTGGCGGCGTTGTCCAGGCCCAGCAGGTTGGCGGCGAAGTTCAGCACCATGGCGCCCGAGGCGGGATGGTCGGCGGGCAGGCCGGGGAACACCCGCCGCAGCAGGGGCGACAGCGCCCTGGACAGCAGGTTGACTGCGCCGGCCGCCTCACCCACCTTCATGAGGCCCAGCCAGAGCGTGAGCGTGCCCGTGAGCCCCAGGGCGATCTCGAAGCCCGTCCTGGCCGAATCAAAGGTCGCCTGGGCCATGGCCGCGAACACCTGCGGATCCGCCCCCGTCGCCCAGCGCCAGGTGCCCAGAATCCCCGCCAGGAAGAACAGGCCCAGCCACACCGCATTCAAGGCCATCGAGGTTCCTCCGGGTTCGATTATCAACTCTGATTGAGTTCGTTTCGGCCATCGCCCCGGAGAATTCTGCTGGGAGGACGATTTAGCCAATGTAGATGAAGTGGTGGGGTGGCTGGGGCTAGCCGGATAGGATTGAGGAGCAGATCTGCTTATACAGCCAGAAGGCTTGACCAGAGGACCTCGACATCCGGGGTCATTCCCATCCGAGTGAATTACCACATGGCCCAGATCCCTGATCCTCATCAGTCCAACCTCGGCCTGTTCGATTCATTCCTGAATCAAGGGCTCTTCTCGGATCACCTCCTCCAGGCGCGCATCGCCGAGTTTCCCGAATGGCAGGCATGGACGCCCGAGCGGTGCGCGGCCCTGCACGGGAAACTGAAGGCCCTCCTGGAGAGCTACGCTCAGACCCGCCAGCCCCACAACGAGGAGGACACCCGCAACCAGTGGCTGGACCCGGTACTAAAGGCCCTTGGCTTCAGCTACCACCGCGAGACCGCCCTCCGTTCCGGGAAACCGGACTATACCCTATTTGAGGACGATGCTGCGAAAGGCCGTGCCGCCCAGGCGCTCCAGTCGAGGCAGGCTGAAGCCTACTACCCCCACGCCCTGACGCTCCTGGAAGCAAAGTATTGGGAGCGGCCCTTGCAAGGGGCAGGCACCGGCTCGGATCGCGAAAATCCTGTCCTCCAGATCAACCGTTACCTGGACGATGCCCACATCCATTCTGGCAACCGGATCACTTGGGCCATCCTCAGCAATGGACGGCACTGGCGTCTGTATTGGCGAGGCGCCGCCAGCCGTGCGCTGACCTTCTTCGAGGTGGACCTGCCCGATTTGATCGAGCGGCCTCATGAGCAGGAGGGCGACTGGGCGCGGTTCCGATACTTCCCGGTGTTCTTCGCTCAAAATGCCTTTCTTCGGGATGCCGCCGGACTCTGTAGCCTGGACCGCCTCCGCGAAGCTGCGGAACGATACGCTCAGGAAGTCGGCGCCTCGCTGGAGGAGGCCATTTACGGAGAAGGCGGCGCCTTCCTCACCCTGGCCAAGGGCCTGTGGCGGGATGCCACCCAGGATGGCGCCGTCAGCCTGGAGAAAAGCCCCCTGGGAGACTTGCGTGCCCTGGAGGCCGCGACCCTGGTGCTGCTCTATCGGCTGCTCTTCCTCCTCTACGCCGAAGACCGCGAGCTTTTGCCCGTGCGCCAGCCAGGCTATCTGGCCGTGAGTTTGCGAACGCTCCGGGATCAGGCCGCCGCAGCTGTAGACCATGGCCAGATCCCCGCCGGGCGCCGGGCGTTGGCCTGGGGCCACCTGGAATCCCTCTTCGACCTCGTACATCGTGGCGACCCCGCCCTGGACCTGCCCTACTACAACGGCGGCCTCTTCGACCCCGAGCGCCACCCGCTGCTCCGCACCCTGAAGGTGCCCGATGCCGAGCTAATCCCCGCCCTGGACGCCCTCAGCCGTGTGATCGTGGGCGGCGCTCGGGTGCGCGTGGACTTCCGCGACCTGGGCGTCCGGCAGCTCGGAAGCCTGTACGAGGGCCTGTTGGAATACCGGCTCCACCAGGAGCCCGGAGCCCTCACGATCTCCCAGGACAGCCTGGTCCGCCGGACCACCG
The DNA here is from genome assembly GCA_025363715.1 of Holophagaceae bacterium. Lineage (GTDB taxonomy): Bacteria > Acidobacteriota > Holophagae > Holophagales > Holophagaceae > Geothrix. The sequence goes on along the minus strand of JANYLR010000052.1, from coordinate 29,647 downwards.
CCTCCTACTACACCCACGAAAGCCTCGTGGCCCGGCTGGTGCAGGACACGCTCGGGCCGGTGCTCGACGAGCGCCGCCAGAAAGCCACCCCCCTCCTGGAGGCGTGGCTGGCCTGCGTCGAGGCCCGTGAAGCCGAGACGGACCTCGTGGCCCGGCGGAGCCGTGAACAGGAAACCAAGCAGCTCGCAGCGCAGGTGGAAGAAACCCTGCTTGATCTCCGAGTGCTTGATCCAGCCATGGGCTCCGGCCACTTCCTGGTGGCCAGCCTGGATTTTCTGACCGATGGCCTGATGAGCCTGCTCGCCGAGCACCAGGAAGATCCCCGCCTTCAGCCCCGGCTGGCCGAGCATCCCATCCTCCAGAGCCTGGAAACCCAGCGCCACGCCCTGCTGGATTCCCTCCAGGCCCAGAGGCTTTCCGAGGAGGCCCGGCGGGCCATCCTGCCCCACCTGGACGACCTCCGCCTGCTTAAGCGCCTCGTGATGAAGCGATGTCTCTTCGGGGTGGACCTCAACCCCATGGCCGTCGAATTGGCCAAGCTCAGCCTCTGGCTCGACAGCTTCACCCTGGGCGCACCCCTCAGTTTCCTAGACCACCACCTGAAGAGCGGCAATAGCCTCGTGGGCGCCACCCTGGAGGGCTACCGCGCCCTTCGCCAGGATGCCCAGGGTGCCACCGTGGGCGCGGGCCTTTTCGCCACGGGCCAAAGCTTCGACGTGGAAACGGTACTGGATGAACTCCACCAGCTCGTGGCCCTGTCCGACGCCACCCGCGATCAGGTGAAGCAATCCCAGGTGCTCTATCAGAAGGCCGAACGTGGCCTCTTCGCCATGCGCGTGATGCTCGACGTCACGGCCAGCCGCGCCTTCTCCAACCCAACTCGCCGGGAAGGGCGGGGCCGAAGTGCAGTCATCGTGGACGACGCCGCAACCCTGTTGGCGGATGACGGCGCCCTTGGGGTATTGGGTCGGCTGATCCAGGAAGGCCGGGAGACCGTGGGGAAACTCCCCGACCACCTGCGCCTCTGCGCCCTCAATGTGCTGGAGGACCGCCAGCGCCATACCTTCTTTCACTGGGAACTGGCCTTCCCAGAGGTGCTGCTCTCCGAGGGGGAGCACGGCTTTGATGCGGTGCTCACCAATCCGCCATGGGAGCGCATCACTCTGGATGGTAATGAGTTCTTCAGCCAGCATCGCCCCGCCATCGCTCGGCTTCAAACCACCGCCCAGCGCCGTCGCGCCATCGCGGACCTCGAACAGAACGAACCACAGTTATGGGAAGCATTTCAGAGCGCCCGACGCGTCCGGGAAGAACTCCTGTCCTACTGCCACGCGCCGGATGGCCCCTATCCCCTGCTCGGCGGAGGCGATACGAACCTGTACGCCCTCATGACCGAGCGGGCCCTGGGTCTGCTGAAACCGGCTGGCCGGGCCGGGTTCGTGGTGCCCTCAGGTCTCTGCACTGACTATGGCAACGCCCGCTTCTTCGGCCAGATGGTGGACCAGCGTCGCGTGGCCTTCATCTATGACTTCGAGAACCGCCAGGGCCTCTTCCCCAGTGTCCACCGGAGTTTCAAGTTCAGCCTCGTGGGCTTCACCGGGGCGGGCGGGGGTGCCACGCGCATCCCAGCGGCCTTCTTCCTCCACCAAGCCGACCAGCTTCCCGAGCGCATGATCCACCTGGAGCCCGACGACTTCGGGCGCATGAACCCCAACACCCGCACCTGCCCCGTGTTCCGGAGCCCCGAGGACCACGCCCTGACCCACCGCATCTACGAGCGCGTGCCCGTGCTGAAGCGCCATGCACCGGCTCATGACCCCTGGGGGATCACCTATAAGCGTTTGTTCGATATGGCTAACGACAGCGGGTTGTTCAGAACCCAGATCCAGCTCAATTCCCTGGGGGCCTGGCAGGAGGCGGGGGCCTTGCCCACCTGGGGAAGCGCGAACGGCCGCTACCTGCCCTTGCTGGAAGGAAAGATGCTGCAAGCCTTCGATCCCCGAGCTGCCGGTGTCACGGTAAATCTGGCCAATGCCCGGCGTCCTGCCCAACCCGCACCCAGCACCGACGCCCAGTTGGTCGATCCAGCCTTCTTCCCCACGCCTCAATACTGGGTGCCGGAATCCGCGGTCCAGGAACGGTTTGCCGGCGGTCCTCCGGCCTGGGCTATTGCGTTCAAGAGTGTGACCTCACCCACAAATTTTCGAACCTTCATTGTTTCGCCAGTCCCCATTGTTGGCGCAGGCCACAGTATTTCCTTACTGCTTACCAGGCAGTCGTCTCAATTAACAACATGCATGCTGGCGAACTTGAATACCCTGATTTTGGATTACATCACTCGGCAGAAGATCGGAGGGCAGAATCTCAGCCTTTTTATAGTCGAGCAGCTCCCAGTGTTGCCCCCTACCTTCTATGGGGAATCCTTCCACGGCTGCTCCTGGGAATCCCTCGTCGCTCCCCGCGCATTGGAGCTGAGTTACACGTGCACGGCCCTGGAGCCCATGGCCCGGGCCTGCGGCTTCGAGGGCGACCCCTATGTCTGGGACCCCGCCCGGCGGCGCACCCTCCGCGCCCAGCTCGACGCCCTCTTCTTCCTGGCCTACGGCTTCGACACGCCGGGGGACGAGGATTCCATCGCCCACATCCTCGGCACCTTCCCCATCCTCAACGAACAGGATCCGGCTTACGCCAATCTGGTGAAGGGCTATGTCCGCGCCTACCGTGCGGGGGCGCTGGATGCCGTGGTCGCTGGTTAAGCCGTCAGAAGATCCCGGGTACCCCTCCGGTCGGAAAGGGGCAGCAGGTCCGAGAAGTCGCGCCGCCGCGCCAGATCCTCTTCGCGGTAGACATCCTTGCTGTCGTTCAAGATGCTGACTCGGGTTTCCTTCAAGTCATGCTGCGCGGTGGCAAAAAGGCGGAAATGATTTCGACCTTCGCCCTGATTTTTGAAGACTGCTTCTCCGTCAATCCCATTTCCACTAGCGCATTCAAGTCTCTTGAAATCGCCTTGGTCGTCATGCCCGCAAACGCCTTTGCAAGCGCAGGCGACAACTCTGGCACTCGTTGAATGTCTACCCAATCTCTGGCTTCCGTGAGGGCCCTAAGGACGGCTTCTCGTCGGCCGTTTACCGAGCTCGGATTCGCGGCAAGAATCTCTCGAGAGTAGTCTCTCCAGGCAAGATCAAGCTGCTGGTCACGGATGGTCCCGATCTGCTCCCTCAATCCATCCACAAGGCCCTGGGCCGCGTAGATCAAGAAGGGGACAATATCACCGCCGGACTTGCTGGCATTGTCGAGCTGTCGATAGTAGTCGGCTCGCGTCAGGTTGTAGTGGTTGCTGAGTAAGTGAGCTACCGGGCTTGGCAGGCCAGCCAAGATCATGAGTTGATATTCAATCAAGCGGGCTGTTCGCCCGTTCCCGTCACCGAAGGGGTGGATCCACGCCATGTAAAGGTGTGCGATCGTCGCCTGGATGATTGCAAACGGCATTCGGAGTTCCGGCAGATCCGTCGCGGCGAGCTGGGGGAGCCATGCGCAGAGCTTTTCTAACAGGTAGTCGCAATCTTCACGGGGGGCGCCCAGGTAGCGCCCGACGGTCACCCGATGACCTCGGATCTCGCCAGGAACGACTTCTGGCTCTAGTTCCAGGCCTCGAAGGACCGCTTTGTTCAGCTCACTTACCCGCATCGGCGTCAGCGCCTGGAGCTCGTTTCTTTGAGACCGGCCCCAGATTGATTCGCATTCCTGGATGATGTTGTCCACCTCCTGCTTGAGGTAGGCCTGTGATTTCGGTAGGACCAACTCGCCATCCACTGCCTTTCGAACCTGCTCCTCGGTGAGGGTGTTGCCCTCGATCGCAGTCGTGGCCATCACGCCTTTGGCCAGATAGACCTGATGAAGTTCCTTCGCGACGGATGGCTTGAGGGGGACTCCGGCAATGTGCTCGATCTTGGAGGCCGATTCCCCGAGCAGCACCCACAAAGCTGGATTGGCCCTCTGGAGGTCTACCTGGAAAGTCATCCATCGATGCGTCTCTTCATACTTCCTTCTAGAGGTCCCCATTCGTGTCCTCCTCAAATTCAATCATAGTCGGGGATCATCGCTGAATTTCAAAATGAAAAACAGCATAATTTACTGATTATTAAAATCGAAAAATGCAAACCCATGTCCGACAAACCACATCCCAGAAGCTAGCTTCCAGGGATTCAACGACTTCGGATCCCGCCAAATGGCATCTGACAGTGGTTTTGTCACCACCCATCGCGGGATTCCCTCCGCGTCACCCCTTCGCCTGCGGCTCCGGGGTGACATTCCGGCCGCGCGACCATCCGACCGAAGCGGAGCGAAGGGAGGCTCCGGGTCCGCGAGCCTGCGAGCGGAAGCGCGCAGCGCGCGCGACCCCCGGAGGATAGGACCCCATCGCCAAAGGCGATGTCGGCCCCGAAGGGGCGAGGGTCGTAAGCCCGAATCAGGGCTGGCGGCTCAACACTTGGATCCGCTCCATCAAGGCCGGGAATCTCGCCTGGCTGGCCCGGTCTGGAGGCAGGTTGCCCTGGATCGAGCCGATGAAACTGTCATTCCGAAGAAATCGGCCGAGGATTGCCGAGGTGGACGGCCACCTTCTCCACCATGACGGCGTTCGGGCCCCCCGTTTTCACTGGATGCGCTCCATCAGGGCCTGCTTGGCCAGACTGCGATCCCGGGCCTGGCCGCCGCGCATGGCGTCCACCAGGGCCAGCAGCTCGTACAGGGCCGGATCTTCCAGCGCCGCCTCCGGTGCCGAGCGGTACAGGGGGCTGAAGGACTCGCCCCTGACCTTGCCCTGGGGATAGGGCCATACCGGAACCGGCTCGTCTGAGGCCTGGAAGGCTTCCACCAGGGGAGGCGCCGCGTGGGCGGTGGGGATGCCCCGCGTCCGTTCCCCGCGATCAGGCGCGAAGGCGTACCTCACGCCGTGGAGGAGGAATTCCAGCAGGGCCTTGGGGTTGGGCCGGGCTTCGGCCTTCGGTTCGATGAGCAGGCCCGCCGCGTGGGCGCGCTTGACGGCCCCGTGGACCTCGGAGGTGCTCATCTTGAGGGCCTTCGCCAGGGCGGGGTAGGTCCATCCCTGGCCCTTGGAGACCCAGAGCTTCAAGACGACGAGGAGATCTTGCGGCTTCAGCACCATGGGAAAAGGTTAGACCTGATTCGTGATTCGAGAATAGCGAAATTCGTGATTCGCGAAATAAAAAAATGGAGTGGAGTGGGCCAGACCGAGAAGGTCTGCACTAGAGGAGCGGAGCTTGTCATCCTGGAATGGGTGCTTAGGCCAGTTCATCAAGTGGATTAGAAATAGATATTTATCGTCTACTAACTACTAAAATTGGCATGTACTAGTAGCACATTAGTAGGAAGTTGGCACCACCCGCCCCAGCTTCGCGACTTCAAATCCCATCAGCGTTCTCTGTATTTCACCCGCTCACCACCCATCGCGGGATTTCCTCCGCGTTACCCCTCCGCCTGCGGCTGCGGGGTAACGCTCCGGCCGCGCGACCATCCGACCGAAGCGGAGCGAAGGGAGGATAGGACCGCATCGCCGAAGGCGATGGCGGCCCCGAAGGGGCGAGGGCGTGAGCCCGAGTCAGGGCTGGCACGGCGCTGATCCGCTCCGGCAGTCCACCGGACTGCCGGAGCGGGCGCCTACCTGCCAGCATTTCAGCGACTTCAAATCCCGTTAGCCCTATAAAGATTTGGCCGCCTTGCGGCGGCCAAATTGGTAGGGCTAACGGGATTTGAACCCGTGTTACCGCCGTGAAAGGGCGGTGTATGACCCTTTATGAGCCATTCTGGATTTGTAGGCAATTTCGTAAGTGCATGAAAAACAAGAAACAAATGATCATGAGGGTTCTGATCGGTTCCTGAAGGTTCAATATCGGTTTGCAGTAAGTTTGCAGTAAATTCTCTGGCAGGATGGTCTCCCAAAGGACAACCATGGCCAAGAGGCAAGCCACCCCCAAGATGGACACCCCCACGGCTCGGGCAAAGAACTGCAAGCCGCGCCACGAGCCCTACTGGGAGGTGATCGAGGAAGGATGCGCCCTTGGGTATCGCCGCGGAAAGCGCGGTGGGGTTTGGTACGCCAAGTACTACCTCCCCGAGGCCAAGCCACCGCGGAAGCAGAAGGACATCGGCTTTGCCGATGACAGCGGGACTCCGGCGCATATCAAGACCTTGACCTACGCCGAGGCGAAGGAAGGTGCTTTGGCCTGGCGCAAGGCCGAGGCAGAGGCACTCGCTGCTCCAGCCTCAGAGACTCCGAAAGAGCCGTACTCCGTGCGCAAATGCATGGCGGACTACATGAGCAGCTACGAGAAGGCTGGTGGTCGTGCCAGCAAGGACACGCTCCGCGTGGTCAATGCCCACATCCTTCCCGCTTTCGGCGACCACTTGGTCGAGAAGCTCACGAGATCACAAATCCAGGAGTGGTTCGAGGATCTCGCAGATTCGCCCGCGAGACTGCGCACCGCCAAAAGTGCAGAGCAGCGGTTCCGGGAATTGCCTGACGATTTTGAGGCTAAGCGCCGCCGGAGAAGTACCGCTAACCGAATCCTGACCGTGTTGAAAGCGGCCCTGAACAAGGCCTTGGAAATGGAGAGAGTGAGTTGTCCGAATACGGCTTGGCGGATGGTCAAACCGTTCAGGAAGGCCGATAGCGCCCGGCTTCGGTTCCTGTCGGTCGATGACCAGAAGACGCTGGTGGACGCCTGCCCGCCTTATTTCAGAAAACTTGTTCAGGCGGCGCTGTTCACAGGGGCACGATACGGCGAGTTGTCCCGACTCATGCATGTTCGAGACTTCCATGAGCGCACCGGACAGGTTTTCGTGACCTCCGAAACCAAGTCAGAAGAGAGCCGCTACATTGCGCTCAGCGATGAGGGCATTGCCTTTTTCAAGGACATCGTGGAAGGCCGGAAGAAGTCAGAGCGCATGTTCCTGACGGAGAAGTGCATGGAATGGAAGCGCGGCCATCAGGTCCGACCGATGAACCAGGCGGTGAAGGACGCTGAGATCGAAGACGGACTCTCCTTCCACGAACTGAGGCATACCTATGCTTCGACGCTGATCATGGCTGGCGTGCCGTTGGCCGTGGTGGCTGAGCAGCTTGGCCACAAGGGCACGCGCATGGTGGACAAGCACTACGGTCATCTGGCGAAGAAGTATGTGACGGACACGATCCGCCAGCTTTCGCCGAGGCTGAATCTAACAGCAGGTAGCGATTCCAGTGAGGGACCCGGTCACCCTTGAGGGGTAATCAGCCGCGCCAGCCTGTCTCGAAGGCCTCCAGCAGGTGCGAAGCCTCCTCCAGGCGGGCGTCTGAATCCTGAAAGCTGCGCTCTCGCAGGAAGTAGTCCAGCATTTTCCGCTTGGATGCATCGTTCAGAGCGTTGTCGATCACCTCTCGCAGAAGATCATCCGCGAGGAGTGCCACCTGCTTGCCCAGGATGAATGCGGCGGCGGGCTCTGCTCTGAATCCGTAGCGTTCCATGGCTTCCGGATGATCGTCGTAAAGTTCCTGGTCGGTGAGCACATGGGAATACTGGTGGAGGAGTTCCATGAAGTCCACGGCATCGCGGCCAAGTCTGGCGTCGCCCCGGTCCCTCCAGGCGACCAGTTTCATGCACGCCAACCCTGGAGCCGAGGCCAGGGGCACCCATTTCGTTTCGTCCAGACGAAGATGAATGGCGGATGCGAGTGCCTGGGGGTAGCCCAGGACGCGCATCAAATGGCTGCCATCAGGAGGCCAAGCCAGGGCTCCATCGGGTCCGGCGATAGCGCCGAAGGGCACGAGATCCACTTTGGTTTCGAGTCCAGTGCCGGGATCCCGATGGATCATTCGCTGAGTTTCCTTGGGGTCGGGCCGGAAGGTTCCTGTGCCCACCAGGGCTGAGCGCAAGGCCTCGTAGTCTTCCCAAGAGGACAGGGTGACGCCGAAGTCCACGTCTTTCGTGGCGCGCCCTGTCGCGCAGCCGTGGCCGTAGTGCAGCAGGATCTCGCGGGCCATTCCGCCTGTGAGCAGGTAGGCGATCCCTTGGCTGCGGAAGAGGTCGTCCAGGTCCCGCAGCAGGCGGTCCAGGCGCGGATCCAATGGGCGCTTGAGGTCAAGCCAGGTAGTGCTCATGGATTCTCCGGGCTTCTTCGAGAGTACGAGGATCTCCGATGGTCAAGAGGTCCGTATAGACCAACAGCGGGGGCGCGATGCCTTCGGGGATTTCCGGTGCAGGGGGGAAGTCCCAGAAGACATCCAGCACTTCGATGGGACCCTGGGGATCCGCTCGGAGCCGATGTTTCGCTAGGAAATCCTTCCGGTCCTCGGGAAGGTAGATCGTGACGGTCTTGGGGATCAGATCGCCGTGTAGCTTGGCCGCAGCCACCTCCCCTCCCCAGAAGCCGTCGAAGGCCCCCGGGTTCGCGTTCTCCCACCAGGTGTCATCCTTGGCTGCAAAGCGGCGAACGCGCAGGCGTTCGCGCAGGCGAAGGGGGTAGTTCGTTGTCCAGGCCTGCACTGCTCTATGAAGGTCAATCCAGCGGCGGTGGCCCTCGATTTCAGCCAGGAATCCATGTTCCCGGAGATCGGTGAGGATCCAGCCCACCGTTCCAAGCGCCACTCCCGCCGCCTTGGCCAGGTCGCGGTAGGTGGCCTGCATCAGGTCAGGGGCAGCCAGCAACGTGAACACCACCCGGAGGCCTGTCCGGTCGAAGGCACGCATGGGCTTTTCGGTTCTTAGATAGGTCTTGTCCGGCTTCTGCCCTGCCACCAGCACGTACAACCCCTCCGCCTTCAGGAAGGCATTTCCGGCGGTATCGAGGAAGGGGATGTCCATGTCCGGGCAATGCCGGGCCAGTCCGTGGGCCAAGTAGGGAACGATGAGCAGGCCTTTTTTCTCGAATCTCCCCATTTGGGCCTGGGCCCCCTGGAGGATGCTGAGTCGGTCCACCCGATTTTTGCACTCCACGTCGAAGGTCCATTGGCGAGGGCCATCCATAATCTGGACCCGCGCGTCTGGGCCATGTCGGCCCTCCAGAGGCTCCCGGACAGCCCGGAGCCCTGTTTGAGCCGCGAAACGTGCCAGGGCCGCGTCGATCATTTCGGTTTCTAGGAGAGGTTTCATGTTCATTCTCGAATTGTGTACGTGTTCCGTGAACGCATTCAATTAGTGAACATCGTCCATTTAGGAGGCTGAGTCAAGGGTTTGTTCAATTTAAATTCGTGTTCACGGATTGTGAACGTAGCCCCTGCTTGAACACGGAAAGGGGGACCTTCGAGCCCCCATGGAACTGCCTTAACCCCCGATAGCCAGGAAACCCCTGTGGTCCACAGTCCCAACGGCAAGGGCGTTTGCCCCCATTCCGTCGGACCAGGATGCTGCGTCTCCGGGCCTGGCGCGCAAGCCTTCAAGGCGGTCTCCCAGAGGGAGCCCTCCGCCTTGAAGGCCGCTTCGCTTTGCGCGCCATCCCCTGCGCCGCTCTTGCTCTGCCATGACGGAAATGAGAGGAGGACTGAAGGGGGGGGGGGGAGAATTTGGAAGAGAGGAAGGCCGAGATTCCCCCAATTCCCCTGAAACCCAACCGGTTTGGTCTACTTTGACTCGCCACCAGGAACACCACACTGGGACTCCTGGGGAGCAAGGAGGAAGACCCATGCGTTACCTGGTGACGATGACAATTGATATCGAAGAAGTTCAGGGAAGTCGGACTGCGAGGGCTGTCGAGAAGCCCGTCGAAAAACCTGTAGAGAAGCCAAAACCAGAACCCACTGGAACGAAGCTCTTGGACGGTATTCAGCCCATGGTCTATGGAGTGAGGGATGCCGGAAGGATTCTGGGGATTTCACGGTCCTCCGTCTATGTCCTTCTGAAATCAGGTTTGCTCACCCCTGTCCGCATTGGACGGCGCCTTCTCTTCACTGAGAGTGAGCTGCGAGCCTTTGTCGAGAAGAATCGCGGGTAGTAGGTGACCTGGGTCTCTGCCAGGCATTTCCCTGGAAGGTCGTGAGAGTTCTTGTTGTATCTGGATGGCTCAATTGCTTTTGGCCACTTGATGAGGCGTGACGAACCACTACGCTGAGGTTGCACGAAGGGTGATGCAGGGCGATCGCAGATCGAACCCTTCGGGTGGCAAGTTCGGCGTGGCGCGTGACTGTGGCCTCTCCAGGCCAAGCCCTGTCTTTCGACAGGGATGGAGATGGTGCATTTGCGTGGCGCTCGGCTCGGGACGCAACAGGAGATGCACCATGAACGAGCAGAAACCCCCATCCCTCAGGGCCTCGCGACATGCCCAAACCGTGGTGCATGCCCGCGTAGGGGCCGAATGCTGGAAGGTGCTGGTGGAGCTGGCCACGCGGAAGGGTGTGAGCCAGACCCAGGCTCTGCGAGACCTTTTGGAGGAGGCGCGGGAGCGCATGGCCGAAGAGGCCTTCGGCCCTCGGCTCGAATCCCTGGCACGCACCCTCCTGGGAGTGGTGGAACAGCAGGCGCGACATGCCACCCGCATCGAGGCCTTGGTGGCGATTTTAAGGAAGGTCGAAGAGGGCCAGGCGGAGCGCGAGGCGCAGATCCTCCAGACCCTATCCGGTGTGGTGGGGCTCTGCCAATTGAGCTACGCCCACCTCCTCGGCGTAGTGGAGTCCAGTCCCCGAGCTGCGGAGATCACAACCTCGGCCCAGGCCAAGATGCGCGCCCTGCGTGGGGAGGGCTGATGCCCATCATCAAGGCCGGGTTCAGCCCTGGCTTCCGAGGACGCACCCAGGCGCCCGCCTGCAACCGGCGGATGCACTACCTGGCCAGCGAACATGACCGGGATTCGGTGCGCCTTCTGGGGGCCGAGGGGCAGGAGCTGACCCCGAACCAGGCCGCCGAGGTGCTGGGAGGACCCCAAGCGGCCTACCACGAGATCATCGTGGCCCCGAGCCACTCGGAGTGTGAGGCGATCCGAGCCCGTTGTCCGGAGGATCCAGATCGCGCAGTTCGTGAGGCTGGAGATCGCCTGGCAAAGGTCTACGCCAAAGGACGCCCGTATGTGCTCGCCATCCATGAGCAGGATGGGCGCTTCCATTACCACTTGGCGGTGGCGGGCCCCATGCCCGAGCGGGCCCTGGGGCGTTACGGCCAGGTGCAGAAGACCTGGGACCGGGAATTCGGGGGAGATGAGCCACGGATCCAGGACTGGGCCGCACATCGACGATTCCAGCAGGAGCGGGCCCGCCTCCAGGAGGTGATCCGGGCCCAGAAGGAGAACGAGCAGGAGCGCCGAGAGGCCGTGAAACGGGCCGCGCCGGAACGGAAGACCGAGGCTGCTCGGCCCTTCGAGCGGCGGGCTCGCGGACTTGTGGAGGATCGCTACCAGGTGGAGATGCGGGCCGTCCAGGCACGCTATGAGGCACGGGGAGCCCTTGGGAGCCCTAGGCACCTGGCCGAGCTGGAACAGGTGGAGCATCGCCGCACCGGGGCGTTGCGGCGGCTGGAACGTCGGGAAACCGCCCGCGAGGTCGGCATTGCCAAGGCCAGACTCGGGCGGGCCGTGGATACCGGTGGACGGGCAATCCAGAGGGGCACGCGCAGTGGCGGGCGACTGGCCCGACAGGCTGTGGACATGGGATTGAAGAGCCTGGGCGTGCCCAGGCCTGTCCGGAAGCTCACGGGTGCAACCCTGGTGCTGGCCCAGGAGGCGACGCAGACGGCGCTTGGGGCGGCCCAGGAGGCCGCGAAGGCCGCTGCCCGCAGCAGCGTGCATGTGGCCCAGGCTTCACTGAAGCTGGGCGTGGGCCTGGTGACGGCCCTTCCCACGGCGGGCGCCAGCCTGAAGGTCGCCGGGAAGGAGGCGGCCCAGGATCTGGCCCAGGCCGGGAAGGAACTTGGCCAGGGGGCCATCCGAACCGGCGCTGCCGTTGGGCAGGGAGCCGCACGGGCAGCCTTGGCCACCGGCCAGGAGTTGATTCCCAGTGGGCTTGGCCTCGCAGGGCGGGCGGCCAGCGCGACGGCCCGCACCACTGCCGGAGCCGCCAAGGATGTGCTCACCCTCTCGCCCCTGTCCCTGGGCCAGACCATTGCCGGGGGCGCCCTGGACCTCGGCAAGACCGCCGCCCGCGCCGCTGGAGCGAACGCCAGCCTGCCCGAGCCCCTTCGGCGGGCCTTCCAGGTGGCGGGCTGGGTGCCCGTGGTGGGCATTGCCGCCAAGGCCGCCCAAGTCACCGCTGAAACCGCTCAAGCCATTCACAACGCCACATGCCGTGGCCTGGAGGTAGACCGATGAACAACCTATTCCTCAACCTGCTTCGTGCCTGGGAGGCGTTCGGCTCCATAGCCTGCACACTCCTTGGCTTCCTGGGTCTGCTCTGGTGCGGCCTGCGCTGGACCTGGGTGGAACGCGAGCATCCCCTGATCCTGCTACGGGATCGTTTCCAGTGGTTCACCCGCTGGCTGCTGCTGCACCGCCGCTCCCCGAAGACCCTCCCGCTTAGTGTGGTGCTGCTCGCCTTGGGCCTAGGCATGACCTGGGCTGTGGGCCAGGAGGCCTTCGTGCGGGGGGCGTTCCAGAACGGCCCGCTCTTCCTGGGAGTCCATGCGGTGCTTGTGATCCTGGCGCTGGTGCTCTGGGCCACTTGGAATCGTGAGCCGAAATACGTGAAGGCGGGCGAGGGCCGGGCCGATGCACGGTTCCGCGATGTATCCGAAGAGTGGAGCGTGCGAGTGGTCGAGGGTGGCACGACCCACACCGACAAGCGCCCCATCGCCGAGCTGCTGGTGTACCGCAATCCCTCCAAGCTCGCGTGCCGAATCGTGGCGGGTGACCATTACCAGGGCTGCCATCTCACCTTGCTTTCCCTTCGTTGGGACATCCTGGCGCGGCACATTTTCATCCTGGGGCTCCAGCAGTCGGGGAAGACCGCGAGCTTCTATGCACCCATCATGCATAGCTCGCTGGTTCCTTGGATCTATCAGGACAGCAAGGCCGAGCTGCCCTTCCGAGACGAATTCCAGGATCGTCCCCTATTCGGCCTGGATGTGCGCGGTCACATCACGCGCAGCGGCATCTGGAATCCCTTGGAGGAGATTCGCAGCACCGAGGACTTTGACATCCTGGTCGACTACATCTTCCCCAAGAACCCAAAGGACCCGAACGGCTGGGTGCGCGACATGGCCCGCGTGATCTTCGGGGCGGTGCTGCGCTCGAAGCGCTGGGAGAGCATCCAGCAGATCGCCCGGACCCTCCGGGAGACACGCCTGGAGCCCTTTCTGGCGATGCTGGATCCCATCTTCCTGGACACCATGAAGGAACCCAAGAGCCAGGTGCCCGTGCTCCAGGATCTCGTCGTAACCCTGAGCCGCTGGGAAACCGTGCGGGTGCGCACCATCACCGAAGGGAAGAGCACCGTCACCCTGGACGACTTCATCGCCAGGGGCGGATACGTCATGAACTGCGAGGACAGCGACGCCCTGAAGGCTCCCGTGCACGTCTTCTGGGCCATGCTCCTCGGCAGGTTGAGGAACAGGCCTGAGGGTGCCTCGAAGATCCTGCTCCTGCTGGATGAATTCGGGGACTGCGGAAGGATCAACAACATCCAGCGCGCCCTGGTACTGCTGCGCTCCAAAGGCGTCTCCATCGTGGCGGGGATTCAAAACCTGGGCCTGCTCCAGGACGTGTATCCCCAGGACTGGAAGGCCGTTATGGAGGGCTTCGGCACGCGCATCTGGCTGGCGAGGAACCTGGAAGATGAGCTGCGCGAGCGGATCTCCAAGGCTCTGGGCAAGTTCACTCGCCGCATTCCTCCTGCGAACAAGAATGCCAAGGAGACGGAAAAGGAAGCGGATCTCATGCCCCTGGACGCCTGGGGCCGCTGGTCCGAGCTGCGCGTGGCCCTGGGGCGTCTGCATGGGTTCACCTACTGGTTCCCCGTGCCCATCGAGATCCCGCGCACGCCCCTGGGCGAGGTGCTTCCCGGCGGCGATCCCTGGGCCGATTCCGAGGCGGAGGCCAAGGCCGCTGCCCAAGATGCGCTGAAGGCCGTCGAACTGCCGGAGTGGTGTCTTCAGGTGCCAATGAGGCCGCCAAGCGAGTCTGCGGATCCGGAGTCCGAAGCGAATTCCGGGAGCACCCTTTCTGAGGAGGACTGGCTGTGATCCGGCAGAGCTTCGTGAATTTGGGCGAGGGGATCATCGAGGAGGGCTTGTTCTGCGATGACGGCTGGTCCGACATCGTGCAGGACCTGGTGGTGGAAGGCCTCAATGATGCTGAGGTGGCCACCCTGTTCCGCCAGCGGGAAGTCTGGACGGCGGAAGCCCGAGAGATGAAAGTTGCTGGTTTCCCCTATGACGAAATCATCTTCCACCTCACCACCCTTCGAGCCTCTTGGGCTGATGTTGGGCGGGCGCTCATGGCAGTGGGATTGTCGCCTGCGGACATGCTGCGGGCGGTTCTGCCATCCACCGAGGGGGAGGAGCACTGGCCGGTGGTACAAGTAGCCCTCCTGGATGGGCCAGAGGATGCAGACTACGACGAAGTGCGCGGTGTGCTCGGGTTCTACTTCACGAGCGAAGAAGAGGCATTGGCTGCGTTGGATTTGGACGGGGCTCTTCGAGAGCTGGCCGCTCAGAGGTTGGGAACGGATTTCACAAACAGGCCTTTGACGCCTGAGGAGGATCAATCATGAAGATCGAACTTTCCCCCAAGGGGTCCGAGATTCTGTACTGGGCGGTGGCTTGCCTTCTCGCGCACACCCATGCGGGAGCTTTGGAGGCCTGGGCACATGTCGAGGCCCTACGGGCTGAGGCCAAAACTGACTCCACCATCTTGGGGGAGTATGAATTCTGCCAACAGCTTGGATTCGCCACCATGGCCGCATCCCTAAGGATTGGGGGCGCCGCCGCGATGAACAATTTCCTTGTGGATCTCAACCTGGATCTTCCCTTTGAGATGGCTGAATCCTTGAGGATTCTTCGGAGTTCTGGGCCTGCAAGCATGGATAAACCCAGCGGTTCTTAGGCGGCTGGTGTCACATCGAATGGAATAAGGACTGAGAGCGGTGGTTGGTCAGTTCGGGGGCATGGGAGGCCAAGGCTTTCCGTGCCCTTTCCCGTGTCAGGCACTGCCGGTTGTCCTAATCCCGCGCCACGGCGGGCCTACCCGCTCTCTACCCGGTTCCCGGTTCGTTCCCGGTCCAGCCCTGGGGAGCGGGGGACCCCGGCGTGTTCGTGCCCCGACCCGGTGGGCACGGAGAAACGCCATGACCCCTACCAGCCTTCCTCTCTTCGATCAGCCGATCACATCCACCACCAACCAGTCCAAGAGCTTCCCCGTGGCCGAGACGGTCGCCCTCTACGGCCCTGAATCCCTCTCGGATGCCCAGATCATCGAGGCCATGCTGAACCGCGTCCGCCCCGGACGGGCCGAAGAAATCCTCCACCAAGCCGAAAGCCTCGGTCGCCTGGTGGCCATGGGACCCGCCGAGCTTAAGGCCCTGGGACTCACCAAGGCCGAGATGGCTCGCTTTGCCATCCTTCAGGAGGTTCATCGCCGCAGTACCCGTGGCGGGTTGGATCGTCCACGGATCAGTTCTCCGCGCAGCGCTGGGACCTACTTACTGCCTAAGGTCCAAGGCTGGACTGAAGAGCGCTTCGGGATGTTGGCACTCAATGCCAAAGGGGACCTCCTCGCGGACCGCGTGCTGGCCCATGGCACCGCCACCGCCTGCCTCATCAGCCCACGCGAATTCTTCCGAGAAGCGCTTCGTTTCGGCGCCACCACGGCCTTGGCTTGGCACAACCACCCTTCGGGCGACCCCACACCCTCCCGCGAGGATATGGCCCTCACGACCCGCCTACGCTCTGCCGGTGAGAGCCTGGGGGTGCCGCTGGCAGACCACATGGTACTGGGCGGCGACCGCTGGCACAGCTTCCGGGCAGCGGAGGGGTGGGACCGGTGATCCGGTCCCATCCTCTGATCGTCGTGGCCCTCCTCATTCCGCTGTGGGGTAGGCCGCCTGAAGTGCCTGGTGAAGGTCCTGAATCTCCGAGAACCCTGGTTCTGCCACCAGGCCTGAGAGCGCAAATCCACGGCAGATGTCCAGGTCGCGCTGTGAAAGGTAGTTTCCGTGGATCAGCACTTCTCGAATCTGATTCTCTGAATCTGGGTATTCACGCTCATCGGCGTCGTGGCTGGACACCAGGAACTCCCGGTAGCAGTGCTCGATTACCGGCCTGGAATGGGATTGGATCTCCTGCACGATGCGCAGGATCTCGGTGATTTTGGTGTCGAGCGCTGCCTGGGTGCTGAAGAAGATGTTGCCGTTCGGATGAGCCGTTTCGTTCCGGTCGTCCACAAGCTTGGCGTAGGTTCCGATCTTGGCGTTATCGCAGGCAATGAGCTTCAGGAGGCGCAGGATGGTGCGTTCGTTAACGGTGCTGAAGACAAATGGAGAAGTGGCCTCAAGTAAGTTCTTTTCCACCTCCTTGCCAAAGCCGATCAGCCCCATCGCGAAGTTCGCAGGTTCCGTCTGCTTGATCTGCCAGATGTTGAAGTAGACGAAGCTCATGGTGAGCATGTGGTAGGCGAGGAATGCGAACTGGTACTTGCCGTGGGTGTAGTTGGTCTCGAAGGCATCCCAGAGAAATGCAATGTACTCCTGCTCCTTCGGGCTCTTAAAGGAGAGGGGCAGGTAGTTGCTCAGTTCAGCAGCGTCTTCAATCACTTAGGATCCAATCTCGCCAATTAGTTCGCGCTGCAAAAATCTATATGCGACTCAAACCGCATACTTGGGGCTCCGCTGATGGATGAGTTCCCCCAGGATGCGAATCCGATCCAGATTGGATTAAATCTCTTAGGGTCTGTTTTCAAAGTGGGATGGAGCCGCGCGAGGGGTGCCGCCCAAGCGAGACAAGGAAAGCGACGATGGCAATAGCGGGACTATTGATGAGGAGCTTGACGCAGTATCGCGCCGGGCGCCGCCCCTCGCCCTCCGGGACGGGGCCAGCCGCGCGCCCAGGTGCGTTGGTGGCCTTGAACGATGTCCCGCATCGCCCTGCGGCCACCGCCTTCCTGGATCACGCGGCTGGACCCGTCGCGGCACCACCCCACTTTGAAAACAGACCCTAGTTCGAACTCTTCCATAGTTGATAAATTTCCTTTCTACGACGGAAGGCATCTTCGCCACCTTCCATAACAGTAACAATCCGATGCTGGATACTCTTGGCGTCGATGCTGCCATGTTCGAATGAGAACTTGTCGCCTTCTTTGCGACAAACGATAGCTTGCTCGGCATCGCCGAGAACCGGAATATTAGGGTTGTGCGTGGCGAAGATGAACTGCGTAGTCTCCTTGCGATCCAGGAGCTGGCGGATGAAGTGGCTATAGAGGGTCTCGTTATCGAGATCGTCCTCTGGTTGATCGATGAGAATCACGGGGTGACGGCTGAGGTGCATGAGGATGTGAAGGATCACGGTGGCCCGCTGCCCAAGGGAGTAATCACCAAGCGGTTTGTCTTGGTAAAGGATTTCCGTCGAATCCGGTGTGCGGAATGTCAGGAATTCGCCCAAATGATCGAGTAATGCGGCCTTGACCTTGGTTGCGGCTGCTTCCGTGAGCAGCTTTTCCAGCCCCGCACGACCTTGGTAAAGCTCGCGCCCGTCGATGAAGGCACCTAGAATCGAATCGTAGGATGAACCCTGCAATCCGCTACCTTTCATGGCCGCCCGTAGGAATTCTTCAAATGCCTTCCGCTTTCCTTTGAAGGCGGTCCGTATGCGAATTTCCCCAGGGAGTTCCTGCTCTAGTTTGCGGACCTCAGTTTCGCGCTCCTGGAAGTGCTCCCGCCAAAAATCGTGGAGGTTGGTTACTGCGGCTCCTAGCAGGTCGCGAGCCGATTGTTCGGTTTTCGCCCGTTGAGCACCGGCATCGAGCATTTTTTTCAGTTGCTCAAGACGCGCCTTCTTTTTTCGGAATACTTCCAGGTCGAGCTGCGGTTCGTTCAGTGATTTCTGTAGAGTCGCAACTTCGGTTTTCATTTCAGCCTGAATCGGCGTGAGCTTTTTCGTCGCTTCCGTTACGAACCCGAAGGCATCTCGAAGGCAGGCTAAGGAGGCATTAGCAGATTGTTTGGCTTCGTCCGATTTCACTCTGGCTTTGGCGAGGTCCTCACGGATAATCTCGGTGCGCTTGGAACGTAACACTGGGAATGCATTGTCGGCTTCGTCCCAGTTCGCAACTTTCTTGATGCCAGCACCCAATTCTTTTAGTTCTTCCTGCCAGCCGAGGATCGCTTGGCGATCAGCGTCGAACAGCGTCATTTCTTCAAGCTTCTTGTCTACCCCTTTCTCGGTGTAAATCTGCAATTGCACTTCTAGCTCATTCTTCTCTTTCTGAATGGCTGCAATTTTCTCGGAAGCATCGATTGTTTCTTTGAGCTGATGGGCTGCTTGCCGGATCCCTTCCTTTAGACTTTCTTCCTCCTGGGGTTTGGCATCGAGCCTGTCGGCAAGAAGCCTGTCGAGAAAGCTCTCATCGAACGACTCGGATCGGGTGGACAGGTCCTTTTGGCCGAAATAGAGAATGTCCTTTAGGACTGAGGCGGGTGAAATTTCCCGGTAGGCGTCGTCGAGAAAAACGGAGGGCTGGCCGGACCGCTCTCGCTCGACACGAACCGCCCTGCCGAACTCATCCACGGCCTCGAAAATCACCTTGCCTGCTGGAGTAAGCATGCGATCCACCAGGCTGGACTTGTATTTCTCGTCTGACACTTCCTGAAAACCCAGTGCGTGGCGTAGACATTCAATCACTGCGGATTTTCCGTTGCCGCGCGGGCCGATGAGGCAGTTCAGAGAAGGCGAAAAAGGGATGACACTACCATCTAACATCCCACCGTCGAAGCGGACCTGGTGGATGACCGCCGACGGTCTCGGCTCCAGGGGAGACAAACGAACGCGATGGGCATGATCGAATAATGCAAACTTCACTGCCTCGAACGATAGTTCCCCGAGCTTCAGATAGGTCGAGTTGCCTTGGCCAATCTCGTTTATTGACTTTGGATCACTGCCTTCGACTTCAGCAGGATATGCATCCTTGAGCCAGGCCTGCACTTTTGTGCGACATGGCCGGTCTTTCCCTGATCTATCGTGGGTACGGACCTTTTGGAAACCCATCGTTCGGCGCGAGAAAAATTCATTTTGACCGAGTTCCTCTAGTCGACCGCCGTCAAGCTCCATCCATAGTCCGCTCTTTTGTTCGACATGGGCAAAAATCAAAAAGAAATCCTTGTGGTATCCCTCTAGCTTGCGAATCGTTTCGATCAGCGAATGCGAAGAGCGCCCATTTTCATTTTCGTACTGCGTAGCCACTTTCCCTTCAAAAGCCACGGTCAGAAATGGGTTGATGTGGTCTTTGCCGTCGGCAAGCCATTGATCGGAAAACACAATGAGGGTGTGGATACCATTGGAACCATCGTTAACTGACAATTCCACACCTGGCAGTAGGCCGATTCCCCGTTTTCTGGCCGTTGAACGGAGTGCCTTGAACTCGTTGTAATCAAATTTGTTGTGATTGGTAATGACGCCAAGACGAATTCCGCCATTCTCAAGTGCATCAATGTAATTACTATTGTAGAAATTAGTATCACCTGCATAACTGAATTCCTGATCGGCTTTTGTATGCAGGTGGAAGTCCGCCCGCACCCAATCTGCACCATGGGCGAAATTCGACTCAGGACTAATGGATTTGACCTGTATCATCCTTCAGCCTCTCCGGTTTCTGGCTCCTCCTCGCCCCAAACGCGGGCGAGTGTGGCTTGAATCTTATTCTCGAAGCGAGCGATCAGTTCTCGGTTGGCATTGACCAGTGCTTGTTCGGCTTCTATGTCGGCCACGATAGCTTTCTGGGTAGTGAGGGGTGGTAGGGGAACCTTGAGTTCGTTCAGGATTCCCTGGGACAAATTTCGAATGTTTGCACCCTGGCCGACCGTCTTGATCATTTCGGCGAAGTCACGTGATTTAAAGTAGTGAGCATAGAAAAGTGGCAATGCTCGGTCATCTTCAATCCTGCCTCGAATGGTAAAACCTGAAAATGTAGTCGGTTCAGGTGGTGATGGGATAATCATAGAACGGCCAACCAGGTCTGGATTTCCGTTGGATCTGACGAAGAGAATGTCCCCTGCCTTCACCAAATAATCCTCGCCGATCGGTGCGTCCAGATGAACCTCATTTAGGTCAGTCACTGGTGAATGGAGATTATTCTGAAAATCACCTACTCCGATTATCTTCACGGAATGCCCCGAGGAGGTTTTGTTGAAGTTCAAACCATTCTTGAAGGAGCAGATCTCATCAAGTTTGATGATGGGCCAATCAGGGTGTGTTGGAATGTGCGGCTGATAGTTTTCGAGAACGGTGCGTGCGCCGTCGATGACCTTCCGGTATCCCTCGATCTCCGCGACGATTTCCTTCTGTAATTCCAGGTCCGGTAATGGGATTTGGAACTCAGCCAAGTCCTCGACTTTCATGCTTACGTTTGCCGCGCCCTTCATGAGTCCCGCAATCTTGTCTTTTTGGAGGTCGAGAACAAGATAGAGAAAGCGTGTTCTCAATACGTCTTCATCCTTCGGTTGAAGCACTGCCAGAAGGTTCGCCACGGCAAACTTCCCAGAAGCGAAGTGAACTCGACTCAGGGACGCTCGACCGTGTCCAGTGGAGGAGATAAGGGGAACGCAAACGGCCTCACCTTCGAATTGATAATCGGAAGACGTTAGCGGTTCTTTGGCAGTAACAATAAGTTGGTAAGACCCTGGTTCCGTTTTGGTACTAGAATAAGTGCCCTTCGTTAGCGAACACACCTCTTTTAGCCTTACTATACGGGTACCGGTGCGAACCTCTACTGCTCGATATTTTTCCGAACTTAAATTGTAATCATTGATTGCAATTTCGTTCCGATCAACAAGGAAAGAATGCCGTGATAATGGCTTGTCATCATAATATGCGGCGTAGTCCTTCAGCACGAATGGCAGGTCGTTCCGTTCGGTAATGGTGCGCTTGATTCCGAGGCTCACGCCGATAGCCTGAATATCAGAAAAAATAATGCTCGATCTGTTCTTGGCTAACCGTTTGTCCAGGATTAGGATCGATGTTTTCACGCCAGAGTAAGGCTGAAAGACTCCAGATGGTAGCGAGATGACACCAATAAGTGCCTCCTTCAGAAGCACTTCGCGAAGCCGCCTGTAGGCAGTGCCGTTTTGGAAAATAATTCCCTCAGGGACGATGATGCCTGCACGACCATGGGAGGTTAGATGCTCAAGCATGTAATCAACGAAGAGGACCTCGCTGCGATTGCTCGGAACTGAGAACCGTTTGTGGGGCTTGATACCACCCTTTGGGGACATGAATGGGGGATTGGCCAGGATTACGTCGGCGTAATCCGCCCATCTGTCCTGCTGGGTTAGGGTGTCGTACTCAAAGATGTGCGGGTCCGTGAACCCGTGAAGGTATAGGTTCACCAGGGACAGCCGCACCATGTCGGGCGAGATGTCATAGCCCTTGAAGTTGGAGGCCAGCCGTCCGCGCTCATCTGGCGTGAGGGGGGTTTTGCCTAGGTCTGAAGGATTGTGGGCGCGGAGAATGTGTTTGTAGGCGGAGATGAGAAATCCAGCGGTGCCACACGCTGGGTCAAGCACTGTTTCGTGTTTCTTGGGATCGATTATGGAGACGATGAAATCGATGATGTGGCGTGGGGTTCGGAACTGTCCGGCATCGCCCTGTGAGCCGAGTACCGAGAGTAGATACTCGAAAGCATCGCCTAGGCGTTCGCTGTGGTCATAGGTGAATTCGTCGATGACTTTGAGGAAGGATCGGAGTGTCTCAGGATCACGATAGGGGAGGTAAGCGTTCTTGAAAATATCCCGAAAGAGATGTGGGATACCTGGGTTCTCGGGCATTTTCGTGATGCCTTCGGCGTACAAGTTCAGGGTCTCGTGTCCGCCAAGTCCTGAGTGCATCAGCTTTGCCCAGCCGTAACGGGCGAACTCGTTTGCGAAGAACTTCCTGTGGCCACCCAGTTCTTCTGCTTCGGCGTCCATATCATCCATGAACTTGTAGATCAGGGCGATGGTGATCTGCTCCACTTGGGATTTTGGGTCTGGAACCTTACCCACGAGGATGTCGCGTGCAGTGTCAATGCGACGTTTAGTATCGGTATCGAGCATGTTCTCTTTCTAGGCGATGAACTGATTCAAGGGGACGTAGTCCTTGATGTAACTGGGGACAAGGGTTCGGAACTTCGATGGAACGGCCTTAAAGTCACGGGTGGAGAAGACCGGATTGGTGGCCAAGTCCGTGAAGCTCCTGGATTCGATGATGTGCCGAATTTGGTCGTTGGTTGCATAGGCTTTGAAGAAGGTCTTGATGGCGGGGATGGCTTCGACTTCCTCTGGCGTGTGATCGGCAACAAACTTGGCGAATTCTTCCTCCAGCAATTCGTCCTTGGATTTGAAGCTGGGGATGAGGCCGAACACCTTTTCGAGGATTTCCCGTAGTGTCAGGCGGCGATCCACGGCGGCGGCGCGGCGTAGTTTATCCAGGCTGTAGTATTCATCTGGCTTGTCGAAAACCTCGTGGTTGATGTACTCGATCACCCTGTCCCATTGGCCCGCTTCCACGCTGGCTGCTACAAAGGCGTTATCCCGCACTTGGTCCTCGAACCGCTCGAAGAACATGCGATCGATCTTCATGCCTTGGTAGCCGATGACTTCTTCCTTGACAGAGGCAATGAGGTCGTCGCCGAGGTGCTCGTACACTCCGGCGACCTCGCCGCCACCGCCTCCTCCTTCACAGGCCTCTCCAGTCTTCGGTTTGGGGAGCTTGATCACCTGGTCGTAGTCGAATTCTTCCTCGAAGTATTCGCAGTTGGCGAAGAAATCGAAGAGCTTGAAGGCGGCCTTCCGTGGTTCCTGAACCGCAGCCTTCAGATTCTCGTCGAAAAGCTGCTCCAGGAAGTTGTGTTTCCGGGTGCCCCTGCCTTTGATCTGGATGAAGTCCGTGGGAGAGAACACCGGGCGGAAGAAGCCGAGATTGAGGATGTCCGGGCAGTCGTAGCCCGTGGTCATCATGCCCACGGTTACGCACACGCGGGCCTTGCTGGTTTTGTAGGTGGGGATGAAGTTCCCGGAACCCAGTAGGTTGTTGTTGGTGAAGTTGATTGTGAATTGCTGGGCATCCGTGATCTGGGACGTGACCTGAACTGCGAAATCCGATTGATACTTCCCAGGGAACATGCGATCGGCCATCTGGTTCAGGATCTGGACCAGCTTGGAGGCATGGTTCTGGCTGACCCCGAAAATGATGGATTTGCCAATTTCCTGGCTAACGGGATCCCGGAAGGCATTCTCAAGGAAGGTCTTGCAGAAGAGTTGGTTGGTGGCGTCGGAGAAGAACTTCTTCTCAAAGTCCCGCTTTTTGTAACTCTCCTGCTGCTCCTCACCGTTGCCTTCCCCCTCTCTGTTCTCCTTACTGAAATCGGGCGTGAAGCCCTTGTCGGAAAGAAGCTGTGTGGTGATTTCCGTACGCGCATCCACGACCGTGGGGTTGATGAGGAAACCATCTTTGACGCCATCCAGAAGGGAATAGCGATAGGTGGGCTGGCCGTCCTCGCAACCAAAGGTTCTGTAGGTGTCCAGCAGGACGCGGCGTTCGAATTCCCGTGGATCCTTCGTGGTGGGAGCGGCCTTGTCGAATTTCTTGAGGTAATCCTTGGGCGTGGCAGTGAGGCCGAGTTTGTAGCCGATGAAGTGGTCAAAGACGGCACGGGCGTTCCCGCCAATGGAGCGGTGGGCTTCATCCGAGATAACCAGGTCGAAGTCTGTAGGCGAGAAGAGCATCTGGTACTTGTTGTTGAAGAGCAGGGACTGGACCGTGGTTACAACGATCTCGGCCCGTTTCCAATCGTCTCGATTCTCTTTGTAGATCACCGTTGAGTAGTCGTTGGCAAGGACCTTGGCAAAGGCCTTCTTAGCCTGGTCCTCCAATTCGAGGCGGTCCACCAAGAAGAGCACGCGCTGGGCGTTGCCCGTCCGGAGGAAGAGCTTGATGATGGCAGCGGCAGTGAGGGTCTTTCCTGTCCCGGTGGCCATCTCGAAAAGGAAACGATCACGCCCATCCTTCACGGCTGCCTGGAGGGCGTAGATCGCCTTCTTTTGGTAGGGCCGGAGGAATCTGAGGCTGTTGGAATCAATGAATCCAGGGCGCTCTGCTTCGTTCTTCCATGCGGCCTCGGCGGCATAGGTTGGGCGCTGGGTCAGGACGATGTAATCGTCGTTCACCTTCTCATCGATGAGGCGCTGTGGATTCGGGACCGATTTCTGATAGCCGCTGACAGAGGTGGGAGTTGGGAAAGTCGTGATGAGGTATGGGTTACCCCGCTCCAGATCCCAGAAATAGTGCAGGTTCCCGTTGGAGAGGATGACGAAGCGGCAGTTCTGGGACTTGGCGTACTTCCGGGCCTGTTCTTTGCCTACGAGAGGGCTTTTGTCCTCCGCCTTGGCTTCCAAAACGATGAATGGGAAGCCTTTCTCGTTCAGCAGCAGGAAGTCGATGAAGCCAGTCTTGATCTTCTCGAAGTTCTCTCCGAGGTCATCAAGGGCCTGGATCGTGATCTTGGCATTCGCCTCAAGTTGGATGTTGGCGGGGCCTTGGGCTGTCGGGAAGAACCGCCAGCCAGCGGCTTCGAGGAGCTTGTTGATTTTGATGCGGGCGGCGGCTTCCTTCACGGTTGGCCTCCCGTAGGGAGCAGGGGGGGGTAGGCTGGATTTCCACAGTCGGTCCTTAAAAGCCCCGTACGGGTGATCATGCTGCCGCGAGGGCCCGCCCATCTGCCCTCCTCCTGAAACGGGAAGGTCTCCATGGCGCTGGGCCAGGATGGGATGACGGCTGGATCCTGAGAGTCCGAAGCCATGGCAACTCCAATGAGAGCAAGGGATCGCAAACAGGATGGCACAATCTACTGTGGATGAAGACTTGTGTGCGGAAACCTTGTAAGACGGAGAGAGTCCATGAACAGGAAGCTTGGAGGTTGGAATCAACAGGATTGGTTTGGACGCCCCAAGGAGGATCCGGCGGGGGCCTGGGGCCGATTGCCTGCGGTCCTCCAGGCCGCCTTGGTATGGTCCTTTCTCAAGAATGGACCCAGCACGGTAGAGGATTTGGCGCGATTGCATGACGGCCTCTCCTACGGAGAGAGAGGCCCCATCGCCCTGGCCGTCCACGAAGAGGCAAGATGGATGGGCATTGCTTTACAGAGATTATTTTCAGAATTATTTAAAGGTCAATGTGATGCTGCCATTGGTATTTATTTGGGGTTCACGCACAAGCGATCAGCAAGGAATAAAAGGTTAAAAGAAAGTGAAAGTGATTATACATGGGGTATGGCGAAAAAAGGAGAAGAAGGGCTAAGGCCAGATGAAATGTTGGATTATCAACAATGGATTCAAGCAGAAATACCTGGAAAAATAGAATTTATAGCATGGTTATACACATGTTGGGTGGATTCAATTAAATACAAGATCGAGCAAAGAAGGACTGCCAGAAAATCGGATCCTGACTTCCCTCCTCTTCCAGATCCGAATGGCGTATATGAAAAAGGGCTAAAATTCTCAGTTGATATGGGAGAGTGGTGGCTTCAAAAACATTTATTTGACGGTGAAAAGGGATTGATGTGGGGATACATGCTTTGGCGAACAAACGGCGACATTGCAGTAGATCCTTATACGGTTTATACCAGGGAGCTTCAGCGAGGAATCAATCCAAATGGTGGCCTGCTTTGTGTTCGCCCTGCTGGACCTAATTCATACATCGGCGGCGACCAGGGAGGTCTGAAGGACTTCAACGCAATGATTCGGGCAGCAATTGATGAGTTGGAAGCCCCGACGCCGAGTCTCCACATCAAGGTGCTGCTTCGAGATTTGAATTTGGAAGATCTTCAGCGCATCGGGATCGGCCCCATTCGATTCATGCTGGCTGCCTGGTGGCGCCTTGCGCGATTGCCCTATCAGGGGCGAAGTCTCCGCGTCAAACTCCGTGGGAAGGGGAAGGCGTTCGCTCCGAAAACCCCATAAAAAGTGTCCAACTGAGGAATGCCCTACCGCAGGCAAGCCCCTGGATTCAGATTCCTTCCAGACGCACAAACCCCCGATTCCCCGGGGTCGTGTGCTTCCCGCTGGAAGGAGGAACGCCTATGCCTGAGATGTAGCCATGCCTGAAACCTGACCCAAGCCGATCTATCAACTGCACCAACCGCGCCCGTGGGCTGGTTCGATTCGAGGCGAGCAGCCCACAGGCACCACCCGGAGCTTATAAGGCCCAAGGCCTAGCCATTCTCGGCCTCGCCGGAGGCCTGGGCAAGCTCCACCTTCCTGGCCCTTTGGGCCAGTGTTCGAGGTGATTCATGAAGCACACTGCACCCCGCATGTTCCTTGTGGCCGTCCATGGGGCCATCACGTTGGGTAAGCCCCTGCCTTTGCGGGCCACAGCCTTCGGCGTCCAGGCTATTCCCCTGGCCGAGGTGCTGCCGGAGACCTATGAGACCCAGCGGCAGTACTACTCCATCAAGGCCCTTGCCGCCATTTCCGACG
The DNA here is from genome assembly GCA_025363715.1 of Holophagaceae bacterium. Classification (GTDB taxonomy): domain Bacteria; phylum Acidobacteriota; class Holophagae; order Holophagales; family Holophagaceae; genus Geothrix. The sequence goes on along the minus strand of JANYLR010000052.1, from coordinate 3,018 downwards.
TCAGCGTGAGCACCATCAAGCGGGAAATCAAGGACAAGCGGCTGAAGGCCCAGAAACGAGGGCGGCGGACCGTGATCTCCCATGAGGCTGCCATGGCCTACCTGGCCAGCCTCCCGTCAGTGGGTTCGCAGCTTACGCGAGATGACCTCGCCGATAGCGCGGACTGGGCTCAGGGAGAGTAGTCATGCATCCCTGTCCTGTCTGCCAGTCTGAAGAAGTCATCCATTCCGGCCATCCTCGGTATCAGGTGGAGGGCAGGCCCACGGCCATGTGCCCCCATGCCGAAGCCCACGCCCGCGCGGGGCTCGGGCCGCAGCCCGTGACCTATTTCGCCGACACGGGGGAACTGGTGCGCCAGGTGCACCGGCGGCCCTGGGAGGTGATCTACAGCGCGGGCGTGCCCCTGGACATCCAGGAAGAAGGGCGCCGCTTCGCGGGGACTTTCCTTGACGAATTTTGCGGAATTCGCGGACTCAGCCGGGGCGTCGTGAATCGGCTGGTTGCCGATCCGGACCTGATGCCCTTGCTGCCCAAACCCGCTGTGCTGGATGCGGCGGAGCGCGAGGGGTGGCCGGTCCTCATGGCGCCACTGTATGGAGAGCCTGGACTGGTGGGCGTCGAAGTGCGCCACTTCGCGCCGGTTGTGTCCCTGCGCCCCGGAGAATCTGCGCCTCGCGGGCCGGGGCGGATGCTCCGGACCATGGGGGCTCGCGGACTATATCTCACGGATCCCTTCGCCAGTCCAAGGGCCATCGTGGTCTTCGAGGGTGTGTGGGATGCTGTCGCGGGGCGCTGGGATGCCTTCGACCGCGAGAGCGGCGAGTTTGTCTTCGCCGGAATCACGGCAAACACCAGCGCAGAATCCATCCGGAAGGCGCTCCAGCGTTACTATCCTTCGATCCCCGTGGTCCTTGTGCTGGATCGTGACCGTCCCGGCGTGCAGGCCATGGCGCGCCTGCGGAAGGTCTTCCCGGCGGTGGTGCTGCCGGGGCTTAACGGCGCGGATGGCAAGGGCCCCAAGGACTACCGGGAAGCCGACCCCGAACTGCGCTGGGCCGCTCTACTCACGGCGGTGGAAGAGGGGCTCCAGGAGTGGGACCGGCGGAAGTTGGGAGCCGATCCCCTGGGGCGGCGCGAAATCCTCGTCTGTCCGCCGGAACACGAGGTGGTGCGGGCGGCGGTCGAAGTGCTGGAGCAGAAGGGTGGGTACTACCTCCGGGGCAAGCGGTTCGTTTTCGTGTGGAAGCATCGAGGGGCAAAGGATCGCTCGGGACTGAGGCTCCCCCAGGGAAGCCCTTTGATCCGCGAGGCTTCGCCCCACTGGCTGCGGGAGCAACTCAGTCGCCATGTGAGGTTCGTGAAGGAGAATGCCGAGGGGCTCACCCGTGACTGTCTTGTGCCGGAATGGCTGGCGCCCATGGTGCTTTCGAGCAGCAAGCTCCAGGTGCTTCCCGAACTCCAGGCCCTCGTGGAAGTGCCGGTGCTCCTGCCGGACGGCACCATCCTGGAAGAGCCTGGCCTGGACCCGGCCAGCGGGGTTTTCTACGCGCCGCTGCACCCGTTCCCGCCCATGCCTGAAGAGCCTGGGCTCGAAGAAGCAATCCTGGCCGCTGGCCGCCTCCTGGCTCTGGTGGCAGAATTCCCCTTCGCGGAGCGCCCGAGTCCGGATGCCCACGCCGCTGCCTGGCTGGCGTTCGCGCTCACCCCTTTTGCGCGCTACGCCATTCCTGGCCCGGTCCCCTTTGTTTTCATTGAGGCCAATGGACAGGGATCAGGGAAAGGCTTGCTGGCCCAGTTGACCGGACAGCTTAACCTGGGGCGAGCATTGCCGGTGGGAGTGGCCCCGAGGGAAGGGGACGAGCTTCAGAAGATGGCGTTGTCTACCCTGCGGGACGGCGTGCGGATGGTGCTGCTGGACGAGGCGCCTTCCCCTTTTGGGTCCAGGCAGTGGAACGCCCTGGTGACGGCCTTTCCCATGTTTGAAGGCAGGCTTCTTGGGCAGTCCACCACGATTCAAGTGCCTCAAAACGCCCTGTGGATCACGACGGGCAACAACGTGGTGCTCTCTGCCGAAGGGGTCCGTCGCTGTCTCCACATTCGCCTGGAACCCCAGGTGGAGCGGCCCGAAGAGCGGACGGGTTTCCGAATCCCCAACCTGGTAAGCCACGTTCGAAAACATCACTCCGAGTTCGTCAGGGACGCGCTGACGATTCTCCGGGCCTACTGCCATGCCGGGCGGCCCTCCTTCGGCCTCAAGAATTGGGGCTCCTTCGAGGAGTGGAGCGATCTGGTGCGAAACGCCGTGTATTGGGTGATGGGCGTGGACTGCGACACGCGGGAAGCGCTGGGCGTTCGTGCAGATTCCACACGGGCGGCGCAGGGTTCCTTAGTGCTGGGGTTGGGTGATGTGTTCGGCACCACACCTTTCACCACGGAACAGGTATGGAACCTCTTCCAGTCCCAGGAGCCGCGCCACCGTTCGCTGAATGAGGCCATCGAGGAACTGAATGTGAACCCCAAGGGGCTCACCAGCCGCAGCCTGGGCCGCCTCCTGTTGCGCACCATCGGCGCGGTTCATGGTGGGTGGCGACTGGATCTCCAGGACACGAAGCGCGCTGGATCCTGTGTCTGGATTCTCCGTCGTGCTGGGGAATCGGGAACTGGCAGGGGTTTCGAGGGGATGGGTGGTTCTGCCTTCGGCCTGGTGGACGAGACGCCCACCCCTATCGATGCGCAGGTGGGCTGACTGTGAGGGCCCCTGGGGCTCAGGAAGGTTCCTGAAGTCCTTTGCAGTAAATCTTGCAGTAAGTTCGGGATTCACCAAATTGACTTGTCGGCTAAATACAACTAGAGCCTAGATTTCTCTAGGCTCTTTTGCTGGTAGGGCTAACGGGATTTGAACCCGTGTTACCGCCGTGAAAGGGCGGTGTCCTGACCCCTAGACGATAGCCCCATGGGGTGGAACTTGGTGGGCCCTGCGGGATTTGAACCCGCGGCCAACGGCTTAAAAGGCCGCTG